>JBFMBT010000180.1:0-13683 GCA_040754875.1 Verrucomicrobiota bacterium | reverse complement strand
GCGTGCAAAGGAGACGCTGGCTTCGTTGCTCCTCAGTCATCCCGCCATGCGGGACGGCTATGCTCCTTCGTCGCGCCTCGCCATCGGCTCATTTTGCCCGCCAACAGCACCCTTTCCTATTCTGAAGACATGCCCTAAATTGCTTCAATGGAAATCACTCCGCTGAATTGCGCGGCCTCGCGCGTCGTCCAATGAACGTGAAACAAGTTCTTTGTGTTCTGTTGCTGGGGTTGTTGGCCGGCTGCGCGACCTCTACCATCGAGTCGCGCCGCGCCGAAAAGAGCGCCGCGTATGCCGCGTTGCCGGCGGACCAAAAAGCGATGGTGGACCAGGGGCAAATCCAGGTCGGCATGAGCCAGGACGCGGTGTATATCGCGTGGGGCCAGCCGGCGCAAACGCTCACGGCGCAAAACGAACAGGGCACGCTAATGACGTGGCTGTATCACGGCTCCGTGATGGAGGAGACGCGTTATTGGTCGTATCGCGAAGTGTCGCGGGGCGGGCGCTTGTTTTTGGAGCGCTACCTGGATCACGACTATAACCCGCGCGACTACGTGCGCGCGGAGATTGTGTTCAAGGAGGGCCGCGTGAAGGAATGGCGCACGCTGCCGCAGCCGCTGACGCGCAGCGGGCGTTACTGAAGCCGTAACGTTGCAGAAGAGCCTCACGCAAAGGCCGCGAAGGACGCAACGGGGCGAAGCCGCACGCGAAAGAAACAACGCTCACCCTCCCCATGAACCCGGTTCTGGAATCGTGGGCATAATGACGCTCCCTTCCCCCTCACCCCGGCCCTCTCCCTTGGGGAGAGGGAGAAGCTGTTCCCGCGCAGGGTGAATGGCGATGCGTTCGGGTTTGCCGTGCTGATGGTTCTGGGAAGGTCGCCAAGTCCGCAAAGGATAAGGCGAATTCGGCAGCCGACTTAGGGGCGCGGCGTTCATGCCGCTTCAACGCCGCCAGCCCAATCCACGCTGAAGCGGGATGAATCCCGCGCTCCACTCGCGGCCGCGCAACCGCGACAATCCGTTTCCCGTTCCCATTTTTCTGTCCCTCCATCTTTCTGTCAGCATTCGCAAAATTCTTCTTGCAATTGAGACTCGGTATCAATAAGAGTGTCGCCCTTATGACATTTGAATCTGCATCTGAAACCCCAGCGGCAGGCCGGCGTGCCGCGCTTCTCACCGGTTCGCTCGCGCTGGCGCTGACCACCCAACTCCACGCCCAAACCACCAACGCTCCGGCCACGCCCACCACGCGCCTGCCGGAAGTCGTCATCCGCGCCGAACCCGAATACGCCGAGACGGTGCAGCCGCCGTTTCTGCCGGCGGTGGAAGGCACGAAGATCAACGCGGGCAAGAAGACCTCGGTCATCGACCTCGATGAGATGCCGAAGATCAATAACAACAATTACCGTCAGGCGCTGGCGCTGACGCCGGGCTTGCTGCTCAGCGAGGAAACGTCGCCGCTGGTGAGCATCGGCTATCGCGGGCTGGCGCCGCATCGCGCGCAGTTCACGCAGGTGCTCAAGGACGGCATTCCCATCCACGCCGACATGTTCGGCTACCCCGAGGCGTATTACACGCCGCCGCTGGATACGGTGGACCGCATCGAGTTCGTGCATGGCGGCGCTTCGTTGATGTTTGGCCCGCAACCGGGCGGCTCGTTGAATTACGTCACGCACATGCCGCGCACGGACAAGGAATTCTCGGTGCGCAGCCAGCACATCCTGGGGAGCGACAACCTGTATTCCACGTTCAACTCGATTGATGGCACGTCCGGTCGCCTGGGCTACTACGCGTATTTCAATCACCGCCAGACCGATGGTTTCCGCCAGGCGAACAGCGATGTCGAACTCTGGGCGGGCGCGGTGAAGCTCGTGCTGGATGCCGACAAGGAGAGCCGCTGGATTCTGAACTTCGACGGGTACGCGGAAGAACACGGCGAACCGGGCGGGCTGCGGCTCGCACCGGATGCTGACCCAGCAACCACCGATGTGATCTACGGTGCGGACCGCACGGCGACGTCGCGTTTTAACGACCGTTTCCGCCTCGAGCGCTACATGCCATCGTTGACTTGGGAGCGCACGTTTAGCGAACAGACTGAGGTTGAAGTCAAAGCGTGGGGTGGCTACTACTCGCGCTTCAGCAAACGACAAGCAACGGGGCTTCCCGCTGGCGCAGGCTTCGGTCACGTCGCGATCGGCGGCGGCAACAGCATCGAACTCCAGGAATTCTATACCAAGGGCGTTGACGCGCGCATCCGCCATGACTGGACGACCGGTGACAACACGCATTCTTTCGCGGGTGGCGTGATGGTCTATCACACCGATTCGCCGCGTGTGGACAAGGCGGGGGCGACGCCCACCGCCGACGATGGAACGGTCATTCGCGACACCGACCGCGACATTCTTTACACGCCGGTATTCCTCGAAAACCGTTTCGTGTTCGGCAAGTTCTCCGTCACGCCGGGGCTGCGCGTCGAAAACATCTGGCAGAACGTGCGCGAAAAGGTGAACACGGCGAAAACGCTCGCTGGCACGCCGCTGGGTGTGAAGGATGATCACGCCTTCGTCCCACTCGCAGGCATCGGCCTCGAATACGAGGTCAAACCGAAAATCACGGCCTACGGCAACGTATCGCAAGCTTACCGCCCGATCATCTTTACCGAAGCAGTACCGACCGGCGGTGGCGCGGTGATTAACAACAACCTCGATGAGGGCAGCAGTTGGCAATACGAAATCGGTTTGCGCGGCAATCCGCAGCCGTGGATCACTTGGGATGCCAGCGTGTTCTGGCTGGATTTCGACAACCAGATCGGAACGGTCGGCGCGACCGTCCAGAACGTGGGCCGCTCGCTCCACAAAGGCGTGGAAGGCGCGCTAGAACTGGACCTGATCGGCCTGGCGGACTACTGCCGCGACACCGACTACGTGGACCGCCTCGGCTCGTTCAGTCTCTACGGCAATATGATGCTGCTCGATGCCTCCTTCGAAAGTGGCCCGCAGATGGGCCGCGCCCCGCAGTATGCGCCGGAATACCTCGTTCGCACCGGCGCCATTTATCGCTGGGGCAATCGCGTCAAGATCGCGTTCCTCGGCACCTTCGTGGATGACCATTTTGCCGATGATGCAAACTCCACGGCGTTTCAGGTGCCCGCCTACATGACGTGGGACCTCACGGCGGAGGTGAAGGTGTACAAAGACTATGTGAGCGTGGTGGCCGGCATCAACAACGTGTTCGACGAAGATTACTACGCGCGCATCCGTGGCGACGGCATCGATCCGGCTTACGGGCGCAATTACTACGCCGGACTTTCGTTCGCGTTCTGACGCGGACGGTTGGCAACACCTGCGAGAACGCCGGGGCGCAAAGCTCCGGCGTTTTTTATTGGGCACACGCGGAGAAAGCTCGCGCCACATTGCGCGCATCCTGCTCTTGTATGGAGTTCGGGCTTCAGGTTGTGGAGAGACGCCTCGCTCATACGCTGAAGCGTGAACTCCAAACAGGGCTCGTACACGCGGGCCGTGAAACTCTCCCCCTTGACCTGAATTTCGAGGACGAGGACGAGAACGAAGGACGATCAAACCATCAAATGCGCCAGCCTTTCCGGTACTCATGCTGGATGAACTCCTGCGCTTCGCGCGCATTGTAGGTGCGCACGTTGGGCGCGTCCCAGATGAGTTTCAGCCCGGTGCGATAGGCGACGTTCCCGAGCAGCGCCGCTTCGGTAAGCGCGCCGGAATAATCGAAGTTGCACGTCGTCTCGCCGCCGGTGCGGCAGGCCTCGACCCATTCCCGATGGTGCCCGATGGAATCCTTGATGAACGGCGTGGGCGCGACGAAGCCCTTGAAATCCTTTTCGGGCAACAGCACGTGGCTGCCGTAGTTGGCGAGCACCATGCCGCTTTTGCCCACGACCAACACGCCGCTGTTCCATTTCGATAGCTGGTCCGGCGCGACGAGCGACTTGAGCAACTCCGGCTTTTTGCCGCCGTGATACCACGTGAGGGTGACCGCCGGCAGTCCCGTCCGCGGCGGATATTGGTAACGCACGATGAGCCAGGGCGGCGTGGAATGCGGATGCACCGGCGGGCCGTCGATGGCCTCGGCCGAAATGGGATGGCGCAATTCCAGCGCCCAATGCGGCAGGTCCATGTAATGGCAGCCGAAGTCCGCCAGCGCGCCGCCGCCGAACATCCACCAGTTGCGCCATTTGAACGGCACGAACTCCGGGCTGTAGGGAACCGGCTCCACCGGGCCGAGCCACAAATCGTAATCCAATCCCGCGGGCACGGGGCTGGCCGGCGGCAAATCCTTTCCGCCATACGTCACGCTCACCCAGACGTGCACTTCCTCCACGTCACCGATGGCCTTGCTTTGGATGAGTTCGACGACGCGCCGATAATTGCCGCCCGCGTGAATCTGCGTGCCGATCTGCGTGACGCGTTTGTGCTTCCTCGCCGTCTCCGCCACGATGCGCGCCTCCGAGATCGTGCGCGTCAGCGGCTTCTCGCAATACACATGACGCCCGCTCTTCAACGCCGTCACCGTCGCCACCGCGTGCGTGTGGTCCGGCGTGCTGACCACGATGGCGTCGATGCCCTTCGCGTCGATGAGGTCGCGAAAATCCGTGAACGTCTTCGCCTGCGGATGCTGCTGTTTCGCCTTGGCGAGAAAGTTCGCGTCCACATCGCACAACGCGACGACATTGGCGATGTCCGTGAGCTTTTCGATCTCGCGCAAATTCTCGCCGGCGCGATTAGCCACGCCGATGCAGGCGATGTCGAGCTTCCCGTTCGGCGAGCCCTTGGCAAACGCGTTGCGTGAAGTGACGAGCCAGGCGCTGGCGGCGCCGAGCGCGCTGCGGCGCAGAAACTGGCGGCGGGAGAGGGTCTGTTTCATGGCACGTCGGGGTGGCGGTTACGGTTGGCGCGGCAATTCGCGGAGGTAAACGTTTTTGAACCAGAGCGTGTTGCCGTGGTTCTGCAATTCAATCTGGCCCGTCGGATAAATCGGTTTGTCGCGCTCCCAGAAGTTTTCCATCGTCACGTTGTGGACGACCAGTTCGCCGTTCAGGAACACGGTGACTTTCTCGCCCTGCATCAAGATGCGGAACCGGTTCCATTCGCCGATGGGTTTGTCCGCGGGCTTGGTGGGCGTGCTGCGGTTCGTCTTGTTGTTGAACAGGCCGCCGGAGCCGACCTTGTTCTGCGGCTTGCCGTTGAACGGGTCCCAGATCTGCACCTGCGGCGTGCCGCGCAGATAAAGCCCGCTGTCGCCCAGTTCCTTGATCTTCCAATCGACGAACATCTCGAAGTCCGCGTAATCCTTCGCCGTGCACAGGCTGCGGCCCTTGCCGCTGAAAACGAGCGCGCCGTCCTCCACCTTCCAGTTCTGGCGCATGTTTTCGTCGGCCTCGGCCTGGGCCTTGGCGAGTTCCTCCGGTTTGAGCGAGGCGCGTTTGGACGGATTGTCATTGGGCCGCGCGAGCAACCCTTTCCAGCCGACCAGGTCCTTGCCGTTGAACAACGCCGTGAAACCGGGCGGCGGCGTGTTGTCCTTCTCCGGAGCGGTCACGTCCTTGATGCGGAGGTTGCGCAGCTCGACGTAATCATTATGGCCGAGGAACCCGATGTAACCGCGCTCGCGCAACAGGCCGGGATGCTTGGCCAGCACCTTCGCGTCGGTGACGGTGTTCAAGTCCGCATCCATGATCGTCTGGCCGTTAAGCACGACCTTGACGCGCCGGCCGATGGCGGAAATCTCCTGCGAATTCCATTCGCCCACGGGCTTGAGCGCGCCGCGCCTGGCCGCAATCACATCGTAAATGGACCCGTGGAATTGCTCGGGACGCAGCTTGCCGTATTTCTTCTCGGCGTTGGAATCATCAAGAATCTGCAATTCCATGCCCACATACGCGGCGTCGCCTTCGATGGGCGCGCGGATGCCCACGCCATTGTTCGCGCCCTCGGGCAGGCGGAAATCAAATCGCAGGATGAAGTCCGCGTATTCCCTGGTGGTCATCAACTTGCCGCCGCCGCCCTTGCTGCACGCAATGACACCATTGGTGACAATATAGCCGTCGCCTTTCTTGCCGATTTGCTGCCAGCCGTTGAGCGACTGGCCATCAAACAGGCTGACAAAGCCTTTTTCGCCCGAGCCGCCGCCCGACGAATAACCGCCGGGCGTGGAACACGCGGCCAGGGAAATCAGAAGTGCGGTGGAAAGGGCCAAACTAACACCAGTGTTGATACGCATACGTTGAGTGGGTTGCAGGAGCCGATTAATCCGGCGCACACACGCGATAGTCAAGGCTGAATCGTCCGGGCGGAAAGGCGCTGGGGTTCGGAGTCCCGGCTTCAGCCGGCCAAGGCTTTGAACTTGGAACTTGGAACTTGGAACTTGCTCTACCCCCGCGCCTCATCCCGCGCCCACGCATCCGCCTCCAATATCTGCGCCAGCTCCGGATGCGCCACCACGCGATGCTCCCGCATGGTGCGCTCCACGGTCTCGAAAATCTGGTTGAAACCAATTTCCCGTTTGCAAAAACGTTCCACGGCCACTTCGTTCGCCGCGTTCAACACCGCCGGCAATGTCCCACCCACTTCGCCCGCGCGCCGCGCCAGGTTCAGCGACGGAAAGCGCTCGGTGTCCGGTTCCTCGAACGTCAGCGTGCCGAGCTTGGCGAAATTCGTCTGCACGCGCTCGCTGCCCACGCGCGCGGGATACGTCAGCGCGTATTGAATCGGCAGGCACATGTCCGGCGTGGACAACTGCGCGATGATCGAGCCATCGACGAATTCCACCATCGAATGCACCACGCTTTGCGGATGCACCACCACGCGCACGCGCCCCATCTCGATGTCAAACAGCCACCGCGCCTCGATCATCTCCAGGCCCTTGTTGAAGAGCGTCGCCGAATCAATCGTGATCTTCTGCCCCATCACCCACGACGGATGCTTGAGCGCGCGTTCGACGGTGATGCCGTCAAATTCCTCCTTCGGCGTGGTGCGGAACGGCCCGCCCGAGGCCGTCAGCCACAGCGACCGCACGGAATCCGTCGGCTTGCCATCGAGGCATTGGAAAATCGCCGAGTGCTCGCTATCGACCGCCAGCACGCGCACGCCGTGTTTGCGCGCCTCGCTCATCACGGTTTCGCCGGCCATCACGAGGATTTCCTTGGACGCCACCGCGATGTCCTTGCCCGCGCGAATCGCCGCCAGGGCCGGCTTCAACCCCGCCGTGCCCACAATCGCAATCAGCACGATGTCCGCCGCCGGGAGCGTCGCCAGCTTGATCAACCCTTCCTCGCCGGAATAAATCTCGGTGGATAATCCGAGCATCCCGCGCAATTCGGCGGCCTTTTCCGGGCTGCTGATGGAAATCGCCTCGGGCTGGAACTTGCGCGTCTGGTCCAGCAACAACTCCAGGTTGTTGCCCGCCGCCAGCCCCAGCAGCCGGATCTGGTCCGGCAGATCCTCCGCCACCTTCACCGTGCTGGTCCCAATCGATCCCGTGCAACCCAATAAAACAACATTCTTCATTCTAGTGCGTCAACACATGCCGCAAATACAAATACATGAGCGGGGCATTGAACAACAAACTGTCCAGCAAGTCGAGGATTCCGCCGATGCCCGGGAAAAAGCTCCCCGAATCCTTCATGCCCGCCTCGCGTTTGAACAGCGACTCAATCAAGTCCCCGATCACCGCGCTCACGCTCAAGATGACGCCCAGGATCACCGCGTGCATCAGCGTCATGCCGTGCAGCTTGTCCCCCGCGAAGTGCGCGAAGATCACGCTCGCCGCCGTCGAGATCACCACCGCGCCCGCGAATCCTTCCCACGTCTTGCCCGGGCTGATGCGCGGAATCATCTTGTGTTTCCCGATGAGCGACCCCGTCACATACGCGCCCAGGTCGCTGAACTTCGTCACCAGGATGAAATACAACACGTAATAGCGCCCGTTGCCGTCGATGCGCGGGAAGTAATTGATCTTCTGGATGAAATTCAGCAGCCACGGCACATACATCAACCCGAAGAGCGTCGTCGAAATCGCCAGGATGCCCGCCGTGTTGCTCTTGGACACGAACTGTTTGAGGCACAACCCCAGCACGAAAATGACGATGATGCTCGTCTCGAAATCGCCGGCCTTGGACGGCTCGGCGCCCACGTTCACCCCGAGCTGGCCGACCAGATAAAAGAACGTCGCCGCCATCAACAACAACCCGCTGAAGATTCCCCACTCCTTGAAACACGTGTAACCGCGCTTCTCCACCATCGCATAAAACTCCGCCAACCCCGTCCCCGCCAGCACCAGCATGATCACCAGAAAGAACCCATCCGAAATCAACTTGTTCCCCGAGAACAACGCCGAAATCACCACCGTCCACAACACAATCGAACTCGCCAGCCGGCGGAGGAAGACCTTGCCTTTGGAGGGTGGAGGTGGGGGCTGAAGCGCTTGTGAAAGCTCGCCCATTTCAGCCGGGGTCAACATGGTTTTCGCGGTAGGAAGAGATTGGGGCGGGAGGCTGATTCTGAAAGTTTCCGGGTCCAATTCCTTCAATACTTCCAGGCGCACTTCTTCGATGCCCACTTTTAAACTCAGAAGTACCCTTGCCGCCACGCCTTCCCCTTCGCTCAATAAGCCAAGCAGAATGTGTTCGGTGCCGACGTATTTGTGATTGAGATTCTTCGCTTCCTTGACCGCCAGCGACAACACCTTCTTCACGCGCGGCGTATAAGGAATATTGCCAATGACCTTCGTCTCTGGACCAATGCCTACCTGCTTCTCGACTTCCTGACGCACCGTTTCCAAATCTAGCCTCATTCTTTGGAGCACATTCACCGCCACCCCCTGTCCTAATTTAATGATCCCCAGCAGCAAGTGCTCCGTGCCGACAAAGTTATGTCTGAAGCGATCCGCCTCTCCGCGCGCCAGACCCAGCGCTTGCTGCGCACGTGGCGTGAAATTTCTTGGTGATTCCTCACTCATGGCTCGACCAAATGGACATGCGCCCCGCAGCGTACAATTCCCCCGCATCGTGTCGAGCCTCAAGGCGTTGTCGCGCCTCCACCGTAGCGGACCCAAGACGCTTCGCGACGTTTGGCACCTCGCGAGCGCGCCAGCGTCTTGGAGTGCGGCAGTCCTGTGCCGCTTTGTTGCGCATCACCCGCCCCCCGCCGCGCGTGCGTATCAAAAGGGCCTGCAATGCGCCAGCCCGGTAGCGTAGGCTTCCACGGCTGCGAGTGAGCCGGGCGTGCCCCGGAGAACCCGCTGCCCCTTCAACCCCCAACCCCACTTACTCGCACGCCTCACGCCTCACGTGTGTTTTTCCTTTTCCCTTCCACCCCTTGCGCGTTGAATCCCCGCCATGTCACGCGACTACGTGTTGCAACCGTTCCGTTCCGGGGTCGATTTACAAATCGACTATGCCAAGGAACTGAACGAGCAGCAGCACGCAGCCGTCACGGCGGCGCCCGGACCGTCGCTCGTCATCGCCGGTGCCGGCTCGGGCAAGACCCGCACGCTCACCTATCGCGTCGCGTTTCTGCTGGAGCAGGGGATACCTCCCGACCGCATCCTTCTGCTCACGTTCACCAACAAGGCCGCCAAGGAAATGATGCGCCGGGTGGCCGACCTGCTCGGCAGCGAATTGCGCGAGCTGTGGGGCGGCACATTTCATTCCGTCGGCCAGCGCATTCTCCGGCGCAATGCCGAAAAGCTCGGTTACCGGCCGGACTTCACCATTCTCGACCGCGAAGACAGCGAGGACGTCCTCAAGGCGTGCCTGGGCGAGGCGAACATCGACGTGAAAGCCACGCGTTTTCCCAAGCCCGAGGTGCTGGGCGAAGTCTTTTCCATGGCCGTCAACACGCGCCGCCCCATCGTCACGGTCATCGAAAAGGACTACCCCCATTTCGTCGAACTGACCGCACAGATCCAGCAATTGCACGAGCGCTACCAGGAACGCAAGCGCGCCAGCAACGTGATGGACTTCGACGATCTGCTCGCGCTGTGGTTGAGGCTGCTGGAGGAACACGAGGATGTGCGCGACCTGCTCCAGCGCAAGTTCCAGTTCATCCTCGTCGATGAATACCAGGACACCAACCAGCTCCAGGGCGATTTGATCGACCTGCTGGCCGCGCGGCACAAGAACGTCATGGCGGTGGGCGATGATTCGCAGAGCATCTACTCGTGGCGCGGCGCGAATTTCCGCAACATCCTCGAATTCCCGAAACGCTATCCCAACACGCAGGTTTACAAGATTGAAACCAACTACCGCAGCACGCCCGAAATCCTGCGCGTGGCCAACGCCGCGATTGCGGCCAACATCAATCAATTCGCCAAGGAACTCGCCGCCTCCCGCAAGACCGGCGCCAAGCCCGCGCTAGTGGCCTGCGCCGATGCCCAGACGCAGGCGGCGTTTGTGGCGCAGCGCGCGCTTGAACTGCGCGAGGAAGGCGTGTCGCTCAATCACATGGCGGTGTTGTATCGCTCGCATTTCCACGCGCTGGAACTCCAGCTTGAGCTGACGCGGCGCAACATCCCGTTCAGCATCACCAGCGGCATCCGCTTCTTTGAGCAGGCGCACATCAAGGACGTCACGGCCTATTTGCGGCTGGTCATAAATCCCACCGAGGAAATCGCCTTCAAACGTCTCGCGCAACTGCTGCCCGGCATCGGCGCCAAGGGCGCGGACAAATTGTGGCTGCGCTTTCGCGCCTTGCACGCCGCCGGGGCCGCCGCGTCACCCGCGCCGCCGCTGGCCACGGCCTTGCAACGCTGCGTCGATGCGGTGCCCAAGAAAACCGCCATCGCGTGGGCGCAATTCACCGCCACCATCGCGCAACTCGAGGCCGAACCCACGCGCCATCAGCCCGCCGAAATGATCCAACTGGTGCTTGACGCCGGCTACGAGGACGAGTTGAAGGAGCGTTACGAGAACTATCGCAACCGGCTGGAAGACCTCGAGCAACTCGCCATCTTCGCCGGCCAGTTCAAATCGACGGAAGAATTCCTCACGCAACTGGCCCTGCTCACCAACCTCGAAGCCGAGGACAACCAGCCCAAGGCGGACAATGACGAAATCCTGCGCCTGTCCACCGTGCATCAGGCCAAGGGACTGGAGTTCGACGTGGTGTTTGTCATCATGCTGTGCGACGGCATGTTCCCCAGCGCGCGTTCCCTCGACTGGCCGGATGCCGTGGAGGAGGAGCGCCGCCTGTTCTACGTGGCCGTCACCCGCGCGCGCGATGAATTGTACCTGAGTTACCCGCTGATCCGCGTCACCCAGGGCTACACCGGCGACATGATGCAGCATCCTTCGCGCTTCCTGCACGAAATCCCCAAGGACCTCATCGAGGAATGGAACCTGCGCTCGTTCAACCCGTACGCGTAGCCGCTCACCGCCGGAGTGTGCCCGTCCCAACGTCGCCAGCCCAGGATGCGAGGTTCCGCCTTGCCGCGGCTACATGCCCTGTATGGAGTTCACGCTTCAGCGTGTGAGCCGCGCGTCTCTCCACAAGCTAAAGCTTGAACTCCAAACAAGGGTAATCCACGCGCAACGCAGCCACCGATGTATTCCCGCCGGACGCGATTGCACGGGTGGCGGCTTGACCTGCGTGCTCGCACCCGTCCCCTTGCCGGTCGTACGTGACTTGGCCGGGCCGATTCGATAGAGTTCCCTCGTGCCGCATGAAGCGAACCCGAAAAAGAACGCCTCTTCCCGTGCGGGCCGCGCGCGTACTCGCGCAACTCAAAGGCGTGCGCGGGCTGGACGACGCGGAAAAGTCCGTTCACGCGCTCGGCCTCGCCGCCACCCCACAGGAACGGTGGGACCTTTTCGAAAGCCACATCCGCTCGCTCGGCTACTGGAAGCCCTTGAAGCGGAAAAAATCCGCTACCTCGCCATCGGCATGTCCGCAGCCATCGCGCAAGGCGTGATGGGCACCACGCTGGATGTTGACCTGTGGATTGACCTTCCCCCGCGCCAGTATATGCGCGTGCAGAACATCGCGCGCAGCCTGGGCGCAACCATCGCCGCCAATACCGTTGTTTACCTTGAGGATGGCACCCCGGTAAACTTCGTGTATGAAGTCACCGGCTTGGGCTCGTTCGCCCGCGAAATGCGCCATGTGACGCGGGCGAGAATTCATGGCCACCCGATGCCGGTGTTGAAGTTGGAACGCATTTTGAAGAGCAAACAAGCCATTGGGCGCGACAAGGACGAACTTCACATCCTTCACATCCGCGATTTCCTCCGCTGCCGCCGAACCCTTCAAAGGCGGCGTCGCCAGTAACGATTTACGCCCCTTTAACGGAAAAGAAAAAGGGCGCCTCCCGGCGCCCTTAACCTATCCAACCAAACCAACTACATAAGCTCAGACGACGTGCCTGTGGATTTATTCAAACGGAATTTGATCCGCTTTGCGCCCCGGTGCCGCATTGCGGAATAACCCGCTGCGGCCGCAAGAACCAGGCCAGCCACCAACGCCGCTAGAACTACTGAAGCCGGGACCGGAAGCGTGAAAACGATTCCATCCGGTGGCAGTTTCGGGCGCCCTAACTCGACATAACTGCTTTCGCTCGTGAAGACGCGATACTGTTGGTGGCTCCAACCAAGGCAAATGACGCATTCGGAAGAATCATATTTCCTGAATGCCGTACTTCCTCGCGCCGATGGCTACCGTCCAATCACGGGCTGGACGCATTGGTACCATTACCGTCATCTCAGGCTTGAACCTTGGTGCTTCCCTGAAAGTTTGATGTTTGTTCCTTGAAGTTTCCTACTGCCCTCCCAAAAGCCCCTTCAGCCCACCCTCTCCCAGCGACTTGGCCATGATCGCCGCCATCAAACTGTCCGTGCTCTCGTGCTTCGTAAAACCTACTGGACGGGCAAAAACCCGCTCGTCCGGGTTGCCCATGCGCACGCGTTTGAACCGGAAATCATACGCGTCGTCCTGCGCCTTCACATACAGCCGGATCGGCAGATCATTCAAATCCTCCGCCTGCCACACCACCGCCTGCTCCTTGCCCGAGGTATCTTTCGGATCGCTCAGCCGATATTTCATGCACGGATGTCCGTCGATGGTTTCCTTGCCCAGCGGCGTCTTCACGAAGCGCCCCAGCTTGTTCACCGCCTTGTCCTCGATGGCCTGGTCCTTCGGCATCGTTTGCTCCAGGTACGCTTTCATCGTGGGAAACGCCACCAGCATCTTTTCATTCGGCGCCATCAATAAAACGATGCGATCCAGGCCGATCTGCTTCAACAGGTCCATCGACTCCGCGGGCACCGGCGAACCGGCCTGCGTCAGGTTCAGGTCCCAGCGCATCCGCCCATTGAGCATCGCCACCGTGAACGGCAGTGTCATCGGCGATTCGCCCTGTGCCGACGTCACGCGCAACTCGCCCGTCGCCGTGAACGCCCGCGAATCGCTTAAAAACTCCGACATCGCCGCCGACAAAAAGGCGGCCTTGTCCGTGATGGCCCCCAGTTGTTGTGGTTGCTGTGCCGCCGCCGGCCAGACCGCGAGCAACACGGTCCACAAAGGAAGAAGCCTCAAAGCCTTCATAAGGTAATCACGCCCATGGGTTTCAGCTACCATACTCCATCTCCCTATGATTTCCAGTGCGATTCGCCCCCAATCAATCCCTCGGCCGGTCAACCACGCACACCGCTCCCCCG
>JBFMBT010000179.1:0-13855 GCA_040754875.1 Verrucomicrobiota bacterium | reverse complement strand
CAACCTCATCAACGATGCCGCCGCCAAAAAAGAAATCGATCGCCTGAAGAAGATTCTCCTCGCCCACATGGAAAAGACCAACGACCCGCAGCTCGCAAAATTCAAGGCGACCCTGCCATAGCATTCCCCGACATGATCCCGAAGTTGTCCCAGGCCCTGCTCGCCGCGCTCCTTTTTCCCCTGAACTCGCCAGGCAACTCCGGCGAGCCAAACGCTGTTCCCCTCCTGGGAGGGGCTAGGGGTGGGTTCGTGGCAAGCCTTGCGGATCCATTTAATCCAACGCTGCAACCCCGCCCTTCCCTCTCCCCTCAACGGGGAGAGGGACCGAGGGTGAGGGGTGATTACGCCCGTACGCCACACCATTCACCGAGCGTGGCAACCGATCCCCCTCTCCCCAAGGGAGAGGGCCGGGGTGAGGGGGAAGGGAGTTACAATCAACCCACGACTCTCGCCTTGGCTGATTCTGAAAACAACAAGCGGCCCGCACGCACCCCATCAAAGCTCAACGTCCTGTTCATCGCCGCCGATGACCTCACCGCCACTGCGCTCGCTTGTTACGGCCATCCGCTCGTCAAGTCGCCCCACCTCGACCGGCTCGCCGCCAGCGGCGTGCGCTTCGACCGCGCGTATTGCCAGATTCCCCTCTGCAATCCCAGCCGCGCCTCGCTCCTGACCGGCCTGCGTCCCGACATGACCGGCGTCTATGATCTCGACCGCCACTTTCGCGACCAACGGCCGGATACCGTGACGCTGCCGCAGTTGTTCCGGCAGAACGGTTACACCACCGCGCGCGTCGGCAAAATCTTTCATTACAACGTCCCCGGCGGCATTGGCACCAGCGGGTTGGACGACGAACGCTCGTGGAATCAGGTCGTCAATCCCAAGGGCCGCGACCTCGCCGACGAAAAACTCATCACCAATCCGACGCCGCAAGCCGCCGTCGGCCGCGCCTTGAGCTGGCTGCGCGCCGAAGGCCGCGACGAGGAACAAACCGATGGTATGGTAGCCACCGAAGCCATCCGCCTGCTCGAACAGCATCGCGACAAGCCGTTTTTCATCGGCGTCGGTTTCTTCCGTCCGCACACGCCGTATGTCGCGCCGAAAAAATATTTTGATTTGTATCCCCTCGACAAAGTCCAGTTGCCCGCCGCCCCGCCGGATGATCGCCGCGACATGCCACCCGTCGCGTCCTATTTCACGAACGCCAACTACGGGCTCAACGAACAAACTCTGCGCCAGGCGTTGCAGGCTTATTACGCTTCCGTCTCCTTCATGGATGCGCAAGTCGGCCGCGTGCTCGACGCGCTGGACCGTCTGAACCTCGCCGACAAAACCATCGTCGTTTTCTGGAGCGACCACGGCTATCACCTCGGCGAGCATCTCGGCCTGTGGCAGAAGCGCAGCCTCTTCGAGGAATCCGCGCGCGCCCCGTTGATCATCCGCTCGCCGGGTGCAAAGGGAAACGGGCGCGCCTGTTCGCAAATCGTCGAGTTCGTGGACATCTATCCCACGGTCGCGCAACTCTGCGGGCTCAAGACGCCACCTTACGTCGAAGGCCGACGCCTGCGTCCCTTGCTCGAAAATCCCGCGCGCGCCTGGAACGGCACCGCGTTCACGCAGATCGTCCGCCCCGGCGACGGCCAGCCGTTTATGGGCCGCACCGTCCGCACCGACCGTTGGCGCTACACCGAATGGGACGGCGGCGCCAAGGGTGTCGAGTTGTACGATCATCAGAAGGATCCGAACGAGTTCACCAACTTGTCCGCCGACCCGGGCTACGCCAAGACCATCGCGAATCTGCGGAAACTTCTCTCCACCAAAACGCGCGCCACGCCGCCCGCCATTTCATTCAACCGCTTATGAAAAGATTCCTTCACTGGTGCCTGCTCGCGCTGCTGCTCGTTGGCGCGCCGTCCTTCGCCGCCGAAAAGCTCAACGTCCTGTTCATCGCCGTGGACGACATGAACAACGACCTCGGTTGCTACGGCCACCCGCTCGTCAAATCGCCGAACATCGACCGCCTGGCCGCGCGCGGCACGCGGTTCGACCGCGCGTATTGCCAGTTTCCGTTGTGCAGTCCGAGCCGCACCTCGCTGATGACCGGCCTGCGCCCGAACACCACGCAGGTTTATGACTTGCGCAAGCATTTCCGCGAAGTCATTCCCGACGTGGTGACGCTGCCGCAGATGTTCGTGAACAACGGCTACTTCGCCGCGCGCGTCGGCAAGATTTACCATTACGGCAACCCCGGCGACATCGGCACCAGCGGCCTGGACGATCCGAAATCGTGGAACCAGGTCGTCAACCCGCGCGGGCGCGACAAGGACGAGGAAAATCTCATCATCAATCACACGCCCAAACGCGGGCTCGGCAGTTCGCTTTCCCTCTGGAAAGCCGA
The DNA here is from genome assembly GCA_040754875.1 of Verrucomicrobiota bacterium. GTDB lineage: Bacteria > Verrucomicrobiota > Verrucomicrobiia > Limisphaerales > JBFMBT01 > JBFMBT01. Next base: position 11,457 of record JBFMBT010000179.1, on the reverse strand, counting down.
CGGCACCGACGAGGAACAGACCGATGGCAAGGTCGCGCAGGAAGTCATCAAGTTGATGGAGCAAAGCAAGGACAAGCCATTCTTCATCGCGGCCGGTTTCTACCGCCCGCACTGCCCGTACGTCGCACCGAAGAAGTATTTCGATTTATACCCGCTGAACAAAATCACCGTGCCGGACACGTCGCTCGCCTGGGTGGAACAGGTGCCCAAACCTGCGCTGGCTTCCACCACGCCCTGGCCGTGGTTCGGCGTCACCGAGCAACAGGCGCGCGAAGCGAAGCAGGCTTATTACGCGACGATTTCCTTCGTGGATACGCAGATTGGCAAATTGCTCGACGCGTTGGAGCGCCTGAAACTGGCGGACAAAACGGTCGTCGTCTTCTGGAGCGACCACGGGTATCACCTCGGCTTTCACGGACTGTGGATGAAGCAAAGCGTGTTCGAAGAATCCGCGCGCGCGCCGCTCATCATCGCCGCGCCCGGCCAGAAGGCGAAGGGCAAAGGCAGTTCGCGCACCGTGGAGTTCGTCGATATTTATCCGACGCTCGCCGACCTCGCCGGGTTGACGCCGCCGAAGAACCTTGCCGGCAAAAGCCTGCGCCCGTTGTTGGACAATCCCTCCGCTCCATGGACCAAGCCCGCGCACACGCAAGTCTGGCGCGGCGCTTATCCAGGCTACAGCGTCCGCACGGAACGCTACCGCTACACCGAATGGGACGGCGGCAAGCAAGGCGTCGAACTCTACGACTACGACAAAGACCCGCTCGAACGAAAGAACGTCGCCAACGACCCTCAATACGCCGCCGCCCGCGCCGAAATGCAGGCGCTTCTGAAAAAGAACTGGCCCCCCGGTGTCTGGTCCCCCGCGCCCGGCGTCGAGAAAGGAAAAAAGAAGAAATGACCCGATAGTGCCGTTATCGGGCGGGATCGGGCAGAATCGGGCGGAATCAGATCCGCTGGCAGCGCGCAATTCGTATCCATTTAATAATCAATTAGATACAACAACACCACTGCCTGGCGGCGCTCGACTCGGCGATGAATAAACTCCACGGGCAACCGTCTTATTATCAACGCAATCCATTGACGACCGTCGTTCATAACAGTCGTCGCCGGCACACGGCCACGATGGGCGTGATGATTTTATTGTTCATCGCGTCAACGGAGGGGTTTTTCCCGGCCCAGGCAGCTTCGTCCCGCGCCCGCCTGACCACCAAGGCACCCACACATAAAGTCGATTCCATCTCCGTCGCGCCCGGCGACCTTCACCTCGCCGTTCAGGAAAAGCGGCGCCTGCTGGTCACGGGCCGCACCGAGGATGGATTCGAGTTCGATGTGACCGCCGACGCCCGGTTCTCAGTGGACCGCTCGAAGGTGGTTTCATTGGACAAACAAGGCTTTGTGGTCGGCCTAAAAGCTGGAGCGGGCAAAATCGAAGTCTCGGCCAAAGGCAAAAAGTTCTCGCTGCCGGTTACGGTGTCCCCTGCGCCGCCGGAACAGCCGCTGAGTTTCGTGCGCGACATTCTGCCGCTGATGAACAAGGCGGGTTGCAGCGCCGGTTCCTGCCACGCCAAGCCCGAAGGCCAGAATGGCTTCAAGATGTCGGTGTTTTCTTACGACCCGAAATCCGATTACAACGAAATCGTGAAAGATGGCCGCGGCCGCCGCGTTTTTCCCGCCAGCCCGGAGCAAAGCCTTTTGTTGTTGAAGCCCACACTCGCCGTTCCGCACGAAGGCGGCCAGCGCATCGAACCGGGTTCGGAAACCTATCGCACACTCGCGCGCTGGATCAAGGAAGGCATGGCCTACAGCGTCACGAACGAACCCGTCTTGCAACGCATCAGCGTCCATCCGAAGGAGCGCCGCTACTTTAAAGGCGCGTTGCAGCCGTTGCTGGTGACGGCGCATTACTCGGACGGTTCCACGCGCGATGTCACGCATCTCGCCGAGTTTGATTCCAATGACAAGGAAGTCGCCAAAGTCAACGAGCACGGCGCGATCAACGTCGGCAAACTCAGCGGCGAAGGAATAATCGTCGCCCGTTACATGGGCTTCGTCGATGCCTCGCGCATCACCGTTCCCGCAGACCGCCTGCTGCCCGACACGCAATACGCCGGGCTGCCCGTCAACAATTTCATCGATGAACACGCCTACGCGCAGTTCAAGAAGCTTGGCCTCTATCCCTCCGAACGTTGCACCGATGGCGAGTTCATCCGCCGCGCTTCGCTGGATGCCGCCGGCGTCCTGCCCAGCCCCGAGGAGACGCGCGCCTTCCTGGCGGACACGGATCCTGACAAGCGCGCAAAGCTTGTGGACCGCCTGTTGCAACATCCGGCTTACGCTGATTACTGGGCCAACAAGTGGGCCGACCTCGTCCGCCCCAATCCCGACCGCGTGGGCGTCAAGAGCGTCTATGTCCTCGACCAGTGGTTGCGCGAGAGCTTCCGCGAGAACAAACCCTACGACCAGTTTGCGCGCGAAATCCTCCTCGCTGAAGGCAGCAATCATCGCGACGGCCCGGTGGTCATCTATCGCGACCGCCGCGAGCCGCCCGAGTTGACCACGATGTTCAGCCAGATTTTCCTGGGCATCCGCATGGAATGCGCCAAGTGCCACCATCACCCCAACGAGAAGTGGGGCCAGGAGGATTTCTACCAACTCGCCGCCTACTTTGGTCCGCTCAAGCGCAAGGGCGCCGGCCTGTCCCCGCCGATTTCCGCAGGCACGGAAATCTTTTACTTCGCCCCCGGCGGCTCGGTGAAACATCCCGTCAGCGGCGACACCATGAAACCCAAGCCGCCCGATGGCCCGTTCACGGACCTGGATGAGAACATCGATCCGCGCCGCGCGCTGGCCGATTGGATGACCAGGCCCGACAATCCGTTCTTCGCGCGCGCCGTCGCCAATCGCGTCTGGGCCGTCTTCTTCGGCCGCGGCATCGTCGATCCGGTCGATGATTTCCGCGTCTCCAACCCGCCGTCCAACGAGCCGTTGCTCAACGCGCTGGCGCAGGAACTCGTGAAGCGCAAATACGATTTGAAGCAGCTCATGCGCGTCATCATGACCTCGCATCTGTATCAACTGAGTTCCCTGCCCAACGAAACCAACATCACGGACACGAAGAACTTCTCGCGCTCGTATCGCCGCCGCCTTTCCGCTGAAGTCCTGCTTGATGCGGTGAACGACATCACCGGTTCCACCGACCGTTTCGGCGGCATGCCGCGCGGCTCACGCGCGATGGAGGCGTGGACCTACAAGATTGATTCCGAATTCATGGACGCCTTCAGCCGCCCCAATTCCAGCAGCGATTGCCCCTGCGAACGCGACCGCAACACCAGCGTCGTCCAATCATTGCACATGATGAACTCGCGCGCCCTGCAATCGAAACTCGCAAATGAAGAAGGCCGCGTGAAGAAACTGGCCGACAGCAAGCTGACTCCCGAGGAGGTTGTAACCGAGCTGTATGTCGCCGCGTTCTGCCGCCTGCCCGCGGAGAACGAGTTGCAGACCGCCGCCAAAGTCTTCGCCATGGAAGGCGCCACCCGCCAGACCGCCACCGAGGACGTACTTTGGGCATTGCTCAATTCCCCGGAATTTGTATTTAATCATTAACTGGAAAACTGTATGAGCCGCATTACTTACAATTGCGCCGGCATGGCCCGCCGCGACTTCATTCAACTGGGCATCGGCGGCGCGCTCGGCCTCGGCTTCTGCGACCTGCTGCGCCTGCGCGCCAATGCGTCCGAAGCCATCGCCCCCAGGCTCGGCGGCAAGAACGTCAATTGCATCCTCGTCTGGCTCGACGGCGGCCCGTCGCATTACGAATCCTTCGACCCCAAGCCCGACGCGCCCAGCGAAATTCGCGGCGAATTCAAGCCCATCAAGACCAAGGTGCCGGGCGTTTATTTCAGCGAATGCATTCCCAAGCTGGCGGACGTGGCGGACAAATTCACCGTCATTCGTTCCATCTGCCACAAGGACCCGAACCATGGCGGCGGCAATCATTACATGATGACCGGCGCGCCCACGCCGGTGCCCGTGGCCTGCGGCGCTTTCGTCACGTTCCATCCGTCGTTCGGTTCGATGGTTTCCCATGACCGCGGCGTGCGCAACGGCCTGCCCGCCTACATGAGCCTGCCGAACGTCTCGCGCTCCGGCGGCCCCAATTTCCTCGGCGGCCAGCACGCGCCCTTCGTCATCGGCGGCAATCCCAACGATAAGAGTTTCCAGGTGCGCGACGTCGTCCTGCCGCGCGAGATCAGCGAAGGCCGTGCTGAAAACCGCCAGCAACTCCGCAAGGCGCTCGACCAGATGGTGCGCATCACCGACAAACTGGCCGAAGACCCCACCGTCACGTTCGACCAATACTACCATCAAGGCATCGAACTGGTCGCTTCGCCGCAGGCCCAGGCCGCGTTCGATATTTCGAAGGAAGACGACAAGGTTCGCGACCTTTATGGGCGCACCGATCTTGGCCAGCGCATGTTGCTGGCGCGTCGTCTGGTGGAAGTCGGCGTCTCCTTTGTCACCGTTTATTACGGCGGCTGGGACCATCACACCAAGATTTTCGAAACCCTCAAGGGCGACTTCAACAAGAAGTTCGACCAGGGCCTTTCCGCGCTCATCACCGACCTCGACCAGCGCGGCATGCTGGACAACACCATGGTTATCGCCCTGGGCGAATTCGGCCGCACGCCCAAGGTTAACAAGGACGCCGGGCGCGACCACTGGCCACACGCCATGTCCGTCCTGATGGCGGGCGCCGGGATTCCGCGCGGACAGGTCGTCGGCGCCACCGATGTCAAAGGCTACCACGCCTCCGAGAATGTCTATCGCCCCGAGGATTTCGCCGCTTCGCTCTACACGAAGATGGGCATCAATCCCGCGCAGGTGTTGCACACCAACACCGGCCGCCCCGTCCAGCTCGTCAACAACGGACGCCTCATCAAAGAGCTGTTCACTTGATGTTGCCGGCCCTCCCATTTCAACGAACCGCGCTCACGTTGGCGCTGGTTCTGTCCAGCCTTGCGCCGGCTCATTCCGCCGCGCCGGTGTTGGAGCACCTTTACCCCGCCGGCGGCCAGCAAGGCACGACGGTCAACGTGACCGCCAACGGGAAATTCGAGCCTTGGCCCGTCGAGGTCTGGACCGACCATCCCGGGCTCGTGTTCAAGGCGGACAAAGACAAAGGCAAATTCACGGTCGAAGTCAGCAAAGACGTGCCGGTCGGCCCGCATCTGGTGCGCGTCTATAATGCCGATGGCGCATCGGTCCCGCGCTTTTTCCTCGTCAACACGCACACGGAAGTGTTGGACAAGGAATCGAATGATTCGCCCCGGCAGGCCCAGGCGCTTGACCAATTGCCGGTCATCGTCAACGGCAGGTTGGAGCGCGGCGGCGACGTGGATGGCTACGCCGTGAAACTTCAGGCCGGCCAATGGCTCGTGGCCTCCGTCAACGCCTTTACCATTTATTCCACGATGGATGGCTTGTTGCGCATCACCGACACCAACGGCTTCAAACTCGCCTTCGCGCACGACTCGGACACGCTCGACCCGTTCCTGGCCTGGCAGGCGAAATCCAATGGCACCTACGTCGTTCAGGTCATGGGCTTCGCGCACCCGGCGACGTCCTCGGAAAACCTGGGCGGCGGCGCCAACTACATCTATCGCCTTTCGCTGACCACCGGCCCGTATTTGCGCTACGCCTTTCCTTCGACGGTTCAACGCGGGCAGAAGGAGAACCTCCAGCTCATCGGCTGGAACCTCACGCAGAGCGCGCGCACCATGTCGCTGGATGCCACGGCGCTCAAAGCCGGCCGCGACGAAGCCGTGATTCATCCCAAGGAAGCGTTCAACAATCTGGCCATTCCTTTGAGTGACGCGCCGGCGTTGCGTGAAACGGAACCCAACAACGCCGCGGAACAAGCGCAGAAGATTGCCGTCCCCTGCTCGATCAACGGCATCTTCCAGGAACCCGGCGACGTGGATCGGTTCGTTTTTGAAGCGAAGAAGGACGCCAAGCTGGAGTTCGAAGTGGAAGGCGCTTCACCCGGCACACCGCTGGACGCGTGGCTTCGGTTGCTGGATCATACCGGCAAGGAACTCGCCAAAACCGGCGAACGCGAAGGCGGACGGCGCCGCAGCCGCGATTCCGGCGACGCTGGTTCCAGGCTTTCCTGGACCGCTCCCGCCGACGGCACTTATTCCATCTTGCTCGGCAACCTGCTCCACAAAGGCGGCGAGGATTACGTCTATCGCCTCGACATCACGAGTCCCAAACCCGGCTTTGCCGCCAAGGCGTCCGCGCACACGTTCAGCATCGCCCCCGGCAAGACCAATGAAGTCAAAGCCACGGTCCGTCTTCTCAACGGCTTCGATCACAAGCTGAAGCTCGCGGCGAAGAACCTGCCCAAAGGGGTTTCCGCCGAGGCCGTCGAAGTCAGTGACAAGGGCGGTGATGTCACGCTCAAGCTGGTCGCCGCTGACGATGCGCCGCCTTGGAACGGCGTCATTCAACTGGCCATCAGCGACACCAAAACGTCCCACGACGAAATCCTTTCCGCCGACCTGACATCCGGTGGGATCGACAACGGCGTGCCCCAAGGCTTCCCCACGTTGGTCCTGGAGCGCACCGACCAATTATGGCTGACGGTTACCCCCAAACCGGCCCCCAAGGAAGAAAAGAAGGAAGAGAAGAAATGACCTTCAAATGGCGGGAAATCACACCTGTTTGGAGTTCAAGCTTTAGCTTGTGGAAAGACGCCTCGCCCACACGCTGAAGCGTGAACTCCAAACCAGTGCGCCAGACGCGTCTCGAAACCTTAATGCGCAAGGATACGTTCCCGGGTCATTCGTTATCGTGTGCCACCAAAGCGCGAAAATCACACCTGTTTGGAGTTCAAGCTTTAGCTTGTGGAAAGACGCCTCGCTCACACGCTGAAGCGTGAACTCCAAACCAGCGTGCAACGCGCGATTCCAAAACTTTCATACGCAACGGACACGTTCCCCGGGTCATTCATTGTCCTCCTCTTCAGCATTAACCCTGCTTGTTCGTCGCCGTGCTGTAAATAACCATTGCGAATTTATCGGCCCATAGCATAATCACGCTGTCGGGTTATCCGCCACAACACGGCACCCGCCCAAAATATGTCAACCCGGCTGGAACCAGCCAAGCTGCTGGTCAGTTCAAACGCCGAATACACGGCGCGCCTTGCCGCTTCGCCCGAAGAAATCCGCGCGGCTCAACAACTGCGCTTCCAGGTCTTCAACGTCGAACTCAAGGAAGGCCTCAGCGAGTCGTTCGCGACCGGCCTCGATGCCGACCCATTTGATGCGGTCTGCGACCACCTGCTGGTCGAACATCTCGCCTCCAAGGTGATCGTCGGCACCTACCGCCTGCAAACCGGCGCTTCGGCTGCCGCCCGGCTCGGTTATTACAGCGCGCAGGAGTTCGATTTCCAGCCCTACGAACGCGTGCGCCACGAGATTGTCGAACTGGGCCGCGCCTGCGTCCATCACCAGCATCGCAACCTGTCGGTGCTGGGCATGCTGTGGAAAGGCATCGCCGATTACTGCCGGCAGCGCGGCGCGCGCTACCTGATTGGTTGCAGTTCGCTGACCTCGCAGGATCCGCGCGATGGCGCATCGATGTACGCCGAGTTGCACCGCAAATATCTGGTTGCCCCGGAATTTCGCACGCGTCCGCTGGAAAAATTCGAGTGCCCGCTCGACCAGCTCGCCAACGACCCACCGAAGGTGCCCAAGCTCTTGCGTGCCTACCTCTCCATCGGCGCGAGCATCTGCGGTCCGCCCGCGCTGGACCGCGAATTCAAGACGATCGACTTTCTGACGTTCGTGGACCTGGCCTCCATGCCCGGCGAGGTGAAGCGGCGGTTCCTCGGGTAATTCGGATTTTGGAATCTGCCCCATGTCGCTGCTCTCCTGTTGCCGACACCCCTGGCGTTTGACCCGGCGAAGCACGGGCTTCTCCAGCATCCTCGCCGCCGCGGCCTGGCAATACGGGAGAAACCCTGGAAAGCACGCCTCGCGGATCGATCGCGCCCGATGGTTGCAAGATATCTGCCGCCAGATCGTGGCGTTGCTGGGCATCGAAGTGGCCACGCGCGGCCCCGCGCCAGCTCGCGGTCTGCTGGTGTCCAATCACCTGAGTTATCTCGACATCATCGTGTACAGCTCGCTCACGCCGACCGTGTTTGTTTCGAAGGCCGATGTGCGTTACTGGCCCATCTTCGGCCAGTTCGCGCACATGTCGGGAACGCTCTTTGTGAAGCGCGAGAAGCGCGGCGATGTCTCGCGCCTGGCCGATGAAATGCAGGAGGTGCTTGAGTCCGACCTGGTGCTGGCGTTGTTTCCCGAAGGCACCAGTTCCGGCGGCGAAACCGTCCTGCCCTTCAAGTCCTCCCTGCTCGAACCCATCGTGCAGCGCAACCATCCCGTGGCCGCCGCCGCGATTGATTACCATCTGGAAAACGGCAGTGTCGCCGACGAAATCGCTTACTGGCGCGACATGACGCTGGTGCCGCATTTGATGAACGTCTTCACCAAGGAGCGCATCCGGGCAACGGTTGCGTTCGCGCCGCCCCAACCTCGCTCGGGCGACCGCAAGCAGGTCGCGCGCGACCTGCACGCGGAAGTGCTTGGACTTAAGGGCCAGATCACGGCAAAGTAACGCCATGAAGGTCATCATCACCTGCGGCCCCAGTTTTGAGCCGATCGATGAGGTGCGCCGCATCACCAATTTTTCCACCGGTGAACTCGGCGTGTTGCTGGCCAACCGCCTGACGCGCGATGGCCACAGCGTCGTCTGCCTCAAGGGAATTGGCGCGACCTATCCCGGCGCGGTCGAGGCGGCGCAGGTCATTGAATTCAGCACCAACGACGACCTGTTGAATCACCTGCGCACGCTGGCCCGGACCGGAGCAATCGGCGCGCTGTTTCACGCGTCGGCCTTGTGCGATTTCAAGGTCAGGCACGTGGCGGATGCCGGCGGCGATGCCATGAAGTCGGCGAAGATCTCCAGCCGCGTTGATTCGCTCACCATTCATCTGGAACCGGCCGCGAAGGTCATCACCGAATTGCGCGCGCTCTTTCCGCAGACGTGGATTGTCGGCTGGAAATATGAATTGAACGGCGACCGGGCCGACGCGCTGGCAAAGGGCTGGCGCCAGATTCGGGAGAACAACACCGACGCCTGCATCGTCAACGGCCGCGCGTTTGGTCCCGGCTTTGGTTGTTGCTTCAAGCCGGATCGGCTTGAGGAGGTTGGAACCAAGACCGAGTTGGTTGAATACCTGGCGCGCATGTTGCGCGAACGCGCTTGACCGGCGCAGTCAAATCGCGCTTGTTTGGAGTTCAAGCTTTAGCTTGCGGAGAGGCGCCTCGCTCACACGCTGAAGCGTGAACTCCAAACAGGGCGGGTACACGCGTCTTGTGCGACAATATTGCTGCGCCCGGCGCGGGCACCCTCCGTCATCAGTTCTGAATGAAGTAGCTGAGGTTCTCCAGTTCGATGGCGAGGTTGACGTTGTTTACCACGACTTCCTCGGGCACCTGGAGAACGATAGGGGCGAAATTCAGGATGCCCGTGATGCCGTGCCGTACGATTTCGTTCGCCACTTCCTGCGCGACGATTACCGGAACCGTGAGGATGGCCATCTTCACGTGGTGTTCGCGCACGAAGTCCGGGAGCTTGTCCATGCCGAAGATCGGCTGCGCGCTCTTCTTGTTGCGCTTGCGGGACACATCGACATCGAACGCCGCCACGATTTCAAAGCCTTCCTGCTCGAATCCGCGATAGGACAGCAGCGCCGTGCCGAGATTGCCGACACCGACAAGAATGACCGGCTGAAGGCTGTTGGTGCCCAGCAAATCCGAAATCATCTTTGCCAGTTGCTCGACGTCGTAGCCCAGGCCGCGCGTGCCGAACTGGCCAAAGTAAGTGAGGTCCTTGCGCAGTTGCGTCGATTTCACCCCGGCGGCGGCGGCGAGCGCCTCGCTCGATACGGTGCGGATGTTGTTGCTTTTGAGGCGGTGGAGACAGCGCAAATACACGGACAGGCGGTAAACCGCTTTGCGTGGAATTTCGGCACGTGCAATTTTTTTCAAGGGCGCAACAATTTAAAACTCCAAATCCAAAGCTTCAAGCCTCGGAGAAACTCCAAACGCAAAATCTTGACACACTTTTGCGTTTTCAACGCCTGATCAATCGACGAATACAAACTCGTTCGAGAGCAGGAGCACTTGCGCGTACTTTTCCCAAACATCGAGCGGCTTGGGTTTTTCGATTTTCTGGCCAAAATCTTTGCGCGCGTCGAACTCGCGCGAGGCGCCGCCGCCGGTCGATTGATAGCGAATTTTCGGGGCCCAGGCGAACGAATCGGTATTCGAATCGGCCCGGCACTCCGCGACGAAATCAATCGTCTCGCCTTTCTTCACGGTCACATCGGCGAGTTTGAGTTCCGTTTTGCCGTTGTAGGCGACGCCGGATTTCAACTCGCCCTGATAGGCCGACACCACGCGGCCCTGGAGGCCGTCGCCTTTGTTCGACGGATGGCTGAGCGTGCCTTCAATCGTCACCACACCGTCTTGCGGCGCCGTCCACCGGCGGATGGCGGAGCGGTCGCTGCTGCTGCCGGGATGGCCGCCCTCGGCGGTCAGGCTGACGTAGCCGTGCACAGCATCGGGCAGTTTCCTGCCCGCCTGCCACGTTTTGCCCGTGAAATGTCCGAGCGCGGTGAAAGCCGCCACCTTCCCGGTCTGCGGGTCAAATCTTCCGTAACCATACTGCCAGATGGGCGGCTCAGGTTGAACCGCTGGCGCGACAGCCTGCGCTTCCAGGAATTGCTTCGCCGTCTTCAATTCATCCGAGTCCGGCCCGCGCTGGAACGCGATCCGGTAAAGCAGCCGGATGCGCTCATCCTCGGTGGAGGTCGCGGCCACGTCCGGACGGTTCATCACGTTGCGCGCCTGTTCCATCATGAACGGGTTGTTCATGAGGAAGAGCGCCTGTTGCGGAACCGTGGTGTAGAAGCGCTGCGGGCTCGTGGTGTCGGGATTGGCAAAGTCGAACGTGCGGAACACGCCGGGCAGATTCTGACGGTCGATGTAGCCGTAAACGGAACGGCGGGTGCTGAAGGGCGTGCTCGTCAGTTCCACGGGCAGACCACCGGCGCGCAAGTCAATCTTGCCGCTGACGGTGAGAAACGTGTCGCGCATCGCCTCGAAGTCAAGGCGGCGGCGGTTCATTTTCCAAAGCAGTTCGTTGTTTGGATCAATCGCCGCATTCTGCTTCACAATCTTCGGGCCGGGGTCGCTCGACTGCTGGTAGGCGGCGGAAAGGAGAATCCACTTGTGCAATTTCTTGAGCGACCAACCTTCGCTCATGAACCGCGCCGCCAGATAATCGAGCAATTCCGGGTTGGTTGGCGGGTCCGAGCGC
>JBFMBT010000178.1:0-13861 GCA_040754875.1 Verrucomicrobiota bacterium | reverse complement strand
AACGCATCTTTGCGGCGGAGGGGGCGTTTGCGCCGAATCATCGGTTGGGCGTGCCGTGTGGCGTCGGCGCGGGCATTACTTCGACGTTTGCGCACGGGGCGGGGCCGGTGGTCAGCCTGTTTCTGATTCCGCAGCAATTGTCCAAAACCATTTACGTGGGCACGACCATCCTGGTGTTCACGTGGATCAACTGGATCAAGCTGCCGTTTTTCGTGGCCAACCGGATCATCACGGGTGACACGCTGACGGCGAGCCTGGCATTTCTGCCGTTGGTGCCGCTGGGCGTCTGGATGGGCGTGTGGCTCAACCGCAAGTTCTCGGAAAAATCGTTCCTGCGGACCGTTTACGCGCTGACGTTTCTCACCGGATTGCAGCTCATTTTCAATTTCAACGTGGCGAAGTTTTTCGGCGGCCATTGATGGCCGCTTACTTCAAGGGCCAGAACATCGGGATGAAAATCGTGGCGATGATCCAGCACAGGATGTTCAACGGCAGGCCCACCTTCAGAAAATCGCGGAACTGATAGCCGCCCGCGCCATACACCAGCGTGTTGGTCTGGTAACCGATGGGCGTGGAGAAGCTCGCCGACGCGGCCATCGCCACGGCGATCATGAACGGCCGCGCGTCCAACCCCCCGGCCTCCGCGGCGCTCAAGGCAATCGGCGTCATCAACACAGCCACGGCGTTGTTGGACAGGAACTCGGTCAGGACCGCGGTGATCAAATAGATGAGCGACAGCGTCACATAGGGCCGGAACTCGGCCGGGACCCAATCCATGCCGTGGATGAACGCGGCGGCAATCAAGTCGGCCCCGCCGGTCTTGCTCATGGCTTGTTCCATCGACAGCATGCCGAAGATGAGAAAGATGATGCGCCACTCGATGGCCTTGTACGCGGCCTCCGCCTCGATGCAGCGGGTGATCACCACGACCAGCGCGCCAATGAGCGACAGCACGGCAATCGGCATCACGCCCAGCGACGCGAGCACCACGACGGCCGCAATGGTGCCGATGGCGATCCCCATCTTGTCGCGCCGCAACTGGGCGTGGGGCACGTCCGCCAGCATGAGAAAGTTGCGGTTGTTCTGGAGTTCGTGAATCGCCGTCTGCGTGCCTTCCAGCAGCAGCGTGTCACCGAATCGCAGCTTCACCGTCTCGAAATTCTCGCGCAGATTCACCCCCTGCCGGTGCACGGCCAGAATCAACACGCCGTAACGCTGGCGAAAATTGACCTGCTTCACCGTCTTGCCAATCAACTCCGAATCCGGCCCGACCACGCACTCCACCACCGAGGCCTTTTGCATGCCGAGCGGCTGGAGGCCCAGGTTGGCGTGCGGCAGAATTTCGATGCCCTTGAGGCCCTTGATTTCCATGACCGAGGACAACACGGTCATCAGGCGCAGGTGATCGCCTTCCTCCAGCACCACCTCGTTTAACGGCGTCTTCAATGTCTCACCCAGGCGCGTGATCTCCACAATGCGCGCGTTGGGGATGGACTTGAGCGGCGTGTCGGCCAGCTTCTTCCCGACGAGCGGCGAGCCCGAGACAATGACCGCCTCGGTCAGGTACTCCTTGGACGCGGTGCTCTGCAGCAGGGACGCGAGCGTTTCGCGGTCAGGCAGCAGCTTGCGTCCGATGGTCAGCAGGTACACGAAGCCGACAGCCAGCGTGATGAGTCCGATCTTGCCGATTTCGAACATGGCCAGCGGCTTCTGGCCCAGCTTTTCCGCCGTGGAACTGACGAGAATGTTGGTCGAGGTGCCGATGAGCGTGCAGCAGCCGCCGAGGATGGCGGCATAAGACAGCGGGATGAGCAGTTTCGACGGTTTGATGCCGCGCTTGGTCGCCATCGCGATCATGATGGGCATGAACACGACCACGACCGGCGTGTTGTTCACGAACGCCGACAGCAGCGCCACGATTGGGAGCATGAACACCAACAGCACCCAATCACTTTTGCCGCCGAGCATGTTGAGCCGGCGGCCCATCAACTCGATCACGCCGGTGTGTTCCAGCGCCGCGCTCAGCACAAACATGCACGCCACCGTGATCGCCGCGTCGTTGCCGAACACCTGGAACGCCTCCCGCGGCGTCAAAATCCCCGTCACCATCAAGGCGCACAACGCCAGCAGCGCAATCAGGTCCACGGAAATCTTTTCCCAGACCATCGCCCCGAAGGTCATCGCCAGGAGGATGAAGACAAAGGCAATTTCCCAAGTCACACGCAGCACCGTGCCAGAATTCCACGAGCGCGTGCCAGCCAAAAGGCTGGGCGAAGGAAATTTCGGTAGAGTTCTGAAGACCGCCTGGCGCCGGGCTATTGTTTCGACTTTTTCACCGCGGGCTTTCTGGCCGTCTTGTCGTCCAGATTGGCCATCAAGTCTTCCTCGGTCACCTTGGATTCCACGCCGTTTTTGGGCACATCGGCCCTGGCCACCCACAGCAGGGCGTTGAGCACGAGCTTGCGCTGGTCGTCGTTTTTCCACCCCAGATGGTTGTGCCCGCCGGTGAAACCAAAACCGCGCCCGCCGTTGGGCCGGACAAACGCCCAGGCCACGTGTTGGGGTACCTTGTCGGCGACGGCCTTGCGCACGGCGGGGTTGCCGCTGTGATGGCCGTCGGGCCGGCTCATCGTCGATTCCGGCGCCACCGCCGTAAGGATTGGCGTCACGCCCTTCATGCCTTCGGCGAAGCGCATATGGAAATACCACTCGTCATTGGTCATGAACGGCTTTACGCCGTGCGTGATCGGGTGCTTCGGCAGCTTCGCAAAATCGCCGTCCCAATGCGGGTTGACGGACCAGTTGGCTTCGAACGCGCCGCCCATCCATTCCAGGAATTCCTTCTGCCCTTTCGGCAAGGTTGGTTCCACCGCGTAATGCAGGCACGCGAGGCCCGCGCCCCGTTCCATGTGCCGGCCAATGACCTGAAGGCGGTCGCCCTGAAGCAGCGGATGGCCGCCGCCGCCGTCGCTGTAGATGACAATCGCCGCCGCGCCTTCAAAGACCTTGTCGTCGGACACCCAGCCGTTGGTGTGCACCTCGGTCACAATGCCAGGCACGTTCGCGAGGCACTTTTGCAGCAACAAACACCCGGCGCGATGCTCGTGCGCCAGCGGGCCGTGGCTCGGGCGGCCGGCAATGAAGATGATTTTCTTGTCCGCGCCGTGGGACGGACCCGCCGCGGCCAGGAGCGCCAGCATCAACAAAAGCTTTTTCATAGGGCTGGGAGGAACGTTACCCCACGCCCGCGAATGTTCAATTCCCATTCCATGCAATGTCGCAATCGATAACGGCTTGTGTTGCGGGCGGCTTTCTTGCAAGCTTGGCCCATGCCAGAGATTGTCAAGTTTGTCCACCACGGCGCTTCCCAGATCACGCCCCGCATCCTCGCGGGCGTGCATAAGAAACTGCCCATGCTCAAGGTCGAGTTTGCGCAAATCAACGCGCCGAAATACCCCCACCTGGTCGATCAACTCGAATTTCTGGCGGATGTGGTCGAGGATTTTGCCGAAGGCGCGGACCAGGATGTGCCCTTCACCTCCATCGCGGGCGCGGTGTTCGCCCTGGTGTACGCCCATCGCCAGTACGACCTGATTCCCGACTCCGTGCCGGACATCGGCCACGCGGATGATTCGAGTGTGGTGCGCGCGGTGCTCATCGAACACGAGCGGGCCTTCGCCAACTACGCCACGCGCCACGGCATCAGTTGGTCGAAGATCACCGTCAAACCGTAGGCGCTCCCGCGGGGCGAAGTGCGTGGTTTGGAGTCCCGGCTTCAGCCGGCCATGGCGTTGCCAACCCGGACGCATCGCCATCCACCCGCGCTTGTTATTCGCTCCGGGTTCGTTACCTTGCGCCACATTCCATGAAACGTGTGGGCCGCTTCCTCTTGCGCCGGGCCTTGTTCTCCCTGGCGGCGCTGGCGTGCCCCGCCGTCGAAAGCGCCACGCCGCCACCGGCGGAGGAACCGTTGCCGCCGTCTGAGGCGGCCGCGACCATGGAATTGCCCGCGGGTTTCCGCGCCACCTTGTTCGCCGCCGAACCGGACGTCGTGCAGCCCGTCTCCCTCTGCTTCGACGATCGCGGGCGCCTCTGGGTGGCCGAGGCCGTGAATTATCCCGACCGCTTCGACGCGCCGCCACGCGATCGCATCACCATTTTTGAAGACACCAACGGCGACGGCAAGGCGGACAAGCGCACGGTGTTCTACGACAAATTGAATTACGTCACCGGCCTGGAAGTCGGCTTCGGCGGCGCGTGGGTGATGTCCCCGCCGCATTTCTATTTCATCCCTGACCGCAACGGCGACGATAAACCGGACGGCGAACCGCAAGTGTTGCTCGACGGCTTCGGCATCAAGGAGAGCCGCCACAATCTCGCCAATGGCTTCACCTGGGGACCGGACGGCTGGCTCTACGCCGGGCACGGGCGCACCTCGCCCTCGGACGTGGGCCGGCCCGGCACTCCGGCGGAGCGGCGCATTCACTTTGACGGCGGCGTGTACCGCTATCATCCGGTGCGCCATGTGTTCGAGGCGTTCGCGGACGGCACCACCAACCCGTGGGGAATTGACTTCGATGATTACGGGCAGCCGTTCATTTCCAACTGTGTGAACCCGCATTTGTTTCATGTGATTCAAGGCGCGCATTACGAGCCGTGGCGCAACCGGCCCTCGAGCCAGTTCGCCTACGAACGCATCCGCACCATCGCCGACCACGTGCATTGGGCGGATGGGCGTGGGTTTACCACGGATCGCGCGGACATCCCGAAAACAGTGACGACCGGCGGCGGGCACGCGCACGTGGGCATGATGATTTACCTGGGCGACAACTGGCCCGACCGCTATCGCAACGACGCATTCATGTTCAACGTGCATGGACGGCGGTTGAACCACGATCATCTGGTGCGCCGCGGCTCCGGTTACGTGGCCTCGCACGAGCCGGATTTCATGCAGTCGCAGGACCCGTGGTTCATGGGTGTAAACGTGCGCTACGGGCCGGACGGCGGCGTGTTCATGTCCGACTGGAATGACACGGGCGAATGCCACAGCTATGTGAACACACGCCGCGGCACCGGTCGCCTCTTCAAGGTGACCTACGGCACGCCCAGGGCAACGCAGCCGGACGTGAGCAAACTGGGCGACGCGGAACTGGTGGCGTTGCATCTGCACAAGAACGACTGGTGGGTGCGCCACGCGCGGCGGGTGTTGCAGGAACGCGCGGCGGCCGGGCGCGATCTGGCGCCGGCGCACACGGCGTTGCGCGCGATGTTCGCGAACAACACCGACGTGACGCGGCAACTGCGCGCGCTCTGGACGCTGCACGCCACCGGCGGCGCCGGCGGGACGTTACTGCTCGAACAACTTGCCCACACCAACGAACACGTGCGCGCGTGGTCGGTGCGTGTGCTGACCGACCCGGCGAAGGTTTCGGCGAAGGCCGTGGAGCGTTTCGCGGACCTGGCGGCGCAGGACCAATCGCCCCTGGTGCGATTGCATCTGGCCAGCGCGTTGCAACGATTGCCCTTGAACGACCGGTGGGCCATCGCCGAAGGTCTGGTGGGCCATGCCGATGATGTGGATGACGCGAACCTGCCGTTGATGGTCTGGTATGGGATCGAACCGCTGGTGAAGGCGGACACGCCGCGCGCGTTGAAGTTGATGCCGCGGGTAAAAAGCCCGTTGGTGCGCCAGTTCATCGTCCGCCGCGCCGCCGAGCCTTGAGGTTCGGAGTCCCGCCTTTAGGCGGTTGCGCGTCGCCCCGTAAACAACCAAAGGAATCCTCCTCGAACGGAAACGCCGCAACCGGTGAACGGAGTGCGGCCGTCCCCGGCCGCAGCAACGTCAAACGAACCGGGCGCGTGACAAGCCCTGCGCGAAGTGGAGCGCGGCGTTACGCCGCTTCAGCGTGAGCGCAAATTGATTTCGAGCGCAGGCTCGCTTGATGCCGCGGGTAAAAAGCCCGTTGGTGCGCCAGTTCATCGTCCGCCGCGCCGCCGAGCCTTGAGGTTCGGAGTCCCGCCTTTAGGCGGTTGCGCGCCGCCCCGTAAACAACCAAAGGAATCCTCCTCGAACGGAAACGCCGCAACCGGCTGAACGGAGTGCGGCCGTCCCCGGCCGCAGCAACGTCAAACGAACCGGGCGCGTGACAAGCCCTGCGCGAAGTGGAGCGCGGCGTTTACGCCGCTTCAGCGCCCAACCAAACCGTGAGCGCAAATTGATTTCGAGCGCAGTCTCGCTTGCCCCGTTGAAGCGGGCTAAAGCCCGCGCTCCTGCCGTATTCAACTGCATCGTTACGGTTGAAGCCGGGACTCCAAACCCATCCCCTTGACACCGGCCGGTTGTGGCGTAGGTTGGAGGCGGGTCAGCCCTGAAGTAAAGGTGACGTTGTTGTCCATTCTAACCATGTGCAGCATAGGTGCATTCCATGAACATCCCTCTTCTCACTACTTTGGCCTGCAGCGTGGCCGTTGCGGGCGCCGTTGAATTCGAAAAACCCGTCCGCCTCAAAGGCGGCGACGCCTTCGTGCGCGTGGAAAGCCCCGGCTATGCCGCGCCGTGCCTGGCCGATTTGGACGGCGACGGCAGGAAAGACCTGCTTGTCGGGCAGTTTCGGGACGGGAAAATCCGGGTGTTCAAGGGCCTGGGCGGCGCCCGCTTTGCCGCGGGCGACTGGCTCAAGGCGGAAGGCCGGGTGGCGCTTGTGCCCGGCGTGTGGTGATGCACCAGCTCAACTCCACAGTTTGTGGACCTCAATAATGACGGGCATGCGGACATCCTTTCCGGCTCCTATTCCCGCATGGAACAGTCGATGGCCGGTCTCTTCCAGGTGCTCTGGGGCGGAGCCGGCGGCTTCAAACAAGCCGCCGTCCTGAAGGGCACCGACGGCGAGCCGCTCATCATTCCCATCAAAGGGCGCGAAAGCCAGACCGAGAACATCTGCACGCGCCCCACTGCCGTGGACTGGAACGGGGACGGGAAACTGGACCTGGTGGTCGGCAATTTTGCCGGGAGCTTCTACCTCTTCACCGGCGAGGGCGGCGGCAAATTCAACCCCAAACCACAGCCTGTCCTCGCCGGCTCGCAGCCCTTGAAACTCCAGGGCCATCACAGCGACCCGTTCATGGCGGATTGGGACGGCGACGGCGACCTCGATCTGCTGAGCGGCTCGGCCGAGGGCAGTGTGCACTGGGCGGAAAACGTCGCCGGCAAAGGGAAGCCGGTGCAGTTGAAGGCGTTTGCCACGCTGATCCCGGCCGGCTCCGGCGTCCGCGACGGCTTGGTCAGCGAAAATGATCTCACGGGCCCCGCCAGTTCGACCCGCGTTTGGGCCGAGGACGTTAATGGCGACGGCAAGCTGGATATTCTGGTGGGCGATAGCGTCACGCTCGTGTCGCTGGCCAAGGGCATCAGCAAGGAGGAATTCGCGAAACGCCACGCCAAGTGGCGCGCGGAACTCCAAGCCGCCACCGAATCGCTGCGCAACGGGGATTCGAAACGTTACAGCGAAATCTACCAGCGCCGCACCGAATTCATGGTGGAAGACCAGACCGGCTACGTGTGGTTGTACCTGCGAAAGTAAGCGGTTACCACTCCGGGTGCGTGGACTTGATTTCGGCGGCAAGGTTCGGCAGGTAGGCCGGTGAAGAGCCCATGAGCACGGCGTTGACGCCGGCATCGAAAAAATCCTGCACATCCTGCACGGTGGACACTCCACCCACCGCGGCAACCGATAACTCCAGCCAATCTTCCTGAATCAACCGCACCGTGTCCTGCACCATGCGCACGCACGGCTCGTGAATGATGCGCCCCAGCACGCCCGCGTTGGTATAGTCGCGCCCGAACACCGGCGAGCCGTCGCGATGCAACACCGGGCGCGAAATTGTGTTTACCAGCGTCACGCCATTGGCCACGCCGTTGAGCACGTGCAGCAACCGCCGCATCTTCCCCTGGTCCGCCAGGTAACCGAGCTTGATCAGCAACGGCTTCGTGCCGATGGCTTCGCGAATCTTCAGCGCAATCTGTTTGCTGAACTCGACATCCAGATAAATCGAGCCTTCGGCCGAGCAAACGTTCGGGCAGGAAAAATTGGCCTCCACCGCATCCGCGCCCGCCTCGGCCGCCCATTGCGCGCAGCGCGCATAATCGGCGGCGACTTCCTCGGGCGTCGGCCGTTCGCCCGGCGTCGCCACGACCGACACGATGAGCATCTGGCCCGGGCGCAACAGAGATTTGGCGCGATGCACATCGGGGCGCCACATCACGGGCGACATGGAAGGCATGCCGAAGCAAACCGAAGAACTGGCTTGCGTGAGGTCGGCCGGCGGTTCGGGCAACGCATAGACCGGCCCCGCCGGATCACCATCGTCCTCCACGAAGACCCAGTTGGGCAACTGATAACACGGCCGATGCACCGAGCGCACCGTCTTGTAGGTGAGGATGTCGAACCCGCGCTGCGCGAAACATTCAATCCACCGGCTGTTCAACAGAATGCCCGCCGAGATCCCCAACTGGCTGTTCACGGCGACGCCGAGGAAATCCTTTTGCGGTGTCTCCGGCACCTCGGGCGGCGGCGCATCCAGCACCGGCCCGCAGTCGTAGTTGAACTGGTACGTCTTGGTGATGTCGTACGCCAGGTTCATGGGAGAAACGGGAGCATTGCCCGTGCCGGGCTATGGGCTGGAGGTGAGCTTGAGGCCGACGATGCCCAGCACAATCAACGCGATGCTGCCCAGGCGCAGGAATTCGCGCGATTCGCCGAACAGCACAATGCCGGCAATCGCCCCGCCCGCCGCGCCAATGCCGGTCCACACGGCGTAAGCGGTGCCCGCCGGAATGGTTTTCAGGGACAACGAAACCAGCCACATGCTGCCGCACATCGCGGCCACCGTGACGAGGCTGGGCCAAAGCTTGGTGAAGCCGTTCGTGTATTTCATGGAAATCAGCCACACGATTTCCAGCACGCCGGCCAGCGTCAAAAACAACCACGCCATAACGTCAACTCTTCCTCGGTTTCGCCGTGAACCCGTATTCGCGCTCCACCTTGCAGATCCGGAGTTGATACCGGTCGTACCAGGTTTCCCGTCCAGTTTGTTGCGCGACGAGGTGTTCCTCGTTCTGTTTCCAGTTGCGGATGGCGTCCAGGCTTTCCCAGTAGGAAACGGTGATGCCCACGCCGTCGGCGTCGCGCGTGCTTTCCACGCCCAGGAAACCAGGTTGACGCGCGGAAAGCTCCACCATGCGGCGCGCCATTTCGCCATAGGCGGCGTCGTTGGCGCCGCTGTGTTGCGACGTGAAGACCACGGCGTAATAGGGTGGTTTGAGATGGGTGACTATGCGCTCCATAACGGGGAGCAGTGTCGCCGAAGTTGCGCGCTAACGCAACTGCGCATCGAACAGCCGGTAGGCAATCTCGCGCATCTCATCCGGAAAGTCGTGGTCACAATCCGGATGTTCCACCCGCAAGTTGCCCGCCACGCCATACAACGCATAGACCTGCGACGCCGCCTTGGCCACGCGGTCCACACTGTCCCATTTGAAATTCGAATCCTTCAGCGGCGCGTTGATGAAACAATGCCGCGGCGCCAGCGCGCCGACCAGTTCGTGGAAATCAAACGGAATCTGGTCCAGCCGCCCCGCGTAATCCGCCAGCCGCGGCATGTAACGCAGTTGCGTCCAGCCCTTGCCCGGCTGCCACACCGCCGGATTCTCGCTGTAATAATCCAGATACGAATCCAGCCCGCAACTGGTGGCGATGACCTGGATGCGCTCATCGAACACCGCCGTGTAAACCGAATTATGCCCGCCCAGCGAATGGCCGATCGCGCCATACTTGCCCGCCTTCACAAACGGCAGCGAATCCAGCAGATCCAGCCCGCGGATGTTGTCCCAGATGGCCTTCATCGTGCCGCTCTCGTAGCCGAGCGCCTTCACGTCCGGCTGGTAATTCGCCAGCAACGGATACGCCGGCGCGAGCGTCACGTAACCGCGCTCCGCCAGTTCCTGCGCGTATTGGCGGTTCGCCTTGCCGCCCAGGCCCACCACCACCTTGTGTCCGATCTTGTTGTCCGTGGGATGCAGGCACAGCACGGCGGGAACTTTCTGCTTGGTTTGCAGGGCCGTCTTCGGAATCAACAAATACGCCGGCACGCGCGAGCCCGGTTCCGATTGATACGTGATCAATCGGCGCACGTATTTGCCGCCGTCCTCTTCGCTCTCCACCTTCATGTCGAGCGGGCAGCGCTTGTCTTCGCCGGGCAGCGGCCCCATGACCTGCTGCATGCCGGCAAGAATCTCCTGGCGCCGCTTCTGCCAGTCCGCCACGCGTTCCACCGGGACGGTCTGGCCCTTCGCGTCGCGATAAAGCAGCAGATTGTTGCGGTCCAACCGCGCGGGTTTGTCCGCCGCGCCGAAAAGCGGCAGCGCGCACAGCGCGAAGAAAAGCGGGAAACGGGCGTTCATGACATCATCATTGCGTACTGGCTTCCGTGGCGATGTTGGGGTGCGATTGCTCGGCGAGTTGCGCCGCCTGTTTCAGAACACCCGCGCCGAAGCGGCGCTCGATCTCCGGCACGGAAACCTCGTTATAACCACGGATGCGTTCGATCATACTGATGGACAGTTCTTCGGAGGGGACTATTCGAAGTTCCACATGATAATTGGTTTTCAGCACCTCACCGTAGGTGTTGACCCACGCTGGCAACCGGCCGTACGTCTTCTCCACCAGCAGTCCATTGCGCACGTCGCGCGTCGCCTCCACCTTGCCCGCCTCATACGGATCCGCCGGCAGCGGAACCGTCGCCGGCGGCGGATCATCCGCGGTTTGCCGCGAGCAAGCCGCCGGCAGGCACAGCGCAAATGCCAGCCCCAGGCCGCCCAGAGTGCGCAAGAATCCGTGATTTGTCATTGGGTTCGCCGAACATAGCATCCGCGCACACGGTTGCAATCCGCGGATGAAAACTCTCCCTTCGTCGTCGCCTCAAAGCGGCTTGATTTTTTAACCCGTGGCCGCCAGTGGCGCGCGGGCTTCAGCCCGCTTCAGCGTGGTTGCGCTGGCGGCGTTGAAACGGCGTAACACCAGCCGGGGAGAAAACCGCCCCAGGAAAAACCAGCATCACATTCACAATCAGGTTTGCCGCGAGCGGCCAATCCCTCCTCTCGAAGCCCGATGTTTGGGCCCTGTCCGCCTCAAGACCCCAGCAGCACCCGCACGGGATCCAGCAGTTCCTTGGGAAAAAACGGCTTCGGGATGAACCGGTCGGGCTTCGTGCCGATTCCCTCGATTTCATAAACCTGAAGTGTTCCGCTGATGGAAATTGTTTTAAGCGGCGGGTGAAGCGCCTTGCAGCGCTCGATCAATTCCAGCCCGTTCATCCCCGGCATTTGAAAATCCGTGAGCAGCAAATCCGGTTTCCGCATCGCGTCGATGAACGCGTCCAACGCCAGTTGCGGGTCGTGGAAAATCCGCGTCTGATAGCCCGCGGAACGAAGACAGAAATCAACCACCTGGCACACCATCGGCTCGTCGTCCACGATAAATATCAACGGCGCCGGACGTTCTTCGGACGGCACACCCGTGTCCACTGGACTATTCATCGTCACCGTGCCTCGCATGAGGTATTCCACGTGGGAACGGAGAACCACACCACATCCGGCAGGCGCGGTCAATCGAAAACATTTTCAATCTGGGCCTCTCTTGGCCTCTCTTGACACTGCCCCGGCGGGGCGCGGCGTTTACGCCGCTTCAACGCCGCCGGCACAAACCACGCTGAAGCGGTCTGATTGACCCAGGCGGTTAGACGTTGTCTTTGGCCAGCAATTGCTTAGAGTCTCCCCATGCGCCGTGTCTTGGCTCTGTTGTTATTGCTGGGGCTGCCGTTCGTCTCCGAAGCGGCCACCACCGCCCGCATCGTCAAAGTCCTGCCCCACCTGCTGGACAAACAAGGCCGCCACGCCCTCTCTCCCAGCCTCTACGAGCGCGATGCCTACCAATCCGTCCTGCGTGCCAATCCCGAACTCTGCTCGGGCCTGCGCTTTGATGTCCAATGGCGCGGCACCGGTCTGAGCAAAAAAAACCTGCGCATGAAGGTGGAAATCCGGGCCGGCGCCAGTTCCCTCGGCCAGCCCGTCGTCATCGAGCAACCCGTCAAACCCAACGGCATCCTCGGCTACTGGGCCGCCGTGACCCTCGACGGTGAAGCTTACCAAAAGGCCGGCAAAATCGTCGCCTGGCGGGTGACACTCTGGGACGGCGACACACAGCTCGCCGAACAAAAATCATTCCTTTGGTAGTTCGCGCTCCCGCCGCTCCCCACTCACGGCAAAACAAAAGGGCTTGGAGTTTTGGCTCCAAGCCCTGGCAAGCGAGACGAGTCGCTTAGAGTGTGTGACCCGAAACCGTGCAGGTCGGCGACGAGGAAACCGTCGTCGTCGCATAGGTGCCGCCCGCCGGGCACGTCGGCGAGACGCCGCCCTTCAGGTAGGCCGCCGCATCCGTGAGACCCACGGTGTCGGTGCTCGATTTCTTGTTTTCCAACGCCCATTGCTGACAGGCGCCGTCAATCTGCTTGAGATTGGCGATGCAGGAGTTCTTCTGGGCGGTGGTGCGCGCTTTCACGAAGTTGGGAATCGCGATCGCGGCGAGGAGGCCGATGATGGCCACCACGATCATGATTTCCACGAGCGTGAAGCCCGCTTTGCGTGAGGTTTGGATCTTCATAACTGAGCCTTTCAGTGCTGCCGCGGTGTGGACCAAGGCGAAAGGCGGGTTATTACGATTACAACAGATGTCCACGTATTGCCTTCCGTTTACCGCGACTGGCCAATAGTAGCACACTCAGTGCCAGCGACGTAAACGACAATCTTTCTCTGTTCTGCGACGCAAAGGGAGTGTTTTGGGCGGTACGGAACGGACGGCGGGGTTTCAAAGTGTCCACTATTGATGCAGCAGGGAGTTGATTATGAGACAGTTGAACAGGTTCAAGAAAACGCTTGCGGCCCAGGAAGGAGCAGCGGCGGACGGCGGCGGCGCGGGCGCAATGGTGGTGCAACAAAAAGGGGCCGGAGACGCGAATCTCCGGCCCCGTGAAGTGAATCTGCGTTTACAGGGTGTGCCCCTCGACTGTGCAGGTGGCAGGCGAGCCGATCAGGCCGATGGCATAGGTGCCGCTGGCCGGGCAGGTGGGCATCGCTTTCAGATACAGATCCGGCCCAATGAACTCCGAATCCGCCGGCGCGTCGCCGTCGGTCTTGCCCATTTCCACGCCCCACAGTTGCTTGGCCGCCTCAATGGTGCTGAGGTTCTTGATGCAGGCGTTCTTCTGGGCGTAGTTCCGGTTCTTGATGAAGTTGGGAATCGCGATGGCCGTGATCAAGCCAATGATGGCCACCACAATCATGATTTCCACCAACGTAAACCCGGAACGCCCCGTGATTGGGATGCGCATAAAGCCCTCCGCGAATTATCGCCCGGCAGAAAAAAGGCTTGGAGCGGTCAGCTCCAAGCCTTTCCGAACGCTAAATCGCGCAGCTAATTACAGCGTGTGACCCGAGACCGTGCAGGTCGGCGAGGAGGAGACCGTCGTGGTGGCATAGGTGCCGCCTGCCGGGCAGGTCGGAGATGTGCCACCCTTCAGGTAGGCCGCCGCGTCGGTCAAACCGACGGTGTCGGTGCTGGACTTCTTGTTTTCCAGCGCCCACTGCTGCACCGCGCCGTCAATCTGCTTGAGGTTGGCGATGCAGGAGTTCTTCTGGGCCGTGGTGCGCGCTTTCACGAAGTTGGGAATCGCGATGGCGGCCAGCAAACCAATGATGGCGACCACGATCATGATTTCAACGAGCGTGAAGCCCGCTTTGCGTGAGGTT
>JBFMBT010000177.1:0-13875 GCA_040754875.1 Verrucomicrobiota bacterium | reverse complement strand
CTTGATTTCGACCGAACGCGGCAACCGTACCACCCTCTCCTTGGGGAGAGGGCCGGGGTGAGGGGGACCGCGATGCCACAAACCCGCACGCCTCGAATGCAAACGCCGCGACTCGGCATATCCCCGAACTTTGAACCTTAAACTTTGAACCTTGAACCTTCATTGAAGTTTGGAGATTGGAATTTGAAGTTTCATCAAGTGATTCAAGTATCAGACGCGGCCTCGCACCAATCGGTTATCCACAAAACGCCGTTTCCAATCGCAAATCGCAAATCTAAAATCGCAAATTCCTACACCCCCTTCGGCACCGCCCAATGCTCGCGATACGTCCGCCGCACCAGTTGGTTCGCCTCAGCGTCGCCCACTATCTGTTCCTTCTGCGGATCAAAATTGAGCGTGCGCCCCAGGCGCGTGGCGATGTTCCCCAGGTGGCAGAGCGACGCCGAGAGATGCCCGATCTCGATGTCCGCGTTCGGATGTTTGCCGCTGCGGATGCATTCCAGAAAATTGCGATGATGCACCAGCCCATCGACCTTGCCGGACATCTTCTCGCGCGGCTCGTTGCGCGGGCCGAACAATTGCCAGCCCGACCCTTTGCTCAAGATCATCATGCCCTTCGTGCCGTAGAACGCGTTGCCGTTCTCCGCGCCTTCCTGGAAATACGGCGACCAGATGCGCTGCTCGAAAATGAGCTGCCTGCGCTTGCCAGGCGCGCCTTCGCCGTATTCGAACACCACGTATTGCGTGTCCGGAAACTGCTGGTCGTCATCGAAGAAGAACTTGCCGCCGAGCGCCGCGATCCTGTTCGGATGCGTGGTGACGCCCAGGCCCCAGCGCGCGATGTCGATGTCGTGCACACCGTCATTGCCCATGTCGCCCGTGCCGAACGCAAACCACCAGCGCCAGATGGAGTGAAGCAGATTGGATTGGTACGGCACCGCGGGCGCCGGCCCGAGCCACAGGTCGAAGTCCAGATGCTCCGGCGGCTTCGTCGGCTGCTGCTTCCCGATGCTGCGGCGCAACTGGCTGTTCCACGCCTTGGACACGAGGATGTCGCCAATCGCGCCGTTGTGCAGCAGCTCCATCGCGCGATGCAGAAACTCGTTGCTGCGGCTTTGCGTGCCCACCTGCACGATGCGCTGGTGCCGCCGCGCCGCCTCGATCATCAACCGTCCCTCGCGGATGTTGTGCGCGCACGGCTTCTCCACATACACATGCTTGCCCGCCTCGCACGCGAGAATCGTCGCCGGCGCATGCCAATGATCCGGCGTCGCCACCACCACGGCATCCACCGACTTGTCTTCGAACACGCGGCGCATGTCGCCCACCGTCTTGGGCCGCTTCTTGGAAATCTCCTCGACGTTCTTCGCCGCCTGCTCCGTGCGCGTGCGGTCCGCGTCGCACACGTATGCCATATCGACGTCCTTCTGCGCGGTGAACGATTTGAGCAAATTCGTCCCCATGCCGCCCGGCCCGACGACCGCCATGGTGAACCGCTCATTCGCATTCGCGCGCGTGAGCGAGGGAAAGCTCGTCAGGGCTGTCCCGGCAACCCAGGCGCTGGTGGTCTTTTGAAGAAACTGACGGCGCGAAGATCGAGAAGGTTGAGGGGCTTTCATAGTCCGACGAAAACCGGTTTTCGCCGGGAAAGCAACCTGAAACACGGTCCCTTAATTGAAACGGATGAACGACAACACACCCTTTTCGAAGTGCAGCGTGGCCAATATCCCACCGGCGTGGCCGACAACGTATTTCGACGTCAGCGCACCGTCACTCGTGTTGAGTTGAATGGAATACACCTTCCAACCCGTGCTGGTGACGATGCCCTTGTCCCCAACCGAGGCAAGGTCCACTTCAATGTTGGCCAGGCCGCTGTCGGCAAGGAACTGCGTCCAGGTGGTTTCGCCGGTTTTGTAGGTGTGAAGCCGGCGGGCAATTTCTTCGCTCGCGTTGATTTCCGCCATGCGGGCAGACAGCGCGGCCTTGCGATCGGAATCAAGGGTCCGCTCGGGCGTGGTCGCACAACCGGCCACCAGCAGCATTAGCACAGGCACGGTAAATAGTGGTTTCATGATTTCTCCTTGTTGATTGGCGGCTATTTTCTGGCTGGCGTCAAATCCGCGAGCTTCGTCTTCGCAAATTCCTCCCAGCGCTTCTGCAACGCCGCCACCTCCGGCTTGCCCACGTGGACATACAACCCGTAGCGCAGCTTCAAGACATCGCCCGGCTTGAGCACACGCTCGCCGTCGTAAGTCAGCGACGCGCCCATCCAGCCGTCATTGCGCACGTGAAACACGCTTGGATGATTCGGGTTCGACGGATGATCCATGAGCGTGATGCCTTCCGTCGCCTTGGGCGTGATGGGCCCGGAATAATCCACCCACTTGGCCGGCTTCCAAAACACCTCCGGCTCGTTCACGCCGCCCTCGGAGTTGCGAATCATCCCGCCGCCGTCGTTCACCCCGATCGTTTTCGCCATGCGCACCCCGATGAGTCCGAACGCCGACTTGCCCAGCTTCACCTCCTGGCCCTTGTTCGGCTCCAGCCACACATCGATGAGCAGCAGCCATTCATTGTTCGGCAGCCACTCGACCGCCGTCCGGCGGCGCTCGTGCAACAGCACCTTGCCCTCGCGCGTCGTCCACGCGCTCACCGTCAACATCGCCGCCGCCGCGTCGCCATCCTCCAGCCGCTCCACCCGTTGATGAATGATGCGCCCATCGCCCCGGTCCGACCAGAACGTAACCCCGTTCACATCATTATGCGTGAGCCACACCGAATTATGATGGCTGTGCCCGATGGGATCATGCGGATGCCCCATGCGCGTCAGCGACCGGCCCGACGGCCCGATGAGGGGAAACACAAACGGCCGGTTCAGGTCCGGCGCAAAATGCGCGCGCATGATTTCCACGCCTTCGCGCTGGAAGGAAACCTGGTGATACGGCTGCGGCAACGCCTGCATCCGCGGCACCGGCTTCGGCTCCGGAAGCGGCGCCTTGGACTGCGCGGCGGCGCGCGGCCCACCCACGCAAAAGAGAAACGCGCACACACTCAACGCCAGCCCGGGGAATTGCATGAGAAAAGCAAACCCCAACGCGACCCGAAAGACAAGCCATCAAGTCCGCCCGTTCCCCGCCAAACTTGTCGCAGGCGGCGCCTGTGCTATGATAAGCGCGACGCAACCCATGGGAACGATTGCTGATCTGGAGCCGTTGGGAATTGCGCTGGGGTTGGGGCTGCTGGTGGGCCTCCAGCGCGAGCGGACGGATGCGCAACTCGCCGGCTTTCGCACGTTTCCGCTCGTCACGGTCGCCGGCACGCTGTGCGCGCAACTCGCCGTCAATTACGGCGGCTGGGTCGTCGCCCTGGGATTCCTGAGCGTCGCGGCGTTGATCGTCGTCGGCAATCTCGCGCGCATCAAGGCCGGCGTGGTCGATCCCGGGCTGACGACCGAAGCCGCCTTGCTCGTGATGTACGGCGTGGGCGCGTATCTCGTGGCCGGCAACACCGCGGTGGCGCTCGTGGTGGGCGGCGGCGTGGCGGTGCTGCTGCATTTGAAACCCCAGATGCACGAAATCGCCGGCCGCATCGGCGATCGCGATTTCAAGGCCATCATGCAGTTTGTGTTGATCACGATGGTCATCCTGCCGGTGCTCCCCAATAAATTCTTCGGCCCTTACTCGGTGCTGAACCCCTTCCGCGTCTGGTTGATGGTCGTGTTGATTGTGGGCATCAGCCTCGGCGGTTACGTCGCGTACAAGATTTTCGGCCAGAAAGCGGGCGCGGTGGCCGGCGGCGTGCTGGGCGGTTTGATTTCCAGCACGGCCACCACCGTCAGCTACGCGCGGCGCAGCCGTGAAACGCCGCAACTGACCGGCCTCTGCACGTTCGTGATTCTCTGCGCGTCCACCGTCGTGTTCGTGCGCGTGCTGGTTTTGATCAGCCTGACGGCGCCCGGTTATCTCGCGGTGGCGGGACCGCCGTTGGGTGTGATGTTTGCGGCGCTGCTCGTGCTGACCGGCATCACGTGGTCGGCCACGCGCAAGGAATCCGCGCCCATGCCCGAGCAGGAGAATCCGTCCGAGTTGAAGCCGGCCATTCTGTTCGCCGGCCTGTATGCGGCCGTGTTGCTCGCCGTCGCCGTGGCCAAGGAACATCTCGGCCAGGGCGGACTTTACACGGTGGCCGTGCTGTCCGGTTTGACGGACATGGACGCCATCACCCTGTCGATCTCGCAACTCGTGCACAACGGCCAGTTGCCCGAGCAGACCGGCTGGCGGCTCATCCTGACCGCCGCGATGTCCAACCTGGTGTTCAAGACCGGCACCGTGGCCGTGCTGGGCGGACGCGCGTTGCTCGGGCGCGCGGGGGCATTGTTTGGCGCGGCATTTGCCGTCGGCGTCATAATCCTCGCCGCGTGGTAGGCGCGACCTCGGACCGCGTCCTAAATCAACACGTCCAGCAAATCGCGCCGCGGCGTCGGTTTCACCTCCGGCCCGTAGCCGAGGCGCAAAATGAGTTGGGCATGGCCCGTGCGATTCAGCACCGCGGTCACTTCCGGCCGCATCTCCGTCACTTCCACCGGCTGGTTCAGGAATGAAGCCCAGACGTTTTCGGCGCGCGCGCGCAGCAGCACATGCTCCAGCGCCTGCCCGGCCGCCAGCCACGATTGCGGGTCGTCGTTGTCCGTGCCCAGCACGGCGAGCACCGGCGAATACCGCGCGATCTCAGCATCCTTCGCCGCTTCGCCCTCGCCCAGGTCAAACGTGCGCACCACCAGCGGACCGGCGTAACTGAGCAAGTCATCCACATTTTGCGCATACTCCGGGATGCCGTCCCGCGAGTTGGCGCGGTTCGAATGCACCCACGCCGCCAGTTCCAAGCGAAACCGTTTGTTCGCCCATTGCTTGCGTTCCGCGATGCTGATCAGATCCGCCAACGCCACGTGCTCCTCCGGACCTTTGGCGACGTGCAGCCACGCGCCTTCTTCTTCCGCCGCCTCCTGCAGGATGCCCAGCAACGTCTCGGGCACCGGCCGGTCTTCAAACGCCTGGCGGTTCGTGTGCCGCTTGGTGATCGCGTGAAAAATAATCGTGTTCTCGATGGACATCCCGCGCTGGTGCCCCAGCCAGAGGCGCGCCAGCAAGTCCGGGTCCGACGGGTCGGGAAACAGATCCACATCCCCCATGACATTGTAATGGCGCAACGCCGCCTGAAGGTTGAACAAGGCCGCGCCGCAGCTCATCACCAGTTCGCGCCCGTCCGGATCGGACACGCGCAACGCCCGCGCGCGGTCCGTGTAAAGTTCGATGTCCTCGCCGCGGATGCGAAACAACCACGGCTGCGTGTTGTGCGTGGACGGCGCGAGAATCGCGTATTGCAGCAAAAACTCCCAGATTTCGGCGGGCGTCTGGTTGGACGGGAAGTCGCCGCTGACCTTCCACGGCTGGAGATGATCTTTCATGACGGCGTTCATAAGCGATTTCAAGTTTTCGTGGTGCGGACTCAACGGGAGGCGCGGAACCACTCGTCTCCCTGCACCCAAACATGCCTTGGCCCGCGTCTTCACGCTCTACGTGTTTTGCGAAAGGCCGACCATATTTTGCTCTGCCTTGGTTAAATTTTGGCCTGCGGCCGGAGACGCGGGTCAAATCTCACTTTCCGGCTTTGCCGGTTTCCGCGCCCAGGTCCTTGAGCAACCGCTGGTATTGGCCCGATTGCCGCAGCAATTGCGCGGCCACCGCCCGCAAACGGTCCACTGTCTCCGGCGGCAGCGTCAGCGACGTCGGCAATGACTTGAAAAAGGCCCGCTCCTTTTCATCCGGCACGGCGTCGAAGCTCAGTTCGATCGAATAATACGTCAGCTCCGAGGGCGGCAGGCGGCGTGGATCAAACCCTTCCTGGCTGCGCTGCAACGCCGCAATCTTCTCGCGGCGCACGCGAATTTCCTGCGCCCAACGCTCGAAGTATTCGTTGAACAGCTCGACCGTTTCAAACGAGTATCGGTTGATCGGCACGTGCTGGGCCGCGCGCAACACGCTGAACAATCCCGGCGCGTTTTCCGTCCGCTCCGAGCCGTTGTCCATCGGCACGCTGGCGTTGACCACGATGAGCACCACCTTGCGCAGCGACTGCAATTGGAACGCGCGCATCGCCTGCCACGGTGTTTCCTGCTCCAGCAACATGTCCAGCGGCCCGCGCAACCCGAGGTTGTCGGCCAGGCCGCCATCCAGAAAATGCAGGTACGGCCGGCGCGACACATCCAGGTACGAGCGCGCTTCCATCGCGCGATTGCGCCGGCGCGAGGAAACAGTCCCGTTGTGCAGCGCGTTGCGGATCCATTCCGGCTCCGCCTCCGTGCGCGCGCTCGAATAATTGCGCAGCGTCGCCGGGCTCAATATCACGGGAAAGGCCGATGACGCCGCGACCGCCCGCGCAATGGGGAACGACGACAGGTCCGAGTAAATCAAATCGAATTGTTCCTGCGTGAATTCGAACCGCGATCCCAGCGCCATGTCCGTGGCGTTGATCATGACGTAGGGGCGCTGGCCGCGTTGGAGCAGGTCGCCAAATGTCTGGCGGTCGAACAACCGGCGGTCCAGATAATCCGCCACCATGTCGATGCGATCATAATGCGGCGACGCCAGCCGGAACCAGTTCACCGGCAGGCAATATTGGCCCCACAACCGGCCGCCCATGTTTTTCTTCAGGAAACGCGGCTCGAAGTCCTGAAAAATCCCATCCCCATGCAGCGCATAATACGCCGCCGTGAAACTCCCGCCGGACACCGACGAAATGACATCCACTTCATCCAGCAACCGTCGTCGATCGCCACCCCACGCGATGCGCGTCCGCGCCAGTTCCTCCAGCACGCCATACGACAGCGCCGCCGCCCGCTTGCCGCCGCCGGAAAACGCCAGGATGATCAACAGGCTGTCGGAATTGGTGTCATGCGCGAGATTCTGAAAACGATAACCGGCCGAAGGATCAAGCCGGGCCAGGGGTTGATTGACCGGATAATGCGCGCAACCGGCGGCCAGCAACAACGCCAGGCCCGCCAAAGCAACCGTCGATCTCGCAGTCATATCACACTGCACTGTAAACCAGTTTTGCGAACTGCGGCTTCGCGCCGGTTGGCGCCGACCGGCCAAATTTTGAACTTTGAACTTTGAACTTTGAACTTACCTTGCCCCCATGTCCGGCACGTTGACCAATCCTCAAATCCGCAAGCTCAAAGCCATGGCCCAGCGCATGGAGCCGTCGCTTAAGGTCGGCAAACATGGCTTGAGCGACGCTTTCATCAAGTCCCTCGACGAATCGCTCGCCCGGCACGAACTGGTGAAGGTGAAATTCGATGAATTCAAGGAAGAGAAGAAAACCCTCGCCCCGCAACTGGCTGAAAGGACTTCCAGCCACCTCATCATGCGCGTCGGTAATGTCGCCGTCCTCTACCGCGAACAACCCGACCCCGCCAGACGCAAAATCCAGTTTTGAACCACGCCGGCGTCCTCGCGACGTTACAAGTTGGTGACGTGCTGCGTGGCTTGGCGTTGCGCTGGCGCCACCTTTCCCTTTTCCAGTTTCGCGCACCACCCGGAAATCCGGGCATCGGATATTCTACTTGGGCACTGTATCTGCTTGTCTTCGTGAGAGTTCGGCATGTTGCCCGGGCCGTGCGCGCATCTGGATGTAACCCGCTGGGGCCCAACTCATCATCGCCCCATTCGACACGCTTTTTCGGCCCTCCCGAACGCCATTATTCAGTTGACTTTCAGCCACTTTGGAGCTAGTGATGAGAGGACAAACGATAAGTCGTAACCAACTACTGGCGTAATCTATGAAATCCAGTCTTCGCAAATTTCTGGCGTTCTGCGCCGTCATGGCGCTCGGGGCGATGTTGAATCCGGCTCAGGCTGCGGCTCCCTCCGGCGTGAAAGCCAAAGTCGTCAAGGTCGTTGGCATCGCCAATTACAGCGATGCCCAGAATCAATCCGGGCCAGTCAAACAGGGCATGGAAGTCACCAGCGGCATGACCATCACCACCGGCCCCGGCTCCAGCGTGTATCTGGATCTTGGCGAGAATCAGGCCATCACCGTCAAGCCTGACAGCCAGTTGTCGCTGGACAAGCTTTCCATCGACAAAACGGGCGCCGACACGGTCGTTGAAACGAAGCTCGAGGTCAAAAAGGGCAGTATCCTCGGCGACGTGAAGAAACTTTCCGCCGCCTCCAAATTCGAGGTCAAGACCGCCAATGGCGTCGCTGGCATCCGCGGCACCGCCTTCCACATTTTCGCCGTCGGCATCTTCCGGTGCAGCAACGGCCAGATTCTGGTCCTCACCTCCAGTGGCCAGGCTTTCACGGTCAACCAGGGCCAGTCCTTGAATGCGGCCGCGCCGCAGCCGACGTTGCAGCAGCTTACCCCGGCGGAAACCGCTGCGATGGTCGCCGATGTGCGCGAATTGCTGGCGGTGGTGGTGGTCATCACACGCGAGCCGGTTGGCTCGCCGACCGGTCCGAGCACCGAGGAAGTCATCACGGCCGCCCTGTCTGCCACGTTGGGCATCACGGTTGTTCCCGATAATTAGATAACGCTTTCCAATCTTTACACCAACACCTGAACGGCTCCGTTCAGGTGTTTTTCTTTTTACGCCAGCTCATCGTTTCACCGCATGATCGGCCGGAACCATCCGAGTTTCTCGTCGTTGCAATAATAGATGAGGCCGAGGATGCGCATTTCGACCGCCAGAAAGTAAAGCGTCAGAAAGTTGTACACGAGCGCCCAGACACCTGGGAGCGGCGCGAAGGCGGTATTCATCAGCAGATACGCCGTCATCGTCGCCAGGTCCGCGCTCAACGCCACTGCCACCATCGCCAGAAACGCAACAAAGTAATGCCGTGGGATGCGCAGGATGGACAGGACCACTGTCCAGGGGTTCAACCCCAGGATGTTGTCGTGCATCACCACCGCCAGTGTCGCCATGGGAAAATAGAAATTGCCCAGAAATAGCAGCAGCAGCCAGACCGCCAGATGAATGCGGTCCTCTGTGTAATCCATCGCCCCCAGCAATGTGGCATCGGTGAAGGCATCGTACAGGAAGGCCGGCCCGTAGCACACCGCCAGCAGGCCGAGGTATTGCAGGCAGGGCCGCGCGATGTCGTGCCAGAAGTCCGAGAAATCAGGCCAGTCCGGCAGGAATTCGTCCCCTTGCGCGCTGGTGAGCACCATCTGCCACATGTAGGCGCTGATGTAACCCACCATGAAGATGAACAGGAACAACCCCAGGATCACACCCGCCACCAGCGCGATGATCCACGGCACCATCGTCAGCGCCCATTTGATGATCAGCGTGATCGCGGCAAAGAAAAACGCCCCGCCCACGAGCAGAATCGGCCCGTCGCCCTTGAAGGGATATCGATACGCCTCCTTCAAGTTGGCGAAGAAGTCGCGACTGACGGCCTTCTTCTCGGCCCGCGCCTTTTCGCGGCGCTCGAACTCGGGGATGGGCAGGCACAGGCCGGTGCAGACGGGACAGAAGGCGTTCCTTTTGAGGCCGGTGAAATGGCGGTACACGCACGCCTCGCAGAACA
Source organism: Verrucomicrobiota bacterium (assembly GCA_040754875.1). Lineage (GTDB taxonomy): Bacteria > Verrucomicrobiota > Verrucomicrobiia > Limisphaerales > JBFMBT01 > JBFMBT01. The sequence goes on along the minus strand of JBFMBT010000177.1, from coordinate 4,285 downwards.
ACAGCCGGCAATGCGTGCAGATGAGCGTCGCCTCCGTGCGCGGGTGCCGGAAGCACGGGCGCAACGGTGGCGGGATGGTGGGCGGCGGTTCCACCGGCTTTTCCACCAGTTCCAGCGCCGGTTCCTTCGTTTCCGGGTCGTAGGGAATGGTGGCGTGGAATTTCAGTTCCACGGAACCGAGGCGCAGGATCTGGCCGGGGGTAAGGTAATCTTCGCTCACGCGCGCACCATCGATGAACGTGCCGTTCGTGGAGTCGAGGTCGCGCACGCGGGCGAACTGGTTGGCGAGGAGGATTTCGCAGTGCTCGGCCGAGACGGATTCGTGGTCGATGCGGAAATTGGCCCTGGGCCCGCGACCGATGACGTTGAGGCCGGGCCGCAAATCGAACGCTCCCGGCGCAACGGCTTCAGTCTGGATGACCAGGCGTCCCATGGGTGGGAGTTATCTACCGGGTTGGGCGTCGGTTGGCGATGCGCAATGTGCCGAGGGGTGGAGGGGAAGCTCCGAGTTCAATGCTCAAAGCTCAAGAGAAAGTTCAAATTTCATGTCATGGTTCGAAGTTTAAAAGTTCGAAGCCGTAAACCAAGGAACGCGTACAGCTTGTACAGCTTGTCCGCGTGTCCCTTTCCAGGCCGCGATTTTTTGTGGACAAGGCTCCTCGCGTAAATCGCGAAGGCTGCCAGGGAGGGCGAGCAACAAAAAACCTGCGAAAGGCGCTGCCCTTCGCAGGTTTCAAGGGGTTTGGCGCTCGGTTAGTCACCGACGCGGATCGACCACATGCCTCGTTGCTGGCCCAAGTTTGTGGTGGTTGCCGAAGGCGCCAGAGTCTCCACGTGGCCGTCCACAAACGTGTAGTTGAGCCGGTCAAGATGCGTCCGCTGCAAGTTGTCATTGTAGATGGCTGTCGATAAACCCTGAAAGGAATCCGTCGCATTTTCCTTCATGGCGCCGAAGTGGCGGCGACCGCTGCCCGCCGGACCGGGGTAATCAATCCACGCAATCCAACTGCCTTGGTATTGATCCGCCATGTCAAATCGTTCCGTAAAGGCGATCGTGCTGTCTGATCCGCGGACTTGCGCGGAAAACACAGCGGGGAGATCCGTCATCGTCGTCAGAGCCCAAGTATTGGTGGAATCCGGTCCCGGGGTCCAGTTGTTCCATGAGGCGGCCACATAGGTGCTCAACCGGAACACAATGCCGACACCGGTTTGCGAGTCCGAGGAAATCGGCGCATTGATGGCGGCGCCTTGATCAATGTTCGGACCCACGGACGTGAAGTAGCGCGGCATGGCATACGTGCGCTTGTAGCGGGCGGTCCAACCGGCGCCATTCCCGCTATATTGATTACGCAACGGCGCCTTGTCCGCGGGGCAAATCAACACCTTGCCCGGCACCGGCTGAGGCACGGGGGTAATCCAGTTCTGGTTGCCTTTGGTGACCGAACCACCCAGGTACCCCATCAGAAGGTCGTCCCACCCGGCATGAGAATTCGGCCCGCCCAGAATTTGAAATCCCGCGAAGGGCAATTTGTCCCGGCTGTCACCGGAATACATTGATTGCGCGATGCCAATTTGCTTGAGGTTGCTGACGCAGGCGGCGCTGGCGGCCTTGGCCCGTGCCTTGGCTAACGCGGGCAGCAGCATGGCGGCGAGGATCGCGATGATGGCGATCACCACCAATAGTTCAATAAGGGTGAATGCCGACGCGCGCAATCTGGAGACAGCGGGCCGGGAACGATGATTTCGGTTATGGTGCATTTGGTTTGTCTGTTTGAGGTTGCTTCCAATCGACAGGGACAGCGGTCTATTTCTTATCCGCGAGAACGAACATCCTGGTCTTGGGATCGATAACGAACTGCTTCCCGGCCGGTGGCGTTGGCACTCGCTTCAGGAGTCCCGCTTTCACCAAGTCCGAGACATCCTTCAACTCGGCGCGTTTGGAGGGCAACGGATTGCCGTCCGGGCCCAAGTCCCCGGCCCGCGGCGCGGCCGCCGCATCACCATACCGTAGCAGAGCGTCATTGAGCAGTTGGAGGTCGTCCATCGGCTGACCGTCTTCGTTCAGCGGCCGCCCCTCCGGATTTGCCACTGCCGGGGTAGGCCCGGAAGGCGTCGTCGTCGCCAAGGCACCGGGAACCGGCGGCGGTGGCTCGGGCACGGCGGTTTCCAAAGCCGGCGCCGTGGACAGTGTTTGCGAACCTGGTGATGTCGTTGGGGCGGGTGATGGTTCGGGCTTGCTCCCTCCGCACCCACAACAAAGTGCGACAGCCATGGCCAATCCGGAACAGTAAGCAACTGATTTCGTCATTTTTGATTTGGATTTCTTGTCAACTACTAGATCTAACGGTCGCCCGATAAGAACGCTCAAAAGCTTCCGTTGCGCCATAGGCAGTTTGGGTGATTTTTGTGAGAATCAGTGGCACTGATTAATACAGCGCAAATAATTATTCCAGTGGTTTAACTTACTCAAAATCGAGTGCAATCAATGGTGTTGCATAGATGCCCCGTCTTCAAAGCAGAGGATTTTACATGCCCCTTTGAAAGGTCGGCGTAGATTTCGAGTTATACTTCGCGGAACTACGCCTTCTCTTCGATGAGTTCACGGCGGCTGCCGCCGAGCAATTGGTCGATGAAGTTGGTGGAATAGACACCGCGCCGGAAATTGGGATCCTGCAAAATCGCCTGCTCGAACGGCAGCGTGGTTTTGATGCCGGTGATCATGTATTCGCCGAGCGCGCGGCTCATGCGTTCCATGGCCTCGCGGCGGTCCTTGCCGTAGGTGATGAGTTTGCCGATCATCGAATCGTAGTGCGGGGGAATCGTGTAGCCGGCATACGCATGGCTGTCCACCCGCACGCCCCGACCGCCCGCAGGATAATACATCTCGATCCGCCCGGGGCAGGGGCGGAAGTCGTCGAAGGGATCCTCGGCGTTGATGCGGCATTCGATGGAGTGGCCCTTCATCTGGACATCGCCCTGGGAGAGACGCAGCGGTTCGCCCATGGCGATCATGATTTGCGCCCGCACCAGGTCGATGCCGGTGACTTCCTCGGTGATGGGGTGCTCGACCTGGATGCGTTTGTTGACTTCGAGGAAATAAAAATGCCCGGTGTCATCGACAATGAACTCGACGGTGCCGGCGTTGGTGTAATTGGCAACCTCGGCGATGCGGACGGCCGCCTTGCCCATCTTTTTGCGAAGGTCTTTGAATTTGTTCTCGATCAACGGCGACGGCGTTTCCTCGATGACCTTCTGGTTGCGGCGCTGGATGGAGCAATCGCGCTCGCCCAGGTGGATGATGTTGCCGCGACCATCGCCCAGGATTTGAAATTCAACGTGATGCGGGTTCTCGATGAACTTCTCGATATAGACGCCCGCGTTGCCGAAGGCCTTCTCCGCCTCGGCGCGCGCGGTGTGGTAACCCTTGATCATCGAAATGTCGTTGTGCGCCACGCGCATGCCGCGACCGCCGCCACCGGCGACGGCTTTGATCATGACGGGGTAACCGATCTTTTTGGCGACGGCCAGGGCGTCCTGCTCGTTTTCGACGAGGCCTTCGGAACCAGGGGGAGTGGGCACGCCGGCCTTTTTGGCGAGCACGCGGCTGACGGCCTTGTCCTTGAGGTTCTCCATGGCCCGCGCGCTGGGGCCGATGAAGCGGATGTTGCAGCTTTCGCACACTTCCGCGAAGTGGGCGTTCTCGGACAGGAAACCGTAACCGGGGTGAATGGCATCCACATCCGCGATTTCCGCCGCGCTGACGATGCGGTCAATGCGCAGGTAACTCTCGTTGCTGGGCCCCTTGCCGATGCAGATGGCTTCGTCGGCCAGTTGGACGTGCATGGAGTTGGCGTCCACCTCCGAATACACGGCGACGGTGCGGATGTTCAGTTCCTTGCAGGCGCGGATGATCCGGACGGCAATTTCTCCGCGGTTGGCTATAAGAATCTTTTCGAACATTTCCTAAAGTGGCGAGTGTTCCCGTGCCAGGGCGGACCATGAGCGCCCCGCCAGCCTAAAGCGGCCGGATTTTGAACATCGGCTGGCCGAACTCGACCGGCTTGGCGTTCTCGACCAAAACCTGGGTGATGACGCCGCGGACTTCCGCCTTGATCTCGTTCATCACCTTCATCGCTTCGATGATGCACACGACCGTCTCGGGATTCACCTCCGTGCCGATTTCCACATACGCCGCGGACTCGGGCGAAGGAGCGCGGTAGAACGTACCGATCATCGGCGATTTGATTTCCATGTCCGTGGAGGTTGCGGCCGCCGGGGCGGGCGC
>JBFMBT010000176.1:0-13903 GCA_040754875.1 Verrucomicrobiota bacterium | reverse complement strand
TCACCGCCGGACGCGCCTCCACAAACGGTTGCGCCACCGCCTTCGCCGCTTCGAACGCCGTGTGAAATTCCCACTTCGGCTCAATCGGAGTCACAATATGCAGCCCCTTGCGCCCCGTCGTCTTGACGAACGGATGATAGCCGAACCCCTCCAGATGCTCCTTGAAATCCACCGCCAGCTCCGCCACGCGCGCGAACTCGAATTCCTCCGGCGGGTCCAGGTCGTACACGAGGTAATCCGGCTGGGCGAAATGCGGCGCCCGCGAATGCATCTGGTGCAGCTCGATGCACGCCAGGTTCGCCAGCCACACCAGCGACGCCTCCTCCGTCGCGATCACGTAATCCTTCGCCTCCTCGCCGAGCGTCACGTGCTCAATCCAGTCCGGCGCCCAATCCGGCCGGTTCTTCTGGAAGAACGATTCCCCGCCGATGCCATCCGGATACCGCACCAGCGACAACGGCCGCCCCTTCACGTGCGCCAGAATCGTCGGCGCGATCTTGAGATAATACTCGATGAGCTGCGCCTTGACGATGTGGTCATCCGGAAACAAAACCTTCGTCAAATTCGAAAGCTCAATCTTCCGCTTCCCAACCTGGACCGTTTGCGATGTACGCGACGCCATTCAGAATGTGTGTTTCAAGGCCGTGCAGTGAATGTGCCAGAACCCCGCCCCCGCCTCAAGCCACCGCCATCACTCGTCGTCGTCCTCGGCCGTTTACCCCACCACTGTAGCAGCCGAGGTGACGAGGCTCTGATATTAGAACCACCCACGGCTGCATTCTCCAACGCGCAGCAAACGATGGACACACTCGATTCCGCCTCCCCTCCTGGGGGAGAGGCCAGGGTGAGGGCGAGCCCCGTTTGCGAAGCCTGACTTCACTCAAAGTCCCGCCAGGGACGTCCGACAATATCCCAGCGATTCATCGCTGGGGGCCGCGTCCGTCGAAACCCCAAAGCCCCGCAGGGGCGACAGAACGCCAAGCGCATGGCGAGCGCGAAGCGTCTTGGAGTGCGCCAGTCCGATGGCGCTTTGTTGCGCGCCGCCAAGTTCACTCGGCACCAAAGCCCCGGCGGGGCGGCATGCCTATAGCCTCGCAACACCAAAGAGCATCAAGCTCCAGAGGAGCGGCATGGTGGTTGTGGTCACTCATCATTCCACACCTCAAATCGCTCGATGAACATGTGATAAATACTCGGGTACTTCTTCGTAAAAGAAGATTCAACAGAATTCAAACTACGTGAATAAATTTCCCGCGCATTCGGCAGAACTGCATATTCAGTTAGCCCCGGATCTTCACCGATAAGGAGAAATCGGCCATCCGAAGGGCAAGGCCCGACGAGGGCAATATCAACGCCCTCAGCGCCTCGAAATCGGAGCGATACATAACTCGAAAAGAATTGCCTTAAATCAGAATGCATCTCCTTGATGTGCGAATTGGAGATCTTGTTGGCGCTATTCTGCATGACGATGTGGATCATGGAATTTGGCTGATCCATCATCCGTTGAAATTGGGCTTTCACCTCTTCATTGGATCGCGAATTAATCTCGCTGTGCCGTCGCGATAATTCATCTGATTCCACCTTGAAGCGTGCGATCGCTGCGTCAGCTTGCCTGTTCATTCTCAGAATAAAAATAACCAGCGTAACAATGATTGCCGTGAGGATTACAGCCATTGCGATCATGGTAGGGGTCAATGCCAACGACCAAGGTTTTTACCACCATAGCACACGCCATCGGCCTGTCACGCATCCTCCCTTTCCCCATTTTTCTTTCTGCCAATCTTTCTGTCTGCCCCGCCCCATTCGGCTGACCAGAATTCGGCTGACCTCTTCTTGTTGCGCTCCACCCCATCTCCAATGATTTTGCCCCGAAATGATTTTGCCTCCTTGAAGTTTGGCTTTTGGAATTTGAAGCTTATGCCTGCGCCAGCTCCAAAAACCTCTTCGCCATCTGCGGCCCCTTCCCTTCGTCCTCGTGCTTGAAAAAGATGAACGCGTCCTTCCACTTCTGCTCCTGCACGCGCCTGGCCCACGCCTTCAATTCCGCATCGCCATAATCCGGCCGGCGCAACCGCAGATACCCCCAGTCCGCCGTCGAGACAAACGGTATCTCCAGGTCATTCTCCGCCTCCGCGATGCACAACACCGCCCGATACTCGCGTAGCAAATCGAGAACCTCATCGTCAAACCACGACTGATGCCGGAACTCGAACGCCGCCGGCCGGTCCACCGGCAGCAGCCCCAGGAAAGTCCGCAACCGCGCCGCATCCTTGTGCAAAAACGGCGGCAACTGGAACAACAACGGCCCCAGCCGCTCCTTCAGCGTGCCCGCCACCTCCAGCAAATACCGCATCGAATCCTCCGTGTCCTTCAGCCGCTGGTGATGCGTGATCCGCTGCGACGCCTTCAGCACAAACTTGAATTCCGCCGGCACCTCCGCCGCCCACCCCTCCAGCACCGACGCCTTGGGCATCCGATAAAACGTGTTGTTGATTTCCACCGACCGGAACCGCTCGCCGTAATACCGGAGCATTTCCTTGTCGCGCAGGTCCTCGGGGTAAAACGTCCCTTTCCATTCCTTGTACGAGTATCCGCTCGTGCCAACGTAAAGATTCATAAGCCGATTGGGCGCCAACCTACCCCGCCCCCGCCTTCATTCAAAGATTTTTGTCTCAGACGTTGGCAGTTGTCTCAGGCGTCTTGGCGTTAAGAGAAAAAGGATGCGACGCTTCCGGTATGAACGCACGAGCCGTTCAAAGCGTGAACACGTGGAAACGTGGAATCGTTGAATCGGAAACGGGCCAGGTCACTGACCCGCGTCGCCGCACGTGCTTTGCCTTGTGCCCTACGTACGGACACATATTTTTTTACGCACCCCCATTGCTCCATGACTCCACCACTCCATCACTCCCGGCCACCAACCCCCTCCGCCGCTCGACCAAACCACTCCTCCGCCCGCTTCCGCCCGATAATGCCCGCTTCTGCCACATAATATTTTCCCAATCGACCATGAACCCGGCTCCGCCGCCCCTGCAACCGCTCGACCGCCGCTGAACATTTTTCCACCGGCCCGCGTCCAACCAGCCAAACCACCTTGCATTTCAAGTTCATCACGATATCGTTTGCACCCCTATGCAGAAAATGAAGTTTGTTGCGCTATTTGCATTCGCCACGGCCGTTTTATCCGCCCGCGCCGCAGAGATTTCCACCAAACCCAAGGAAGAGGACCGCAAACCCACGCCGGTCATCGCCCCCGCTTCCGCTGAGGGCCTGGACAATATCAAGAAGTTCACCGTCACCCCCGGCTTCAAGGTGGAACTCGTTGCGGCTGAACCCATGCTGGCCAACCCCGTCGCCTTCTGCATCGACGAAAAGAATCGTTTCTTTATTTCCGAAACCCACCGCTACCGCAGCAGCGTGTTGGACATCCGCCATTACATGTTCATGCTCGAGGACGACATGGCCATCCGCAATGTCGAGGAACGCATGGCCATGACGAAGAAACACTTCGGCGACCACGCCAGGGATCTCGCCATCGAATCGGAAATCGTCCGCCTCGTCGAAGACCGCGACGGCGACGGCAAGGCCGACCATTCCACCATTTTCGCCGACAAGTTCAACCACGAGCTGGACGGCATCGCGTCTGGCGTGCTGGCGCGCAAGGGCAAGGTCTATTTCACCAACATCCCGCACGTGTGGGAGTTGCAGGACACCAACGGCGACGGCCAGGCGGACCTCCGGAAATCCCTGAGCTACGGCTACGGCGTGCGCTTCAGCTACACCGGCCACGACCTCCACGGCCTGGCCATCGGCCCGGACGGCAAGCTTTACTACAGCGTCGGCGATCGCGGCGCCAATGTCGTCACCAAGGAAGGCAAACTGTTGACCTATCCCGATGAAGGCGCGGTGTTCCGTTGCAACCTCGACGGCACGGAACTCGAGGTCGTCCATCGCGGCCTGCGCAATCCGCAGGAACTGGCCTTTGACGATTACGGCAACTTGTTCACCGGCGACAACGATTGCGACAACGGCGACCACGAGCGCTGGGTCTATATCGCCGAGGGCGGCGAGAGCGGCTGGCGCGTCGGCTACCAACACGCGCCGTTGGGCAAGGCCGGCCAGTGGATGTCGGAAAAACTTTGGGTGCCGCATTTCAAAGGCCAGGCCGCCTACATCCTGCCGCCGCTCGCCAACATCAGCGACGGCCCGTCCGGCCTGACCTACAATCCAGGCACCGGTTTCCCCGAGAAGTACAAGGGCCACTTCTTCCTGACGCACTTCAAAGGCTCCGCCGCCAACAGCGGCATCACGACCTTCACGGTGAAGCCGAAGGGCGCGAGCTTCGAATGGGTCGATGGCGGCCAGTTCATCTGGAACTGCCTGCCCACCGATGCGGATTTCGGTTACGACGGCTCGATGTATTTCACCGACTGGCACCATGACTGGCCGAAGTCCAGCCGCGGCCGCATTTATCGCGTGACCCACAGCGAGGCCGTGAAGGATCCCGCCGTGGCCGAGGTGAAGAAGCTTTTCGCCGAAGGCTTTGCCCAGCGTTCCGTCGGGGAACTGACGCGCCTGCTTGCGCACAAGGACAAACGCGTCCGCCAGGAAGTGCAATTCGCGCTGGTGGACAAGGGCGCGGTCAAGGAACTCGCGTCGGCGGCCAAATCTCACCCCAACCAGTTCGCGCGCCTGCACGGCATCTGGGGCTTGGGCCAGCTCGGGCGCAAATACGCCTCGGCGTTGTCCAGCCTTCCAGCGCTGTTGAAGGACGACGACGCGGAAGTGCGCGCCCAAACCGCCAAGGTGCTCGGCGACGCCCGGTATGCGAAGGCCGCGAGCACGTTCATCAAGCTGCTCGAAGATCCGAACAGCCGCGTGCGTTATTTTGCCGCCCTGGGCCTGGGCAAGCTGGGCCGCAAGGATGCCGTGAAGCCGTTGCTCGCCATGCTGCGCGCGAACAACGACCAGGATCTGTATCTGCGCCACGCCGGCGTCATGGCACTCACGTGGATTGCCGACCCGCAATCGCTGTTGACCGCCGCGTATGATCATTCGCCCGCTGTGCGCATGGCCGCGTTGCTCGCCATGCGCCGCCTCGAATCGCCGGACATCGCGATGTTCCTGAAGGACAGCGACCCTTACCTCGTCCTCGAAGCCGCGCGCGCCATCAACGACGCGCCCGTCAATAGCGCCATGCCCGCGCTGGCAGCGCTGGTCAACGACCCGTCGGTCCTGCCCAGGCTCAAGGTAGCTTCGACGAAGGACGTGGACCTCGTGACGCCGATGGTGTTGCGCCTGGTGAACGCCTCGTTCCGTGCCGGCAAGCCGGAGAACGCCACCGCGCTGGCGACATTCGCCGGCAGCCACAATTCGCTCGAACTCGGCCGCGCCGAGGCCATCCACGCGCTGGCCACCTGGAAGAAGCCCCACCCGCGCGACCGCGTCTTGGGCGTGTATCGTCCGTTGCCCGAGCGCAACGCCCAGCCCGCCGTCGATGCGCTGCGCCCGGTGCTGGCAAATCTGCTGCGCACCGCGCCGGATTCCGTCCGCCTCGCCGCCATCGAAGCCGCAGTGAGTCTGGATTTGCGCGACGCCGCCCCGGTGCTGGCGGAAGTGTTCAACAACCTCGCGCTTCCCGCCGCCACGCGCGTCGAAGCGTTGCAGGCGCTGGAAAAATTGAAGTTCTCAAAGCTGGCTGACCTGGTGAAAAACGCCGTGGCCGACAAGGAGGAAGCCGTGCGCAAGGAGGGCAACCGTTTGATGGCGATGCTCAAGCCCGCGGATGCGGCGGCCTCGCTGACCACCGTGTTGCAGAAGGGCACGATTGGGGAAAAGCAAGGCGCGCTCGCCACGCTCGCCAAAGTAAACGGCGCGGATGCCGACAAGGTCATCGGCGCGTGGCTGGACAAACTCATCGCCGGCCACGCCGAGAAGGAATTGCAACTGGACATTCTCGAAGCCGCCGCCAAACGCACGAACGGCAGCATCAAGGACAAGCTGGCCGGTTACGAAGCGAAGCGCCCCGCCGAGGGAGCGAATCGCTACCGCGAAGTCCTCTACGGCGGCAACGCCGAGAACGGGAAAAAAATCTTCTACGAGCGTGTCGAAGCCTCGTGCTTCCGCTGCCATCGCCTCAAGGGCGAAGGCGGCGAGGTTGGTCCCGCGCTGGACGGCATCGCCACCAAGTATCCGCGCGAATACCTGCTCGAAGCGATTGTCGATCCGAACGCGAAGATTGCGGAAGGCTTCGACTCGCTGCTTATCCTGCTCAAGGATGGGCGCTCGGCCGCCGGCGTGTTGAAAACGGAGAACGACACCGAACTCACCATCATCTCGCCCGAGGACGGCTTGATGAAGATCAAGAAGGACAACATCGTGTCGCGCCAGAAAGGCATGTCCGGCATGCCCGCCGGCATTGGCGAAATCCTCCCGCGCCAGGACCTGCGCGATTTGATTGAGTTCGTCGGCTCGTTGAAGTAAGCCACTCCTATGATTCCGCTTGTGCGCCGCCTGCTTCGTTTCGGCGGCATCGCGGGCGTGTGCCTGGGCGCATGGTGTGCCGGCGCTCAACCACACGAGGGCGAACTGGCCATCAAAAAGTTTCAGCCGGCATCCGGACTGAAGGTGGAACTCTTCGCCGCCGAGCCGCTGCTGGAGAATCCCGTCGCCTTCTCGATCGACGAAAAGGGGCGCTTCTTCATTTCCGAAACGCATCGGTACCGCGAAGCCATCTTCGACATCACCAAGAACCTGCCGTGGCTCATCGATGACCTGTCGTTCCGCACGGTCGAGGACCGCGCCATCTTTCTGGCGCGCACGTTCACCACCAACTTCAATATTCTGACCAAGGACTCGGAACTGGTCCGCCTCGTCGAGGATAGCAACGGCGATGGCCGGGCGGAAATGAGCCGTGTGTTCGCGGAGGGCTTTCGCGACAGCGTGTCCGGCACCGCGGCGGGTGTGCTCGCGCGGCATGGACAGGTCTGGTTCACGTGCATTCCCGATGTGTGGCGGTTCACGGACGCGAATGGCGATGGCAAGTTCGAGCGCCGGGCCAGACTGCGCACCGGTTTCGGCGTGCGCATCGGCGTCAGTGGCCACGACCTGCACGGTTTGGCCATGGGACCGGATGGGAAAATCTATTTCAGCATTGGCGACCGCGCTTCCTCCCCTTCCGGCGCGTACCGCGGGCGCGGTTTCAGCAGCGATTTCCTGCGCCGCGTGCTGCCGGACACCGGCGCGGTGTTCCGCTGCAACCCGGACGGCACCGACCTGGAAGTGTTCGCCATCGGCCTGCGCAATCCGCAGGAACTGGCCTTCGACGAGTTCGGCAATCTGTGGACGGATGACAACGACACCGCCGGCAAGGACGATTCGCGCGTGATCCATGTGGTCGAAGGCGCGGACTACGGCTGGCGCGTCTCGTATCAGCACCTGCCCAACTTCGGCCCGTGGGTGGAGGAGGAATTGTGGAAGGGCGGCCTGGACGATGCCTTGCCGCTGGCGGGCGTCGTGGCACAAGGGCCGTCCGGCCTGGCCTACAATCCCGGCACGTGCCTCGGCGAAAAGTATCGCGGCAAGTTTCTCGTGTGCGATTTCCCCGGCGGCGTGTGGTCGTTTGGCGTGAAGCCAAAGGGCGCGAGTTATGAGGTCGTTGAAAAGGAGAAGTTTCTGTGGAACCTCTGGCCGACGGATGTGGATTTCGGACTCGATGGCAACGCGTATGTCGCCGATTGGGTCGAAGGTTGGAGTCCCACGGGCAAGGGGCGCTTGTATCGCATCAGCGATCCGGCGCAGACCGACAAGGAGGCAGCGGGCGAGGTCGCGAAGTTGATGATGGAAGGTTTCACCAAACGCAGCATTGAAGAACTGACGCGCCTGCTCGGCCACGCGGATTTGCGCATCCGCACCGAGGCGGCTTTCGCGCTTCATCAAATGAAACAGCCGGGCCAGGCGGCACTGAGGGCCGCGTTGAAGTCCGCGCCATCACGGCACGCGAAGCTTCACGCCTTGTGGGGAGTGGCCTTGCTGGACGCCAACGCTCTGACCGCCAACGACTGGCTGCGCCCGCTGTTGAACGACAAGGATGAAGAGGTCCGCGCGCAGGCCGCAAAGGTCGCGGGTGACCTGATGTGTTCCGTCGTCATCAAGGATCTCGAACGCCTGCTTTCCGACCCGTCGCCGCGCGTGCGCTATTACGCGGCGACGAGCATCGGCAAGTTGCGCCACCGCGAATCAGCTCCGCTCGTGTTGAACCTGCTGCGCGACAATGCAAACCGCGACCCGTACCTCGTCCACGCCGGTGTGATGGCGTTGCTGGGCATCGGCAACCTGGACATCGTGGTCAAGGCCGCGCAGGACAAGGACCTGGCGGTGCGGCGCACGGCGTTGTTGTGCCTGCGCCGGCTCGAACGAATCGAAATCACCCAATTCCTCGCTGATGCCAACCCGCGTTTCGCTGCCGAGGCCGCGCGCGCCATCAATGACGCTCCAATCGCGTCGGCCATGTCGCGCCTGGCCGAGTCGCTGGAACGCTTCACGACGCTCGCCGTTTCAACCAGTGCTTCCCGTCCCTGGAACGAACAGGCGCTGCTGCGCTCCATCAACGCCAACTTCCGCGCCGGCAGTTACACCGCGGCGCTGCGCGTCGCGCGTTTGGCCGCGAACACCAACGCGCCCGCGGCCGCGCGCGTGTTCGCGCTCGACGCCCTGGCGGATTGGCCCAAACCGGGGCCGCTGGACCGCGTCGTCGGCCTGTGGCGTCCGTTGCCCGAACGCCCGGCCTACATCGCGCGCGACGCCATCCATCGGTTTGTTCCTGCCTTGCTGAACGATACCAACGAACCGGTCGCCTTGGCCGCGCTGCGTTGCGTCGGCAAGCTGGGCTTGCTCGACATGGCGCCGCGGTTGCTTCAGGTGTTCCAAAATCCGCAGACTCCCAACACGATTCGCCGCGCCACGATGGAAGCGCTGGCCGCCTTGCCCGATGCGCGACTGGCCGATGTCGTGAAGGTCGCGCTCGCATCGGAGGATATCCAGATGCGGCGTGACGCGGTGCGTTTGATTGGCAGGGCAAACCTCCCGGATGTCGCCGCCGGACTGGACAAACTGTTGCAAACCGAAAAGGACCTGCGTCTGAGCCAGGCCGCCTACACCGCCCTTGGCGAACTGCGCGAACCGGCCGCCGACGAAGTGTTGAAGCATCACTTGGAACAGTTGCAGGCCGGCAAGATTCGTCCCGAACTGCGCCTCGACCTGCTGGATGCCGCGCGCAAACGCGCGGCGCCCGTCGTGAAACAACTCGTGGCCGCCTACGAATCCGCCAAATCCCAAAGCGACCCGCTGGCCCACTATCGCGAAGCCCTGGCCGGCGGTGACGCGGCAACCGGGCGCAAGATTTTCTTCGAGCGCGCCGATGTCGAATGCCTGCGCTGCCACCAAATCCGCGGCAACGGCGGCATCGTCGGCCCCGCGCTCGATGGCATCGGCAAAAAGCAGGCCAGGGAATACCTGCTCGAATCCATCGTCTTCCCGAACAAACACATCGCGCCAGGATTCGAGAACGTAACGTTGGTGATGAAGAGCGGCACCAGTTACGCCGGCGTGTTGAAGCAGGAAACCGAACAGGAAGTCGTCATCGAATCCGGCGAGGACGGCCGCCTCACCTTGAAGAAGGGCGACATTGCCTCGCGCCAGCGCGGCCTTTCCGCGATGCCCGAAACCATCGGCGCCGCATTGTCCAAACGCGACCTGCGCGACCTCGTGGAATACCTGGCATCGCTGAAATGACAGATGCTTCAACGCAATCGCCGTTGCCCCTCACGCGCCAGTTTGCGCAAGCGCACCGGCAACCTGCCAACGAGCGTATCATAGCGCGGCATCGATTTCGCGGCCTCCACCAGCACGCGCACCATGCCCAGCGCATCGTTGGCATCCACGAACTCGGCCTTGATGCGATCGTTCGCGCCGCAGTTGTGATAATTACCGAGCGCGACACAGACAGCGGCGGTTTGATAGCCGTATTCCTGAAACGCCGTTGCTTCGCACGTGCCACCGCTCATCAACGCGCGCTGGTATTTGAACTTCGCGTCACGAGTTTGAATGGCCGCGGCGACCTCGGTCAGAAACCGCGTCCCCGCCGAATCAAAAATGGAACTGCGATCACCCACGCGCACAATCATCCCCTGCCCCATCTTCACCGGCGGCAGTTCCCGGCTCGTTTCCAACGAGACGACCAGCGCATTTTTCGAAAGCGAGCCCTCTTCTGCCACCGCCAGCGCGCCTTGAAAACCGACCTCTTCGGCGCGCGACAACAGGCCGATGACGTTTGCCTTCGCCCGAGTGCGCTTCAATTCGATGAGCGTCGCCAGAATGGCCGCGCAACCGATCAAATCATCGCACACGCGTCCATGGATGCGCCCATCGCGAAACGCGAAATCCTCCAGCTCCCACACGGCGAATTCCGGTCGCACGGCGGTAGACTCACGCCCGATAATTTCAAATTCCTTTTCCTTACGGAGGGGCCTGCCAAGTTTCGCCGACACCGCGCCCGGCATGAGCCGCACCGGAACACCGCGCCGGAAATAATTCTTGCCCACGCCACCGAGGAAACGTGCGTGCCATCGCTTCGGTCCAAGCGCGCGGACAACCTCAAATCCCGGATGATCCAGATGCGCGGCCAGAACCAATGGCCGATGATTCTTCACCGACTGATAGCGCACGAAGACATTGCCCCAGCGGTCGCGCTTAAACGGCAATCCATGTTCACGGCAAATCTCTTCGGCCGCCGCGCGCGTGAGCTCTTCGTGATAAGGTGCCGCCGGGCAGCGCAGCAAGCGTTCGGCGAGTCTGGCAAATTCGCGTTGTTTCATGGCCACGATCTGTGTCGAGTATGCGGATTCATCATGGTGCCAGCACGGCGCGATAGAAGCGATGCGTGTCGCCGGTAACAGGAAGTTCCACGGATTCTGAATCCTGCGAGATTGTCACCGTCTTCACGGTGGTCCAGTTCACGAGATCCGTCGAGCTTTGGATGAGCCACGTGCGGCCAAGATTGCCGGAAAGCTGAAACCGCGGCACGCTGCCGGCCAAAGAAAAATCGTTCACCGCCGGCTGTTCGATTGAAAACAACCGCGCCATGCCAGACCGATCAATGCCGCCAATCCGGTCGAACGCCCCGCCAACCAGGATGTTCCCGTCGCGTTGCACGGCCATGTCCGTGACGGGCGCAATTTCACCGCCGGACAGGTTGAAGGTTAGATCCTCGCTGCCATCCGGTAACAGGCGCACCAGTGTCCGCACAGATTGCCCGGACATATCATACAGACGACCCGCAACCAGTATCTTGCCATCCCGCTGAACCACCAGCTTCTGAATCCGCGATTGCGGGCCGAAGGAAACTTGAAAGCCTGCGTCAAGGGAACCGTTGACGTGGAGACGCGCGATGCGAGCTTCTTCGGAAGGCATCGGCAGTTGATTGTCGCCCACGGACACCGATACGACAAACCTAAAAGAGGCCAATAATAGCCTGCCATCCGCCTGGCACGCCATGAGTTCCAATCTGCTCGACGAGGAAGAATCCGCCATGAACGTCGGGTCCAACGATCCATCAGGCAACAGCCTGACCAAGTCCGGCATCGGTTCGCCCACCGCGTCGTTGAAGTAACCCTGAAGCAACGGCCTGCCGTCTGGCGCAACGAAGACCTTTGAAACATAACTGTTGGTGGAAAACACATTCGCATTGTCAAAAGAGGGGTCAACCTGACCGGATGCCAGATAACGGACCAGCAGCGGGCGGCCGTTTGTCGTCGAATCATTGAGCGTCGGAAAGGCAACCATCACTTTGCCATCCGGCAACAGCGTCCAGTTGAAATAGAACGGTTGCTCCCCAACAGGCGGCCATGCGCTCACGCGGTCACCCGTATGGTCAAGTCGAAGCACCTGCGTATTGGTGATGCCAGCGGACCAGTTGGTAATCCCCGCGTAAGCGAGCGTGAGGATTGAGCCATCCACGGCCACCCGCACCGACTCCGCAGATGTCGTGCCCAAGGCGGGAGCAAACGACGAATCGACGACACCGCTCAATTCGATGCGGCGAATCGTCTTTCGCCTGAAGCCGTCGCCACCCAAAACATAGTGAGTCACCAAGATGCTTTCAGTTGGAACAACCGCCAGTGCAATCGAGGCTTCATTAACTCGGGAAATTTGCGGTTCAAAGGTCGGATCGTTTACGCCGCCGGGCAACAATCGCGCAACTTGCGGAGTAAGGACTGTTCCGTCCGGCAATGCGCTGTAGCGGGAATTGTCAATCAACACCGCGCTGGTTCTTCCAGACCCGCTTCCACCGCTGGCAATAGCAAGAGAAGACGTAGAGAGATCATAGGATTGCTCGACTGTTCCGTGTGCATCCAGACGCAGGAGCGAAGGCACGCGATCATCCGCTTCGTCACCAAACAAGCCTTCCACGATCAATTTGCCATCGGCCAGCGGCAGCAACGAAAATATCCGGCCCGTGGCATCCAGCGAAGTACTGTACGTTGGGTCCTTGCTGCCGTCTTCGAGCAAGCGCCAGATTGCGGGGTTCGGTTCAGCCGGCGCCCGTGAGAAAACCGACTCCGACACAAACGTCTGACCCACCGAGTTAACTACCACCACCCACGGCTCCAGCCCTTCGGGCGCCCGGAACGTATCATCCAGGCCGCCGTTCGCATTCAGGCGGAGGAGCGGAGGAAGCGGCGGCTCGCTGGAGGGCCAAATGGCCGGCACATTCGTTCTCAACTCTGACCCTGCGATCAAGACCCGCCCTCCGGGGTCAATCGCCAAGGATTGAATGCCGCCGGAAACAACCGCCGATCGAAATGATTCATCGCGACTGCCGTCTGCATTAAGCCGCGCCAGAACCGTTTGCGCGACGTTATTGGTGGGGAACAGCAAACCCGTGATGAGCAGCTTCCCGTCTGGCTGCGCCCGAAAGCCGTAAATCAACCCACGATCCTCCGGCAAAGCGAAGCTCGGATCCAAACCACCGTCTGCGTTCAAACGGATGAGTGGCGGCAGGACGTGACCGTTCGTGGAAATCAAATCGCCACGTATCACCACCTTGCCGTCGGACAGACACGCCATCTGTTGGAGCCAACTCAACGTGCTCAAGGGCGTGCCGAACCCCGCGTCCAGTGTGCCGTCACCGTTCAATCGCGCCATGGCGGTGCGCCGAATGCCATTGACCCGGTGGAAATCGCCCGCCACCAGGACCTGGCCCGAGGGCGTGAACGTCGAGTAAGAAACAAGCCCTGGGCCGAAACCCAGATCTGGAGCGAAGGTTGGATCCACTCCGCCGAAGTCGGCGGCCGACACCGGTAGAGCGAGGCTTAACGCCGCGGCCAGCCCGATTCTGTGGAGTTCTCCACCCATGACGTACGGTGAATTCAACCCGCGAACGAAAACGGCGGCAACTTCTTTTTACCTCAAAAACAACTCCGCGGCCCAGTCGGCGTAGCGAAGTCCCTTGCGGGTGAGATGAAAGCGATCTCCTTCGATGCGCGCGTAATCGAGTTTGGCAAGTTGTTCCATCTCCGCGGCCCAATGCTCGCGCAAGTCGAAACCGGTTGTCTCTTGGAAAACCTCGTAAACCCAGCCGGCGGGCATGCGCAAACCGAAGGCGGCGGTTTCGCCGGCGCGGCGCAAGGGCGGGAGCTCCTCGCGCGATTCGATGGCGCGGCGGCCTTGTTCCAACTGTTCGCAATACATCTGAGTGTTGGACCAGTTCTTGGTGCGGACACCGCGCACATAACCGGCGGCGCTGGGACCGAGACCGTAATAGGAGCCGCCACGCCAGTAGTTGACGTTGTGGAGGCAGGCGCGGGTCGGGAAGTCGATTGGCAAAGCAACCGGGTTCGCATTC
>JBFMBT010000175.1:0-14102 GCA_040754875.1 Verrucomicrobiota bacterium | reverse complement strand
TGGGAGAGGGAGAATTGTATTCCGCGTTGGGAAAGTAATAATGCCGCAAGCTTGCTTGTAAATCAGCCAGGACGATCATCGTGAATCCATTGACACGCGCGCGGGCCTCCAGTTAGCTACCCAGCATGAATCGTTCACAATTTATTCTCGCGCTGTGCGCCGCGGTAGTCCTGGTTGACTTCTCACTTTGCGCGCAGGATGGCGAGTCGTTTAAGGTGAGCCAGTTTACCTTCAAACAGCCGAAAGGTTGGGAGAAACAGCAATCGGGTGGGATGCGCGCGGCGCAGTTCAAGGTGACGGATGCCAAGATCAAGGGTGAGGCGGAGGTGGTGTTCTTTTATTTCGGACCGGGCGGCGCAGGCGGCGTACAGGCAAACGTGGACCGGTGGTTCAGCCAGTTTCAAGAGCCGAAAGACAAGATCAACGCGAAGACGGAAGAAGTGACCGTGGGCGGGACGAAGGTTACCTATGTGTCGGCGGAAGGAACTTACATGAGCGGCTCGCCGTTCGGTCCGAAGACGCCGATGCCGAACCACGCGTTGGTGGGCGGCATCATCGAAGGCAGCGAGGGCAGTGTGTTCGTGCGCCTGACCGGCCCGAAGGATCTGGCGAAAGCGGCGACCGCGGATTTCAAGAAGATGATTGAGGGGGCGTTGAAGAAATAGCGGGAGAATGACGAATGACGAAGGCCAAATAACGAAAGAAGTCCGAAGGCCGATCGTCCGTAACGCTGGGCATTAGAAGCGGGTGGCAGAGCGACAGGTTTGGAGTCCCGCCTTCAGGCGGTTGGGCGTCGCCGTGCATACAATCAAAGGAGCCCTCCACGTTCTTCAAATGGCAACACCGCGACCGGCTGAAGCCGGGACTCCGAACCACGCCGTAGCATCGCAAACCGCGAAATGCCTTTGCGAAATCGCGAGATTCAGGCGAAATTGCCGCATGAAGGACCTGACCGACCCGCGCTGGATATATCTCAAAGGCTTCCTGTTTCTGTTCATCGGAATTGCGTCGGCTGTGCTCGTGGTGCTGGAGCATCCGACGCTCAAGCTGGCGGCGCTGCTGGCCATCGCAATCTGGGCGTTATGCCGGTTCTATTACTTCGCGTTTTACGTGATCCAGAATTACACGGACCCGAGTTTCAAATATTCGGGGTTGGGGTCGTTTGTGATGTATTGGTTGCGGAAGGGAAGGGCGGGGGATGCGGTGGCGAAGGAGTGAGGCGGAGGATTTGAACTTTGCGTTGATTTGCGTAGTCGCGGTGTTTCCATTCTTAGCGTGAGGGTCGGTGACATCGCGGTCCCCCTCACCCTGACCCTCTCCCCAAGGAGAGGGGAATCTGTTGCCGCGTCGGTAGGAGATCAGGCTGCTGGCTCGCGGAGTTGCACAAAGACATCGTTGCGACAGGTGCAGTGCGAGCGTTGGCAGGCTGCGCGCTGCGGCTGGGGACAGATGCGGTCCGTCAGGTTTGCAACTGGCCGAATTCACCGTTGTAGATGCGGCCGCATTTGCCGCATTGGGCTTCGGTGAGCTGCAATTCGGGGCTCCACGAATACACTTCGCCGCATTGCGGACAGCGGAGGATGTAGCCTATGCGGGTACGACGATAATCGGCCAGCAATTGTTCCGCCGGGGTGGACAAGTCTTCGGCCAGCAGTTTGGTGAGTGAATTGGTGTCGAAGCTGCCGCTGGCGGCCAGGCGCGACGCTTGCGAGTAGATGACGGATTCGAAGCAATTGCGGACCAGGCGCGCGTTGCCGAAGTTGTCCTTGCGCTCGGTGTGCAGGTAGGTGAAGTGGTGGAGGATCTTTTCAACCAATTCGGGCGTGAGCGTCAAACCGTGTTTGCGGCACATCTGCGTAAAGATGCGGCAGAGTTCCTGCGGCGTGTAATCGGGAAAATCAACGAACCGCGTGAAGCGGGAGTGCAGACCGGGGTTCGCGTTGATGAATTTTTTCATCGGCTCCGGATAGCCCGCGACAATGACAATCAAGCGGTCGCGGTTGTCTTCCATGCGTTTCAGAAGGATGTCGATGGCTTCGCGGCCGTAATCCTCCTTTTCGCGGACCAGTGCGTAGGCTTCGTCGATGAACAGGATGCCGTCGAGCGCGGAGTCGATGACGGTGTTCGTTTTGACGGCGGTCTGGCCGACGTATTCGGCCACGAGCGCCGAGCGGTCGCATTCGACGAGATGGCCGCGTTTGAGCACGCCGAGCGATTTGTAGATGCGGCCCATCAGGCGGGCGACGGTGGTCTTGCCGGTGCCGGGGTTGCCGGTATAGACGGAGTGATAACTGGCCGGGATGGGATTCAACCCCTCGGCGACGCGCATTTGCTGGAGTCGCGCGAAATGCGCCATCTGGCGGACTTTCTCTTTCACCGCAACGATGCCGACCAGTTCGTCCAGTTCGCCGAGCAATTGATCGAGCGTTTCCAGGCCATGATCGCCGGCACGGGGACCAGTCAACGGGTGGTGCGTTTCGCAAATGATCGTCGTTTGCTTGAGGAGGTATTGGATGAAACGGTTTTCCTTCGACGTGACGAGATTATCGAGGCTGGAAAAGGCGTCGCACACTTCGCGTACGAGGAAGTCGTAGTAGTAGGCGAGCAACGGCGGAAACTCGAGCGTGTTCAGGATGCGCGAGATTTCCTGGAACGGCCGGTCGAGCCCTTCCTTGACGCTGTCCGCCACGGCGTCGTGCAGCTTGGAGACTTTTTCCTGAGCGGAATCGAGGTAATCGGTGATGGCGTCGTGCAGGCGGACTCCTTTTTCCTTCCGGTAACCGCGATTCAGCGCGAGGAGGCGCTCGCGATGCGGGCGGCGATAGAGGCCGATGAAACCGTTGAGCATTTCCTCGGGCTGCGCGCTGTAAAGGCAGGCGGTCCAGAATTGCGCGGAAGCATCCGTGACGAGCGAGAATTCGCCGCGTGGGAAAAAGACGGACCACGCGCCGCCGACGATGGTGCGGAACGATTCGAACAGCGCCTCGAGCAAATCGACGGTTCCCTTGGTGGTCTTTTCGTAGGAAAGCTGGGGAGGCGTGGCGATTTCGAGGTATTCGGCCATGAGCTTGGCGCTGAACAGCGCATGGGCCAGTTTTTCGACGGCGGCGCGGTTGCAGCCGGTGACCTCGGCAATCTCCGGGATCATCCGGTGGAGCTCCTTGTAACCGCGCAGGAAGCGCGCATCGATGTCGATGATCTGGTCGGCCTGCTGTTCGCTGACCATGCCCACGTCCTGGAAATACGCGAGCACATCCACCACGGACATTTTGTTGGACGAACGGAGTTGGGCGTCGTCCAGCGGGTGGAGCTTGCGAGACTGAGGGTCGCCGAGGAGGCAGGCAAGGATGCTGCCGGGCACCAGTGGATGCGTGCTGAAATCCTGGACGATTTGCTTCATGTGTCTTTCAACCCTGGCAGCACGCGGGTTGACCCCCTTGGTCCGGAATCTCAGTAGGAGTAAAGCGCGTGCGTGCCCTCGAAACCGCCGAGTGTGTGGCGGCCTTCGGGCTTCACCGTTCCAAATTCCTTCAGGTGCGCCGCCGCTGCTTCGCTCACCATGCAGTGAATGCCGAGTCCGCCCGCGACCTTTTCCATGCGGAACGTGAAATTGACCTGCGGGCCGATCAACGCGTCCTCGCCTTCCGACAACGAGTTGTCAATCGTGACCGAGCCATAATGCACGATGAGGCGGAACTTCAGCGTTTCCTGCTGCTGGAGCGCCTTCAGATCGGCAACGGCTTGCGCGATTTTTTCCGGAGGCGCGCCCGGCGTGGGCCACCAGGCGAGGTAACCGTCGCCCAGGTACTTGTTAATCTCGCCGCCGTGGCGCTCGATGATTTCCTTGCACGAGGCAATCCATCGGCCCACAAGCTTGCCGAGTTGATCGCCGGGCATGCTTTGGCTGAGCGGCGTGAATTTCTCAATGTCGGCGATTAGCAGCCACAAGTCGGCGCTGCGGATGGCCTTGATCGTGGCGTAACTGGTGGTTTCCGCGGGATGCGTCGTGGCGTCGGTGTTGACGCCAGTGCGAAAGGTGAAAACGTTCTGGCCAATCTCCAGCTTGTCCTGGTCCTTGAGCTCGACGGGCATGCGGATGCGGCGGCCGTTGAGCAGAGTACCGTTGCTGCTGCCCAAATCCACGAGGATGGCCTCGTCCTTGCCCTGCACGTGGATGAGCGCGTGCTTGCGCGACACGAGCTTGCCGGGCAACACGATCCGGTTCCCGGCCTCGCGCCCCAGGGAGCAATGTCCTTGAATGGGGATTTTGTCACCCGCGGGGGTCTCCAGCCAGACGTTCATGGCGTTGAATTTAGCTGAACTGCTCCGTTTGCAAAGGATGAACCGCAACTCATGTGTTCTGTCTGGCCTGCCGGAGCTGGTCGAGCCCGACCGCCAGGATGATTACGGCGCCAATGATAATGTCCTGAATGTAATTTGGCCAGCCCATCTGTTGCGAGCCGTTGCGCAGGACCGCCATGATGAGCGCGCCAATCATAGAGCCAAGTATTGTGCCTGAACCGCCGCTCAGGCTGGCGCCGCCAATGACCACGGCGGCAATGATGTCCAGTTCGATGCCGACGGCAACCGTGGGGTCACCCTGGCGCAGGCGCGAAAGCTGCATCAAGCCCGCGAGGCCGAAGAACAGGCCGGCCAGGCCATAGATGAACACCTTCATCAAACGCGTGCGAATACCGCACAGGCGGGCGGTGGCTTCGTTGGAGCCGATGGCGAACACGTAGCGGCCAAAGACTGTCTGGCGCATGACCACCGCCATCAACACGGCCATCGCGATGGCGACCCAAACGCCCGGCGGCGGCTGCCACTTGAGCGGGTCGGGGTCGGACATGATGTTGCTGATGGGCGATTCCTTGAAATTGACGGTTTGATTGTTGCCCAACCATTTGGCCGCGCCGCGCACAATGCCCATCATGCCGAGGGTAACAATGAAGGGCGCGAGTCGAAGTCCGGCGACCATGCCGCCGGTCATCAAACCGATGATGCCGCCCGCCAGAATAACGACCGCGCCGACTACCAACGGTGGCTGGCCGGCCTTGATGAGCACGGCGCCCACCACGCTGGTCAACGCGATAACCGAGCCAACGCTCAGGTCAATGCCGCCGCTGATGATGATCATCGTCATGCCCAACGCTCCGATGGCAACGATGACCGTTTGCGTCAGAATAATTTTGAAATTAGAGACGGTCAGAAAATACTCGCGCACTTCGCCCTTGAGCGAGAACAACGCGATGACCAGCAACAAGCCGAGGAATGGGCCGGCGGCGTTCAAGGTCGCGAGCCAGTTCCATTTCGCATTGTCGGGCGGATGGGTCATGCGGATTCGGTCGGCTGTCCGATCGCTGCGCTGATGATGCTGTGCTCGGTCCAGTCGGCTGCGGGGCGAACCTCCGTCAGCGCACCACGGCACATGACGCCGATGGTGTCGCAAATCCCCAGCAGTTCCGGCAGGTAGGAACTGATGAACAGAATCGCTTTGCCCTCGGCGGCGAGGCGGCCCATGAGCTGGTAGATTTGCGCCTTGCTGGCGACGTCGATGCCGCGCGTGGGTTCGTCCAGCAACAGGATCTTCGCCTCGTGATGGAGCAGACGGCCGAGGGCGATTTTCTGCTGGTTGCCGCCGGAGAGTTCGCCGATGCGTTGTTCCGGACCGCGGGCGCGCACATCAAGCTGGTCCATCCATTGGCGCGTGGTTTCGCACTGGCGCTTGCGGTTGATGAAGCCAAGGCGCGTGAAGGGATTGAGGCGCGTCAACGTCAGGTTGTCGGCCAGGTCGCGATTCAGCAGCAGGCCCTCCTCCTTGCGATTCTCGCTCAAGAGACCGATGCCTTCGGCGAGGCGCAGGGCAGGGGAGCGATGGGTGCTTTCGTGTTCGAGAACGAAGATGCGGCCGTCGCAAATGCGGTCCAGGCCAAAGCACGCGCGGACGGTTTCGGTGCGGCCGGCGCCGATGAGCCCGGCGAGCCCCATGATTTCACCGGCGCGCAAGGTGAAACTGACCGAGCGCGGCTTGGCTTCTCCCGCCAGCGAACGCAACTCCAGCACAGGCCGGCCAAGCGAATGCGGCACGCGCGGGTAGATGTCCGTGATTTCGCGGCCCACCATCAGCCGGATGATGTCGCCAACTTGTGCCGTGGCCATGTCGCCGCCGCCCACAGCGCGCCCGTCGCGCAAGACGGTGTAACGTTGCGCCACGCGCTGGCACTCTTCCAAAAAGTGGCTGATGTAAACGATGCTCACTCCGCGCTGGCGCAAACGGTCGATGACCACAAACAGGTTTTCCGCATCCACCTGCGTCAGGCTGCTGGTGGGCTCGTCCATGATGAGCACCTTGGGTTCGGTCAGCAACGTGCGCGCGATCTCGATGACTTGTTGCTCCGCGATGGTGCGCGTGTGGACCGGTACATCGAGCGGGATGGATTCGTGGCGCAACTCCTCCAGCGCGCGGCGGGCGAGGTCGCGGCGTTTGGCGCGATTGAGCCAGCCGAAGCGTGCTGGTTCCGCGCCGAGGACAATGTTCTCCTCGACGCTCAAGTGCGGCGCGAGCGTCAGTTCCTGGTAAATCATCGCGATGCCGCAGCGGCGCGCGTGCAAGGGGTTCGCCGGCGTGAAGGGCGTGCCGTCCAGTTCGATGCGCCCGGCATCCGGCGTGTAAGCGCCGCTGAGGATTTTCATCAGCGTGCTTTTGCCCGCGCCGTTTTCGCCGATGAGCGCGTGGACTTCGCCGGGCGCAAGGTCGAGCGAGACATCTTCCAGCGCGTGAGTCGCGCCGAACGACTTGCAGACGCCGGTCATGCGAAGGCGCGGAGTCATGGTGGGATGCACGCGCTTATGTGCCCTTTTGAATCGTGGGTATAACCACCCCTCACCCTCGGTCCCTCTCCCCGTTGAGGGGAGAGGGAAGATCGTGGCTCGTGCGTTGTGACCTCAAAGATTGCGTGCCCTTCCGCCATCACTTCAAATATTTGTCCAGCGGCGGATAGAGCAACTCCTTGATCGCTGCTTCGTTCATGTTCTCGCGGGTGACGACGTGCACGCCGGTATCGACGATCTTTTCCACCTTTTTGCCCTGGATGTGTTCGACCATCCGCGTGACGCCGAGGTAACCCATGCGCACCGGGTTCTGCACGATCAGCGCGGCCACATCGCCGTTCTTGAGCCCTTCGACCGATTGCGTGCCGGCGTCGAAGCCCACGAGTTTCACGGCGCCGCCCGCCCGGCCAATATCTTTCAGCGCGAGCATCATGCCGATGGTCACCGGTTCGCAGGGGCCGAACACGCCGTCCACTTCGCGGCCAAAGCGGTTGAGGATGTTTTGCGCGGCTTGATACGCGCTGTCGCGTGTGGCGCCCGCGTACTGGTCCGTGGAGATAAGTTTGAGGTTGGGAAACTTCTTCTTCATCACGTCCATGAAGCCGGCTTCGCGCTGCTCGGTGCTCGCGGAACCGACCTGATAACGCAGCATGATGACCTTGCCCTGGCCGTTGAGCGCCTTGCCGAGTTGCTCGGCGGCAAGCTGGCCGCCCTTGAAATTATCCGTCGCGATGTAGCTCGCGTATTTGTCGGTGTTCAGCCCCGAGTCGATGATGACGACGGGGATCTTCGCGCGCAGGGCGGTTTCAACCGGCGCGACCAGCGCCTGCGAATCCAACGGGGCGAGCACCATGCCATCCACCCGGCGGCCGATGAAATTCTCCACCACTTGAATTTGCTGGTCGCGGTCGTCCTCGCGGATGGGGCCCTTCCAGATGATGTTGACCTTGACGCCCTTGGCCGCCAGTTCCTGCTGCGCCATCACCGCGCCGGCGTTGATGGATTTCCAGAATTCATGGCTCGTGCCCTTGGGAATCACCGCGATGTTGAGCGGCTTGTCGGCGGCGTATGAAGAGAAGACACCCAGGCACAAAAAAGCTAAGGCGATTGTGGGGAGAGATTTCATGAATTTGAAGCTAGGGAACGAGGCACACAATTTCAAGGGCGTCATTTCTCATGAGGCTCATGGACTCGGACACGGCCGGGCTCAACGATCCATAGTTTTCCTCGTATCTCCTGTTTCAACAACGCCCCGGCCAAGGTGCGCACCAGGTCCAGAAGCAATTCGTGTGTTGGTTTGGAGGGTGGTCGCAAGACGGCGAGGCCTGGCGTGCCTTCCGGCGGGTGGCGCAACGGGCTGGCAAAATCGAGGTCAAGCGTTACCAGTATGCGGTCTTCTTTAAGGCAAACTTCCAAAAGACTGTCATCGGTGGCAGATTCCAAGGATTGATCCACGACGGTTGCGACGTCATGTCCTGCATCGCGAAGAATCGCCTGGCCGCGGGTGCCAAGGTTTTCGTCCAGCTTGAATTTCATGCCGGTTCAAGCGGGACGGCGACATAGTGTTCGCGAGCCAGTTCGGACCCGTAGGCAATGCAGGCTTGAACATCCTCCAACTCGAGCTGCGGATATTCGGCGAGAACCTCTTTCGGTGTGAGCCCGGAAGCCAGCAAATCGAGAACGAGCGATACCCAAATCCGATGGCCGCGAATGCACGGTTTGCCACCGCAGCGTGCCGGGTCGATCCAGATGCGTTTGAGCAAGTCCTCGCGTTTCATAAAGTCATCATAAGCATTCTTTCGATCGATATCAATTCGTTCCGGTCGTCTTCCCGATTGGTACCACCGGCAGCACCAGTTTTGATGCGTATTTGCCGCCGTGATGAATGGTTTGCTCAGCCACGGCGAGCGTCGCGTCCGCATTCTGGTCGGCGGCGGTGTTGTGGTTGCGGTCGTAATTGGGAAAATCGGAACTCGTGATGTCGAGGCGGATGCGATGGCCGGCCTGAAACAGATTTGATGTGGGGCGAAGCTGGATGGTGAACCGCGTGACGGCGCCGGGCTTGAGGAGTTTGGGCTTCTCCAGCGAATCGCGGTAACGCGCGCGCACCATGCCCATGGCGATGTCGCGGTTCGAGCCGTCCGGCGCCACGTCGATGAGGCGCGCGAAGAAATCCGTGTCCGGCGCGGACGACGCGGCATAAAGCGTCACTTCGGGATAACCGGTGACTTCGAGCGCTTCGGGCAGCGGGCCGGTCTGGTAAACCAGAATGTCCCGGCGCTGCGCCAGCGGCTTCTGGTCCGCGGGCAGCGTGAACAACGCGGCGCTCCACAACGTCGGCACGGGATCGCGCGGATTGTAGCGGTAATGGTCGGTGCCGTGGTCCTGCGCCTTGGGCAGAAGCTGGCCGTCGCCTTCGGGCGTGTTGGCGATGCCGGCACTGTGCAAAAACCATTCCTGGTTGCGCGCGCGTTTCAACGGCCACTCGGCCTCGTCGCGCCAGACGTTCGCGCCCATGACGAAGATGCGCACCGGCGCATCGCCCGCCACGCCGTTGTTCTGCCCCTTGAGCCAGTAATCGAACCAGCGGATTTCCGTCTTCGCCAAATCAACGTTTGCCGCCGGTCCAAAATCAATGCTGCCCTGTTTGCGTTTGCCGCGGCTCGAATGACTCCACGGACCGATGATAAGCTGGCTCCGCCGCGCGGCCTTGGTCTTGCCCGCCTGCCGCATTTTCTGAAACAACTCGATCGACCCGTTGCAATGGTCATACCAGCCCACGATATCGAGATTCGGCACCGCGATGTCCGTGCACGTTTTGTCGAACGCCCACGGGTCCAGATGCGGATTTCGCAGCCAATGTTGCACCGCGGGTTCCTCGTCTTCGAAGACCGTGCGTGGCAGTTGGAGCCAGGGCAAGAAGTTCAGCAGCTTGTCGCCTTCGCCAGCGGTCCACAACTTGTTCGCCTCCGCCGCTGTGGGCCCGGGCGCGCCGCTGCGGGCGCGCAAGTCCGGCGCCATGCCGCCGTACCACCATTTCAACCGGCGCCCGGGGCGGATGGTGCCGGGCCCTTCGAGGTCGGTGAGGCGCACGGGAATGGAACTGGCCGCCATGGCGACGAGCGAGGGCGGGCGCACCGGCGCGAGCCGCCATTGCAGGAAGGCATTGTAGGACGCGCCGAATGTGCCGACCCGTCCATTGCTGCCGGGGAGTTTCGCCGCCCATTCGACGGTATCGTAGCCGTCCTCCGCATCGTGTGTGTTGAAGCGATAGAACGATTCGTACTGGCCGGCGGATTCGTAACGTCCGCGCGCGTCCTGAGCGACGACGATGTAGCCGGCCTTCACGTAGGCATCGTACTTCGCGCCCTTGCCGTAAGGCGTGCGCAGAACGAGGACGGGGAACGGGCCGGCGGAATTGGGCCGAAAGACATTGGCGCGGAGAATCGTGCCATCACGCATGGGGACGGGGACATCGAGTTCAGAGACGATGTCCTGGGCGGAGAGATTGAAAGCGAGGCAAAGGAGCAATGCCGCCAGCTTGGCGGGTTTGCCGGATCGTGGTGTTTCCAGCCGGACGGTTTGGGTTTGCCGCGCGTTGGTTCCCCTCTCCCCAAGGAGAGAGAGAATCGGTTGCCGCGGTTTGGTGTGTGATTGCATTGGCGAACCGTTTGTACACCCGCATTGATTTAGGTTTGGGGCAAAAGCTTTTGCTCCAGATCTTTATTGAGTGCGGCAAATTTTTTACACGCGGCCAGAGTTTCCGCGCGGTTCTTCCACATCGATGGTTTGAGAAGAAAAACCTGGTCCGAGAACAGGTTCAATCTCTGGAGAAAACCCGGTCCGCGCGCCCGGCCTATGATGCACCATCCCAAGCTGGTATCTTTGATCGCACGAATGTCCGACCATCCGATCGTGCCCATCACTCCGGTGATTCCGCTGTCAGTGATGGTGACCTTTGTCCAAGCGACAGCTCCGGCGGACGCGATCAACGAGAACACCGCGCTTACCACCAACACAATCATTACACTGATCAAGATCGGCGAGGGAATGGAACCGAACATCAGGAAGAGCAGGCCCAGAAATACGGCAAAGCAGAAGCCCAGGCACAAGCAGTAGTACCTCGCGAAACTCATCCTGACTTCGCAGTATTGGTCGGACATTGGTCATCGCCCCTTACTTGATCAACTCCAGGCCGAAGACCTGTTTGCCGTCGCGGACGTAGAGCTTGCCGTCGGAGTAGGCGGGGTGGCTCCACGTTTTGCCGGCGACCTGGAGGCGGCCCAGTTCCTCGTACTTTTGCGGGTTGGCCTTGATGAGGAACATTTCACCCGTGGCATTCAAGACGAGTAGTTTGTCGCCGAACGCCATGATTGAAGCGTAGTCGCCAAAGCCGGGCTGCGTCCACTTGGTTTCGCCGGTTTCAAAATCCATGCACGTGAACGCCGTGTTCGCGCCCGGCCCGAGATTGTAGAGATAACCATTCACGAGCACCGGCGTGGCGATGTTGGTCTTCACCGCGTTTTTCCAGACTTCCGTGGCCTTGCAGACATCGCCCGCCTTCGTGATCTTGAATTTGATCGTGCCGATGGAATGCGACGCGACGGTGACCGTGTCGCCGACAATCAAAGGCGTGAAGATGTGCCGCTTGGCGCCGGTCTTGAGCGGCACGCGCCAGAGTTGTTTGCCGGTCTTGATGTCCGTGCCGGTCAGGGCGTCGGCATTCAGATGAATGACCTGGCGGAAGCCGGCAATGTCGCCGACCACCAGCGACGAATAAGCCGCGTTGTCGGTGCCCGAACTCCAGAGCTTTTTGCCGGTCGCCTTGTCGAAGCAGACGAGCGTGCCGTTTTCCGGGCTGCCAACGGCTACGACGAGGCGGTCGCCGTCGATGACCGAACAGCCGTTGTTGCCATGCCGGCGCGCGGCGGTCTCTTTGGCCTCGGGCTGGTTGCCTTCCGCGCCGAAGAACGTCGCGCCAAAATCCTTCTCGAAACTGATGCCCCAGATTTTCTTGCCATCCTTGAGCGAGAGACACTGGAACTCACCCATGCACGACTGCACATACACGCGGTCGCCGTCAATCTGCGGGGTGCAACGCGGGCCGGGACCGTAGGCGTTCTTGAAATCAACGGCGGGCGCGAACGGTGTTTTCCAGACTGGTTTGCCGGTCGTGGCGTCGATGCAATTGGCGACTTCCCGGCCGTTTTGTTCATCGAGGAAAATGACCTTGCCGCCCGCGGTGACCACGCCCGCCTGGCCGTTGCCAGCCGGAGAGCGCCACAGGACATTCAATTCCTTGGGCAGGGCCGTGAGCGTGTGTTTGGGGTCATTGATGACGCCGTTACGGTTGGGGCCGCGCCACTGGGACCATTCGGTGGCGGAAGCGGTGAACGAGGCCAGAACCAAAGCCGGGAGAAACGTTTTTGCGATCATGATTGTGTTAATCGGCTCCCACGGCATGGCAAGGCGTTGGAAATCAACGCGCGCGTCCGTGGGTCTGTGTTGCTTACTCATTTATGGAGACGTGGTCAAGGCGGGGATTGGTTACGGTGGCAGTGTTCAGCAGGGCCAGTGCGCAGTTCGGAAAAATTTTTCCGCGAATTGCGGAAGCGGGCGGAAAGGGGTGGAAAAAGGTTGAATAAGGTGGACGGGTATTGGCGATTTTCGATTTTCGATTTCCGATTGAGGGGATGGCGGAGTCGCGGGGTTGGCATTTGGTGCGGGCGGGTTGGTGGTGGGTGGTCTTCCGAGGCGGGATGGGACACATGGGCCGTGGGGGGGGAATAGCCGATAGCCGATGGTCAATGGCCGAGGCAGCGGGTGATTAAACGTCAGAAAATTGAGGCGTTGAATCGGGGACGCAACGGCAGACGCCGGCCCGAGCGCGGGTTTTGCCAGGCAATTGGGCGAAACTTTCGGAGGTTTCGCTGGTTGGATAGACAAGACGGTCAAATGGAAGGACATTGGGAAGCGGGCGAACCGGCCCGGATTCGGCCCATTGCGCCGTTTCGGGACACGAGTAGTTGTTGCCCTGATGGGCGGCAATGGGTAAAAGATTGAAAAGCAACCGCCCAGTTGAATCGTGAGTTTTCTGGCGCCATTATTTTTGTTGGGAGCATTAGCCGTCGCGGCGCCAATCATCTTCCATCTGATCCGGCGCACCACCAAGGAACGGGTGACCTTCAGTTCGCTGATGTTTCTGGCGCCGACACCCCCGCGAGTCACCCGGCGGAACCGGTTGGAGAACATCTGGCTGCTGCTGTTGCGGTGCATGGTAATTGGATTGCTGGCGATTGGCTTCGCGCGCCCGTTTTTAAATCAGCCGACTGCGGTGGATCTCGCCAAAGGCGCGGGGCGCAACATCGTGGTGCTGGTGGATACGAGCGCCAGCATGCGGCGCGAGGGGTTATGGCGCGAGGCCGTCGAACGGGTGGAAAGCGTGTTGCGCGGGGTGAACGTGACGGATTCGGTGGCGATTTACTCGTTTAGCCAGCGCGCGGAGCCGTTGGTGACGTTCGAGCAATGGACATCGATGGAAGCGGGTGAACGCGTGGCGATGGCATTGCGGCGGTTGCGCGATGCGAGCCCGAGCTGGTCCGGGACACGGCTGGGCGATGCGGTGGTCACGGCCATGGAGGCGTTGGAAGATGTGGCGACGCGGGAGAAGCAAGACGTGTCCATGTTGCGGCGGCAGGTGGTGGTCATCAGTGATTTTCAAGACGGGAGCCATCTGGAGCGGTTGCAAGGCTACGACTGGCCCAAGAATGTGGAGGTGGTTGCCGAGCGGTTGAAGGTGAAACGGCCCACGAACGCCGGATTGCAACTTGTGGCGGAAGGCGAGGATGGCGTGGTGGCGGATGAGGACGCCGGACCGCGAGTGCGCGTGACGAACTCGACGGAATCCAAGCGCGAGCAGTTTCGTGTCGGCTGGGCGGGCTTTGACGGGAAGGTCATTGTGGGAAAACCGCTGGAGGTCTATGTGCCGCCGGGGCAAAGCCGGGTTTTTCAGCTCGGCAAGAAACCTGAGGGGGCCGGCGAGCGTCTGATACTGACAGGCGACGACCATGATTTTGACAACGTCGTCTTTCACGTGCCCCCCAAAGCGGAAAAAATCACGGTGTTGTACCTCGGCAACGAGCCTGCGCAAGACTCGGCGCAGTTGTTGTATTATTTGACCCGGGCGTTTCAGCAGACACGGCGGCGTGATGTGCAGGTGGTGGCCAAGCCGGAGGGGCAGGCTGTGTCGGCGACGGAGTTGAGCAACGCGG
>JBFMBT010000174.1:0-14150 GCA_040754875.1 Verrucomicrobiota bacterium | reverse complement strand
CAAAACTGCCGATTCCGCCCGCTTCCGCCCGATAACGGCAAATTACAAACCCAATTCCGCGATCATCCGGGCGGCCAGCTTCTCCCAATCCGGCGGCTCTTCGTAGCATTGCAACACCACCAGTACCGGCTCGGGACCAGAGCGCCCGAGCGTGACACGCCGCGCGGTGGTCCGCCACCAGTGGGCGGGGAACGAACAATACCGCTGTGCGCCGTCGGAGAACCAATACATCGCTTCGAGCCGCTCGTCTTCGCGATGCGCGCGAAACCATGCCGCCTGACCCGCCGCGACCGGCAATCGTTTCTGCCCGTCCATCTCCCAGCCCGCGCCGCGAAAACAATAACCCGGATCATGCACCGCATGCCGGTTCTCTGTGCCATCAATCAGCGTCACGTAAATCTCGTGTCCGTCGAACACGTAGCGGCGATGTATGAACTTCACATGCCGCAGCACGATTTCCTCCTCCGGCGTCAACCCCACATCTTCGCCCGCGAATCCGTCGCCCTTGATCGGCACCGTGCGCAGACGATCCTCCGCATCCGACAACGGATACGAATCCCAGACCGCTCCCAGCAGGATGGCGACCGAGACGACGACCCACAGAAGGCGCCGCTGCCGTTCTTCCGCTGGTGCCCTGGGGGTTTCGTCGTTCATT
Source organism: Verrucomicrobiota bacterium (assembly GCA_040754875.1). GTDB lineage: Bacteria > Verrucomicrobiota > Verrucomicrobiia > Limisphaerales > JBFMBT01 > JBFMBT01. Next base: position 13,495 of record JBFMBT010000174.1, on the reverse strand, counting down.
TTGCGGAAGGAATGGCGCTGCCATCAATCGTTGCGTCCAGGTTTTTTCGTGCAATCGTTTGCTCGCGCACCAGCGCCCCCGCGGCTCCGCCGAGGGCGATGACAATTCGCAACGCGTTGAGTGTCGCCGGCTCCACCATCAACTGGCTGCCCAGCCAGCCGAACGCCGGCATCCACGACACCGCGCTTGCGGCGAGCAGCACCGCGCCCAGGCCCATGCGCGCAAAGCTCACCAGGACCAGCGCCAGGCCCGCGTGACAACTGACATTCAGATCACCCGCGTCGCCCAGGAACACCAAGGCCACGCCCGCCAGCATCAAACGCGTCGAGCCGGGGCGCGGCCAGACGCATCCGCGCGAAAGCCAGGCCAGCGCCGCCAGCCAGATGAGGAACGCCGCCCAGCCCCAGCGATCGAACGGGTTATGCCACCAACCCGCGGCGAGCTGGCGCGAGTGCCAGGCGGTGTAGCCGACCACGACGCACTCGAGGAACGGCGCGTTGCTCAACCGTGCTGGGGAAATTCTTTCCATCGGCTGCCTTGCTCCTGAAAGGTGAAGATGAACCAGCAGATTCCAAACGCCAGGCACAGCGCGAGCCAGCCGGCCAACGCATGCACCAAGCCATTGCTGATGTTCCAATCCGTCTGCACCGAAAACAACGCCAACATCACTATTCGCAACGTGTTCGCCAGCCACGCCGCGCCGAACAAAATCGGAAAGCTCCACCAATACCGCCGCGAATCTTTGAGCTTCAAGTAGGCAAGCGTCGTGCCGGCGATGAAGATGGCTTGCAATCCGTTGAGCCCCGAGCACGCGGCATCCACGCTGATGGCGTCGCCTCCCACCCAGAGGTGCGTGCCCTGGCGGAGAACATCAAAATGGAGCAACGCAAAGAACTGTTCGGCCGCCGCCGCACCCGTCAAACGAAAGATCCAGCCGAGCGAGTGCAAGTCCGCCGCGATCCACGGGAACGAAAGCAGCGGCAGAGCGAGCAGCTTTTTCGCCGTGGCCTGCCGGGCCTGCCCGGCGGGGATGCGCGCCGCGATCCAAGCCCACAAGAGACACGTCCACGCCAGCGCGAGCAGAAACGCCAGGTCCAGGAGAACGCCGGCGAGGAAAAACGCCACGCCGACCGCCACGTGCTGCGAAACCGGTGGCGGCGTCTCCAGCCGCGCGAACGACCATGGCCGCGTCAATCCCAGGAACAGCGGGATGCCGGCAAGGATCGGCCACGTGTCGTGGGCGTTGTCCAGCCAGCTCAAGTCGCGCACCCAGATGTAAAGGCCCAGAAAAGCCAGGAGCACGAGAAACGCGTGATCGCGTGTCCTTGTCATGATGTCGAGCCTTCGCTGTTCCGTGCGGGGAAGGCGGTCCGCGTCGCGGTTCAGTGGCGTTTGCGTCCCACCGTGGCGAAAAGGCAAAGCGCCAGCAGCGAGCCCAAGCCGAGCCACGTGGCTGGTTCAGGCACGGGCGCGTGGCCTGATCGGGTGCGTTCACGACCTTCGCGGCGATCATCGCCATCGTCATCATCGTCGTTGCCGCGCGAGCGCCGCGAACCGCCGCTGCCGCTCAAGACCAGCGTGCTGCTGGTGCTTGAATCGGAAATCGTCGTTGTCGGGGTCGCTGGCGGACGCACAACGGATTGGTCAACCTCGAGCGTTGCGTTGACCGTGGTTCCAGTAGTACCGGTGCTGACGGTGGCGGACGTGGTGTCACCCAGCGAGAGCGCGGTGGTGGCCATCAGTAACACACCTGCCAGGCGGAGTGGAGAGAGGAGAGATTCGGTTGCTATTCGATCCATAAACCAAACATCGTTAAGGGTTGAAGCCTGTATTACCGCCTAAGACCTTAAGGAGATTTGGCACCGGCGCATAGTGGGTGAAGCCCGCAAAAGAGCCTCAGACAGACCGTATCCGCCAGCCCGGCCAACCGGCCCAAGACAGGGGGTGCAATGGGGGCCGGGGATGGGGTGAAGGGATTTTAGATTTCAGCCTTTGTAAACGATCATTACACCATAGTCGTTGATCATGTGACCGACGGTGTCGATGAAACCGTAGGAAACCGGCGTAATGCTCACGACGTTCTCATCGCCGATTTTCTCGATGGCCTCGGTCACCTTTTCGTCGAACCTGTCGTGACCGACCTCCATGCATTGATTGCGGCGGATGGTGCGGGTACGAAGCCGCTTCTTGCCGTCCTTGGGGGCGGCGTCTTCGGGTTTGGCTTCCGGTTTCTTGCGCAGCACCTCCTCGACCTTGTCATGCTGCGGCACGATATGAGGGACTTTTCTGGGGGCAGGCGGCTCGGATGGCGCCGGAGCTTCTCCCTCCTTGGCGTCGACAGAAGGCGGGGTTGCGCCTTCCTTTATCTCGGCGCCGGGTGGAGGAGGCTCGGGAGGCGTGGCCGGTTTCGGCCTGGCGTCCTTGGGGATGGTGATTTGTTGATTGCAGGAGGGGCAGTCGATCTGCTGGCCGATGGCCAAATCCTCGACCTCGAGTTCCTGCGTGCAATGCGGGCAGTTGAAAACGACGTCCATAGGCGGTCTCCGGGTTGAGATGGGAACGTTAACCAGATTCTAACCCGCCGCCGCAGCGCCGTCACCAGCAAAAATGACGATGTGAAGGGCGGAACTCCAAACCCTCTGATATTGATCGAGCGTGGCGCGTTTCAAGGCCTCGCGCCGGCGAAGGGCAAGTTTCGTTCCTTCCTCATCGTCTGTCTGAAACATTTTCTGGCCGATGCCGCGTTACGGCCGCGGGATGAGGCGGTAGAACCGCTGACCGACATTGAGGGCCTGCGGATCGATGACGGGAACCTGGTTGCCGGTGCCGGTGACAGTGGTCAGATCGGTCCAGTTCTCCAGGTCGGTGGAGACTTGCACGACGTAGGTGACGCCCGGCACGCCGGTGAAGGTGATTTCGAAGTCGCCGGCCGGAGTGACCGCCGTGGTGTTGATGGCGGGATTGACGGTGACGGCGGCGACCTCGGACGTTTTGGTTGCCCCCTCGTTGTCGGTGGCCTTGAGGGTCAGGGAGTAGGTGCCGATGACCGGGCTCCAGTTGAACGTGAACGGCGCGGTGGTGGACTCGCCGAGCTTGTTCGCGCCTTCGAAGAACTCGACCTTGGTCACGGTGCCGTCCACATCGGTGGCGTCGGCCGTGATGGCAATGGTTTCACCGGCCTTGAGGGCGGCGTTGTTGGTCGGGCTGGCAAAAGTGATGACCGGCTCGTCGTTCACGGAATTGACGGTCACTGTGAAGGTGCGGGTGATCGTGGTATTCGCATTGCCGCCGTCGTCCACCGTGACGGTGATGGTGGCGGCACCAAACGCATTGGTAACCAGCGTATAGGTCAGTGTGCCCGTGGCGGACGGGCTGGTGTAATTCACGACCGGATGCGAGATGATGTTGGTGTCGCCGGAGGTGGCGGTGATGACGAGCGTCTGGCTTTCACCGGCCGAACCGCTGGTGATGCCGGTCAGGTTCACGGTGTGGGGTCCGGAGTCTTCGTCAACCGGGTCGGGATTGGCAATGGCATCAAGGGTGGGCGGCAGGTTCACTTCGTTGACATGCACGACCATGGTCTGGGCGCTGCTCAAGTTGGGCGAGCCGTTGTCGGTGGCGCGCACGGTGACGTTGTAAGTGCCGGGGCCTTGCCCTTCGGTGGGCGTCCAGGTGATGGCGCCGGAGGACGCATTGATGGTCATACCCGTGGGCGCGTTTTCCAGCGAATAAGTAACGGTGTGGATGGGATTATCGCTGTCGGTTGCCGAGGCGGTGACGGACAGCGGACTTTCTTCGTTGACCGTCTGCGCGGGGATGGCGGCAAGGACAGGAGCGTTGTTCACTTCCGCGACGTTGACGGTGAAGGTGGTCGCGGTGCTGATCGCCGGAGTGCCGTTGTCGGTCACGCGCACGGTGAGATTGAAACTGCCGGGGCCCTGCGCTTCGGTCGGGGTCCAGGTGATGGCGCCGGAGGACGCATTGATGGTCATGCCCGTGGGCGCGTTTTCCAGCGCATAGCTCAAGGCATTGGCGGGCAGGTCGGTATCGGTGGCCGAGGCATCGATGGACAGCAAGGCGCCTTCGTCGATGGTCTGATTGGCAATGGTGGCAAGGACCGGCGGCGTGTTGACCTCGTTGACCGTGATCTGGAAGGCGCGCGTGGCGCTCATCGCGGGCGAGCCATTGTCGGTAACGCGCACGACGACGTCGTTGGTACTGGGGCCCTGGGCCTCGGAGGGCGACCAGGTGATGACGCCGGCGGCGTCGATGCTCATGCCTTCGGGCGCTTCGTCGAGCGCGAAGGTCAAGGTTTGCGCCGGTTCATCGGCGTCGGTGGCGACGACGTTGAGGGTGAACGGAGTTCCTTCGTCCACGGTGGCATCCTCGATGACGGCGATGGACGGAGCGACGTTGCCTTCGCCCACGGTGACCGTGAAGGACCTGGTGGCGCTCTGGGCAGGCGAACCGTTGTCGGTGACGCGCACGGTGACGTTGTGGGTGCCCGGGCCCTGGGACTCAGTGGGTGTCCAGGCAATGGCGCCGGAGGAAGCGTTGATGGTCATGCCGGTGGGAGCCGTGTCGAGGCTGTAAGTGAGCGAGTTGACCGGCAGGTCGGCATCGGTGGCGGAGGCGGTGACGTTGAGGGTGGAGCCTTCGTTGACGGACTGGTTGGCGATCGCGGCCAGAACGGGCGCGACGTTCACTTCATTGACCGTGACCGTGAAGGTGCGCGTGGCATTGAGCGAGGGTGAGCCACTGTCGGCCACGCGAACGGTAATATTATACGTGCCAGGCCCCTGAGCCTCGGCAGGCGTCCAGCTAAACGCGCCGCTGGTGGAGTTAATGGTCGCACCGGCGGGGAACCCGGTCACCAGGCTGTAAGCAAGGGATTGTGCGGGGACGTCGGCATCGGTGCCCGAGGCGGTAAAGGTCAGCGCCGTGCCTTCGTTGACGGTGGCATTGGGGATGGCGGCCAGGGCAGGCGCGGTATTCACCTCGTTGACGGTGACATTGAACGTGCGCGAGCTGCTCGCCGGCGGCGTGCCGTTGTCCGTGGCGATGATGGTGATGGGATAGACGCCGGGGCCGTGGGCTTCGGTGGTGGCCCAGGAGAAGGCGCCAGAGCTGGGGTTGATGGTCGCGCCCGCGGGGGCGCCGGAGCCGAGGCTGAAAGTGACAGTCTGAGCCGGGATGTCGGTGTCCGAGGCGACGGCGGTCACCGTCAAAGTGGAGCCTTCGTTGACGCCTTGATTGGCGATGGCGTTGAGAATGGGCGCGCGGTTGATTTCGTTGACGGTCACGTTGAAGGTGGCCGAAGAACTGCGGGTGGGCGAGCCGTTGTCCGTGACGATGACGGTAATGGCAAACGTGGAACCGCCATCGGTTTCCGAAGGCGTCCAACTGAACGCGCCGGTGTTCGCGTTGATGGTGGCGCCGGCAGGAGCGCCGGAGCCGAGGGAATAGGTCAGGGAATTCGCCGGAAGATCCGGGTCGGTGGCGCTGACGTTGAATGTGAGCGGGAAGTTCTCGTTGACCGTCTTGTCGGCGATGGCGGCGACGACCGGGGCGCTGTTCGCTTCCTGAACGACCAACGTGAACGAGGTCTGGCTGGAGAGCGGCGGCTGGCCGTTGTCCACGACCTGAACGGTAAACGTATAGGAGCCCGGGCCCTGAGCCTCGGAGGGCGTCCAGGTGAGGCTGCCGGTCTGCGGGTTCAACGCCGCGCCCTGGGGCACGGAGCCGATGAAACTGTAAGTCAACGTATTCGCCGGCAGGTCGCTGTCGGCAGCGGCGGCAGACAGCGTGAAGAGCTGGCCTTCCGGAGTGTTCATCAGCGGGAAGCCCGGCAGGGTCGGCGCCGAGTTGATCTCGTTCACGGTGACGTTGAACGTGTGCGACGAGGATTGCACCGGCACGCCGTCATCGGTGACAGTCACGGTGACGGGGTAAACACCGGGGCCATCGGCCTCGGTAGTGGCCCAGACAAAGACGCCGGTGTCCGGATCGATGGTTGCGCCGGGCGGGCCGAAGGAGAGCGAGTAAGTGAGCTTGTTCTCGATGCGGTCGTCGTCGGTGGCGGTGACGATGAAACTCAACGTCTGACTTTCATCCACGACGCGGTCGCCGACGGGCGCGATGGTCGCGGCGGTGTTGGGCGGCATGACGCGGAGATCAAAGGTGGGATCCGTGGCGCCGATCTTGTAAGCCGCGAGGTACCAGGTGCCGACCAGATTGGTGATGGTGCCGGTGGGCTGCAGGGTGAGGGAGGCGAAATTGGTGCCGGTGACAACGGCTTCGAGGTCATACGCGGTCTGGGTGGGCAGCGCATTACGCCGCAAGAGCAGGCGGACATCGGCGGTGAGGTTGGTCAGTTCGACCGTGGCATAGGCATCGCCCGGCAGGACCTGGAACTGGAATAGGCTGCGTTTCTCAGTGGTGGCAGTTCCGGCGAAGCTGGCGCCCATCGTGGCATAGGTGGTGCCGGTATTGTCGAAATCCACGCGGATGGTGAGAGTGTTGGTGTCACCCGCGTTCGCATTTTGCACCGCGAGGTAATAGCGCTGGCCCGGAACCAGTACCGGCGTGGTGGGAGTGGTGTTGTCAAAGCGGACGGTGGCGGAGCCGGAAGCCGTGAGAACATTGGGCGCAGTGGTCACGTCCGGCAGGCCGGATTGATCGTGCCAGACATTGATCAGGCCGGAGCCGGTTACCGCAACGACCGTGAAGATGTTGTCCGCCCACGTGGCGGTGTAAGGAACATCGACAATGAAGTAACTGACGTTGGTGTCGCGCAGGGTGTTGGTAAGCGTCGTAAAGGGAGTCAACCGCAAGGCGGAAGAATTGGTAACGGCGGTTTGCATCTGGATCTGCCAGCCGAGCAAACGGGCGCTGGTGTTGGTGGCGCCGGTCCGGGTGTCGGTGATCAGCAAGCGCCACTGACCGCTGGCCGCTTCGCCGACGAGCAGTGACAAGGGCTCTTCGGGGAAGAAATCGTTCTTGATGCGGTAACGCACAATGACGGCATCGGGGTCCGTGCGCACGGTGGGATCGTAGCGGCGGCCTTCACCCACGACATAGAGGTCGAAGCCGTCCGTGGCGGCGCCATAGAACACGTCATCACCCGGGTTGGCCGAATAGCCCTCGAACGTCTGGTAGCCGGGGTACGTACCGCGTGTGATCAAGGCACCGGTGGCTTGGTCAATTTCCAACAATATGCCATCCGAGTCGCCACCGGCCGGACGAGTCGAGCCCACGGCGTAGAGGCGGTCGCCAAACGCCACAATGCCATTGAGGATGTCCTCGTCGCCGCCGCTGGTAACGGTGTAATTGGTGGGGCCCCAGAGGATGTTCAGGTTTTCGTCAAATTTCACGACGAGGAACTGGGCGCCGGAGCCGCTGAGGGCGGTGCCCTGGACGCCGACGGCGTAGAGCTCACCGTTGTAGGTGGCCAGACCTTTGTATTCGCTGAGGACGGTCAGGATGTTGGTGGTGATCATCGCCCCGTTGGTGTCGAACTTGGCGATATAGGCATTGGTGGTGGTGCCGCCGGAATCGGCGATCAGACCGGCGACAAAGATGTTGTTATTGGCGACCACAATGGCCTGGCCGCTGCTGAACGGTTCTCCAGCCACCAGGGCGGAGTCATTCGTGGTCCAGACAACGGTGCCGTCGTTGGTCAACTTGGAGAGATAGAGGCGGCCCGGGTTGGTGGCATCGAACTGGCCATAACCAGTGACGTAAATGTATTCCACGCCGTTTTCCTCCGCCGTGGTGATGGCATTCATCTTTTCAATGCCGCCGAAGGCGAAGGCGCCGGGTTGGGTGGAATTGGTGGGCACTTGTGTGTGCCAGGTGGAGCCTTGGACACCATAGGTGTTGATGGCGGGCGCGGTGAAAGGGAATTTCACAACGACGCCCTTGGTTTCCTTGGTCGAGTTGGTGTCGGTGGTTTCGGTGTAGCTGTCGCCCGCAGCATAGACGCCTTCGGAAGTGGTGGCGACGCCGCGGAATTCGGTGCCGCCGCGAGTGTCGGGCCAGTTGAGGCTGTAAATGGGCAGGGCATTCGACTGCATGGGAATGGCGAAACGGGCCATGAGGCCGTTGGTGGCGAGGGCCTCGGTCATGCCGGCCAGGTAGAGGCTTCCGTCGCGGATGGCAACGGATTTGGCGCGTTGGGCAGAGTTACTCCCCGTGTAAGAATACGCCACGTCGGCCAGATCGAACAACTGGAACTGAAAATCCCAGATGGTGCCGGGTGAATTGGTGGAGCCGGGGTTCACGACGATTTCGACAACATCGGAGGTGCCGTTGTACTCGATGGTCGTGGAGGACTCCCATTCAAAGACGTACTGAAGCCCGTTGCCCGCGCTGGTAAGATCCACCGCCGGTCCGCCCTGGGTCAGGGAAACCTGGAAGGAGGTGGCTGTCTCGTTGATAATGAAATAGCGGACACCTTGGACGAGCCCGCCGGGGAGAGTTCCAGCCGACGCGAATCCCACATCGTCATCGGTGACGAACGCATTGGCGATATTGATGGTGTCGGTGGCCGTGTCCACATCCGTCGGCGTGAAGTTGATCAAACTGTTGGTATTATTCGTGACCCCGGTGTCATAGAGAATGTTGGTGCCTTCGTAGATGATCTGAAGCTGGTCGGACGCGACGTAAAACAACCAATACACCTGGATACGGCCATGGTTCGTGCCCGTGGGAATAAGATAACGGGATTCATTCACGCCGCCCGCCGAAGCCGCGGTATCCACCGTCCAGTCCTCGTCGGTCATGTAGGTGGTGGCAACGTTGGTGGGCGTGATGAACTGGAGGAAAGCCGGGTCGTTGGTCGGGTTGACGTGTTTGATGAGATCAAACGTGGTGTTGGTGTCCTCGCTGAAGGCAACGAGGGCGAGTTCGGTGCGGTTGGTGCCCATGCCAATGCCGTTGGTGAAACCCCAGCCACGGCTTTCCATCAACAAAATGGCGGTGCCGGACGGACTCAGGAGACGAATATCCAGATCCGACGGGCGCTCATGCTCGATGCGCACGCCAATCTTGTTGATGGCGGCGACTGTTTCGTTGTTCGTGAAAACGCTGGAGGTATCGATGAGCGCAGCATTGGCGTTGGTGTGCGCTTCGTCGAAAATCGTCACCTGCGTGGTGTTGTTGAAGACGCGCGGCGCGTTGCCGACATAATCCAGCACCATGGAAAAGAACATGTCGAACGTGACGGTGTCCGGCCCGGCGTTGCTGACGGCCCACAGCCAGCGCCCGGGCACCAGCGGCGGGATGTCGGCCCGGGAGATGGTCAATGAATCACCCGGGGTGAAGATATTGGTCAGGGCGTGGTCGTAATTGCCGGGGCCGGGCAGGCGCGGCACCGTGCCATCGTCGTACCGCACATACAAATCCAGCGGACCCGTGCCGCTGACCCAGCCGATGCCCAACGTAAGACTGATGGCCTCAGGCGGGACGACGACGCCGAAATAGACGGTTTCGCCGGCGTTGACATTGGTACGCCCGCTGCCTGATGTGCCGCCAGTGTCATCAAGCGGCTGGGGTGTGACGTGGATGATGATGTCGTCCACGCGGCCGGTGAAGGAGAGAGCGTCATCGACCATGGTGAAGGTCCACGTGCCCTGCCCCTGACGGCCGGCGAAATCGAGCAGGCTGCCCGGGCCATCGCTGTAGCCGGACCCGGCGGGGTTGTTGGTGAGGCGGTCGTCATAGATGTTGGTGACGGTGCCGCTGAACTGGCCGCCGAGGAAGCTGTTGTGATCGTTGAGCACGACGAAAGCGCCGTTGTCGTGGTGCAACTGGCCGAGCAAATCGCCGAACAGTTCGTGCGTGATGACATTGGTCACGACCACGGCGGAAATGGTGAAATCCGCATCCAGCGTGGCGAACATTTCGACGCCACCGGGGGCATCGGGCGAGCCATCCGGAATATCCGCCGGGACGGGGACGGGCCGTAGCGTGTAAGAGCCGTCGGGATTCTGCTGCACTTCGGTGACATCAGTCACGAGGGCGAGGAAACGGAATTCCGCCGCCTGCTGATCCTCGGACTTGACACCGACGTAATAGACCTGGGCCGCGGGCGGATTGGTAATGCGGATGATCTCGGTGCCGCCGCGATCGGTCGATTTCAAGGCGGCATCGACCACGGTATCGACGAGGTTGGTCAGGTCGGGGTCGGTGGAGACGTACAGGTCCAGGTCGGCATCGGCGTTGCGACCGAGCGGATAACCGCCGTTGGGGCCGATGGCCGGAGTGATGGCGAAAGGCAGGTCGATATTGCGGGCGACCGAGAGGTTGGGCGGATAGAAGGTGCGGAACGACAGGTTGGTGATGGTGGCGGACGCGTTGGTGTATTCGTTGGTGAACACGTAGAAGCGCCATTGGAGGTTGGTGCCGTTGGTGGAGGTGTTCAACGGCGAACTGGCGCCGATGCGCTGTTCCTTCAGGAACGAGTAAAGGGCCGATCCGGTCGCGTTGGTCGAGTTCTGGAGGAAAACCACCGGCGGATTGGTATCCATGGTGGCATTGGTGGCCACGAAGGAAATGGCGGCGTTGGTGGCATAGACGTTGCCCGAGGCGACGACCAGGGCGTAGTCCTGCACGACGTCGTTGGTGTGGCCGGTCAAGGCATTGACGTTGACGGCGCGGCCGCGGACGGTGATGGCGAGGTTGGTGCCGAGATTGCCGGGAAGATAGACATTTTCAACGTTGTTCACCGAGTCGTTGGTGGCGGTGGCGCTGATGATCTGCGGCGGATTGCCGCCGCCGGTGACGTCCACAATCATGTTGGGCTGGGTGAAACTGCCGCCCGAAGGGAAGTCATTGCCATAATAGACCTCGCCGGTGGTGAGGTTGGTGACAATGAGGTCCAGGTCGTTGACGAGCTTTTTGCCGACGGCCGGGTTGCCGGGAGGATCGGTCCAGACGAGCGTGACGCGCAACTGGTAATCGGTCGAGTTGGTCTGCACGCCGATGGTGTAAACGTGGCTCTGGCCGGTGGCCAGGGCGTTGGTGGGGTTCTGGTCGACGAACTGAACCGGCCACAGGTTTTGCTGGTTGGTGCCGAGAGTTTCCCAGACCTCGGGGATGGTGGTGGGCAGATAAGGACGGCCCCAGCCCTGATGGTTGACCGAAGCCTTGGTGTCGAGACTGTAATTCTGGTCGAGCGGGAGCGCGCCATTGATGAGCAAGGCCTTCAAGAGCGCCGGGCTGTAGTTGGTGAAGCCGAGGCGCTCCAAATACTCCTGCATGAGCGCGAGCAAACCGGACACCGCAGGAGCGGCCATGCTGGTGCCGCTTTCGAAACGATAGAGCGGGCCAATCTGGCTGTTGAGATTGCTCAGAGTGGTCAGCGGGTAATTCGTCGTGGCCAGCGTGGCGATGAGATTGTAATTCACATCAATGGCGTTGGTGTTGACGATCTCGTAAAACCAGTTGTCGCCGGAGCAATTGGTGCCGAAATTGGTAATAACAATCAAATTGGTCCCTGCCAGATTGGCCGCGCCGCCCGAGGCTGGCTGGGACGTGATGTTAGTGTAGATTTCCATGATCGGCATGGGCGAGGGCGAGGCGCTGTTGGCCCGGAGTTCAATGGTCAGGCTAAGGGCATTGTTTGGAACGAAAATGGGCAGGAACGCATTGGTTTCACCCGCGAAGGAAATGACATTGGTCAGGCGGACCACATCAACAACGGTTGTGGGATTGTAGTACGCGTTGGAATTCCACGTGGAGGAGACGGGGCCGACCACGAACGTGCCTGGGGCGACGAGGTCCGGCTTGAACCGTCCGTATTGGCCTTCAAGCTCATAACCAACCGGGCCGCGGCTGGAGAACGAGACGACTTCGTTCGAACTGTCGGTCAACGGGAGGTAATCAGCATTGGTTCTTAATGTGCAGCCCAGGAGGGTAATGACATCATTCGTAATGTCGCGCGCCTGTTCAAAAGCGCCGACGGTGATGCCGTTCTTCATCGTGCCGGGTGAATCAATGGAGTCACGCACACCGCCCTGGCCATTGCCGGAACCGAAGCCGCTGTTGCCGGCGGCGAACACGAAGATCATCTGTTGAGCACCGGAAAGGCCGGGGACGGCATCGCGCGTTGCGCCGTCGAAGATGGCAGCCGCAGAATCGTAGGCAAAGGTTTCGTAGCCCCAACTGTTGTTGGCGACGGGAATGCGATTCGTCTGACTGAGAACAAAGAGATTGGTAAGCGCAGCATCCTCCGCCATGGCGGCGTCGGAAAGAGTATTGATGTTTTGAGAAAAGATCATGGCTTGGGGCGCCATGCCGCGGAAGTTGGCGCCGTTGGTGGAGCCGGGAACGGTGTTGCCGGGCGGGCCGTTGGTGCCGCCGCCCGCGATGATGCCAGCCACGTGAGTCGGGTGACCGCTGAAATCCGTCGGAGCCGTTAAAGTATGGTGAAACACGCGGTTGGTCAGATCCGGATGGTCGGGGTCCACACCTTCCACGTCATTGACAGTGACCCAGACATTGGAACCGGTGAGGCCCTGGTAATTGTTCAGCGTGACACTGTTGGTCGCCACACCGAGGCGCACGCGCATCAAATCCGTGAGGGCCACGCGCTGGTTGTAAGGTTCAATGCCCTGGATCTGCGGCAGCGCCGCCAGCGCAGCGAGCGTCCCCCGGCCCGGGGAAACGATGTATTGCGGACCAAAGGGCGAACGGTCTTCGCCGAGGATCTGCATGTCCATCTGTTCGAGCGGGGCGAGGACCGATTGCGCCTCGCCGGGGAAGACCGTCAAGCGCAGCATGCGGTTGACGGGAAGCGGGCGCTTTTCCACAGCCATTTCCAGAAGCCCCATCTCCAGTTTGTAATACGGTTCGTAAGGGATGACGACGCGCACGCGGGACAGGCCGGCCACGGTGCGGGCGGCGGCGGCGGACATTTTCATCAACAGGGCGTTGTTGGGGACGTAGGAGATTTCCAGCGCGTTGACGGTCTGCAACTGGGCGCGGAAGGCACGGTCAATCTGGCCGCGCGCCTGGACGATATAGCTGCCGGGGTCGCCCTGGGCGCGGAGGTCGTCGGGAATGGCGAGGTCGCGCCGGGAGCCGGTGTCGATCATGGCGTTGCGCAGAAGGATGGCGCGGTCGCTGCGTTCCAGTTCCGCCGGGGTCAGGCGGGTGTTGCTCAGGCGATGGGGATAATTGGTGCTCTGATAAACTTCGGCGAGCGCGGCAGCGCGCTGTTCGGGAGTCAGCTTTTTCGCCGGCTGCGTGACCAACAATCCGCTGCGGCCAGTGGCGTTGGAGTGGCCGGGAGCAGCCGCCGGCTGGGGCGCGGACCCCGCCTTGCGCTGGCGCAAATCTCCCAGCCGCCAGAACACAAAGGCGGCCAGCAGCAGCAGCAGGCTCAGCAAAAACCAAAATCTCGTTCTCATACGTAAAACTCGGGGAACTGCCGCAAAACGCCAGGGGGGAAAAACCCGGGCAACGCCGCGCGGGCCGGCCGCGGACGAACGGC
>JBFMBT010000173.1:0-14264 GCA_040754875.1 Verrucomicrobiota bacterium | reverse complement strand
GTTTGCGCAGACAGTGGAGGATTTGCGATATAAAATGATGAGCATGCTCAAAGACGAGCAGGACCCGCGCGCGCTGGGCAACGGCGCCATTTTCGACACCTACAAGTACCTCGGTGGCCGCGCCAAAGGTTATGAAACCTGGCTGAAGGCGCAGGAGGAAAAGCTGGCGGAGATGATGAAGGAATATCAGGAGTCGGCGAAGAAAACGGCGAAGGTGAAGAAGAAATAAAACGCCAAACTTCAGAGAAACTTCAATTGCCAATGAACAAATGGCTGAAGTCGCAGTTTATGAAATACATCAAACCGGTCACGAAAATCGCACTGTTCATTTTACTTTCGGTTGCCACCGTGGTTACTGCCGCTGACTCACGCGCGCCGCTGGCGAAGAAGGGCAAGCTGCTGTTCTCGGATGATTTTGCGCGCCGCGAGTTGGGGACGTGGAAGGCGGTGATTCCCACGTTCACGGTGGCGGATGGCGTGCTCAAGGGGAGCCAGACGCGCGATGATCATGGTTCGGTGGGCTCCATCCGGGCGGGAGTCGCGGGCGGCGTGGCCGAACCGTTCAAGGACGTGGTGATCGAGTTCAAGTTTCGCCTGGAAGGCGCCCGGAACATCAACGCCGTGTGCGATGACAAGACGTTCAAGGGCTCGCACGCCGGGCACATCTGCCGCGTGGCCATCACGCCCAAGCAAATCCGCCTGGGCGACGACAAGGAGGGCGTGATGCGCAACGATATTTACGAACTGCGCAAGGATCCCGCGCGCAAAGCCGAGGCGGACAAACTGCTCGTGGGCCGCGCCAAGGCGTTTCCCGCGAAGATCGAGCCGCAACGGTGGTATCGCATGGCGATCGAAATCGTGGGAGACGAGATGCGCGTGAGCGTGGATGACCAGGCGGTCGGGCATTTGAAGTCGCCCGGGCTGGCGCACGCGACGAAGAACGAGTTTCATTTCACGGTGAGCGGGAAGGACGCGCTGTTTGATGACGTGCGCATCTGGGCGGCGGCGCCCACGCGCTAATGACGCCCGCGCGCCTCTCCTGGCCACCGTTTCGCCTGCTGGCGTTGCTGGGCCTGCTCGCCAGCCCGCTGGGTGCGGAGGAAATCCACACGGATCTGCTTGTCGTGGGCGGCACCGAATCAGGCTGGGCGGCGGCAATCCAGGCCGCGCGGATGGGAGTGAAATCCATCACCATTGTCCACGATGGCGAATGGCTCGGTGGGCAGTACACCGAACAGGCGCTGGCGTGCGTGGATGAAAACAAAGGCGTGGGCAAGGTCGGCTGGGGGCCGGACTGGCATCCGATGAAGCGCTCGTTTCATCGTTTCGGCCTGTTCAAGGAATTGCTGGACCGCATCGAGGCGTTCAACACGGCGAAATACGGCTCGCCGATGCCGGGCCGGCCGATGCATGGCCCAACGACGTTTCGTCCGGCGGAAGCGGAAGCCATTTTCCGCGCGATGCTCCAGCCCTACATCGCGAGCGGACAGGTGAAGTTGAAATTGAATTTCGCCCCGGTGGCGGCCTTCAAATCGGACGACGCAACGCGCGTCACCGGGATGAGATTTCGCCCGCTCAAGGGCGGGACCGAGGAACTGGGCGTGCGCGCGGCGTTCACGATTGATGCGTCGGATTGGGGTGAGGCGGTGCAACTCTCCGGCGCGGCGTTTGAAGTGGGCCCCGACCCGCGCTCGCGCTATGGCGAACCGAGCGCCGCCGAGGACGCGGCGAACGCGCCGGCCAACGAGATGAATCCCATCACGTGGACATTGATTGTGGAACAAACCGATGCGGAAACGCCGGTTCCCGCGCCACCATATTATGACGAACGGCGTTATCTGCGCGCCACGCCGCTGGGGAAACAGGAGGCCGCGGCGTTGCGGTGGGATCGCCCGGTGAAAGGCGCGGGCTTGCAACCGTGGCCGGCGGATGGCCAGGCAGCGGGACGGCAGGCGTCCATTGCCACGATGCGGCGGATTGTCGAGGGCGGCGCGAGCCAGGACGGGCGCACCTCGGCGTTGATCTGTTATTCCAACGGACAGGATTATCCGTTGGAACGGCTGCCCCGGCACGTGGCCGAAGCGCTGGAACGCACGGAGCCGGGCGCATCGCAAAAGAACATTGTATTGATGACGCGCGAGCAACGGCAGGTGGTGTTCGAAGACGCCAAGGCGCATTCACTCGGCCTGTTGCATCACTTGCAAACCTTCGCGCACGAGCGGGCGAAGGATACGGCGAACAGCCTGCGGAAATTTCAGTTGAGCGGCGAATTCGGCACGGCGGACCGACTGCCGCCCAAGCCGTACATCCGCGAGGGGCTGCGTTTAAAGGCGCTTTACATGATGCGCGAGCAGGACGCCTTGAACACCGACGGCGCGAACAAGAACGCGGCGCGCGAGGCGTTCGCGCGGGCAATGTACCCGGACGGCCTGTTTGCCTGGCAGTTTCATTATGATTTCCACAACACCGGGCGCGCCTACCTGAAAGGCGCCGAAGGCTCGGGCGTCTGGGCGGATTACGAGAAGCCCGGCCGCGGCGTGCATCTGCTGAGCGATCGCTCGTCCTTTCCCCTGCGCAGCCTGGTGCCGGATAAGATGGACGGGCTCATCGGCGCGCAAGGAAACGTCGGCTTCAGCAGCATCGTCAGCGCGGCGGTCCGCCTGCACGATCAACGCATTCACATCGGGCAGGCCGCGGCGGCGCTGGCGGCGGTGTGTTTGAAACATCGCGTTCAACCGCGCGACCTCGCGGGGAACCGCGCGCGCGTCGAAGAAGTGCAGGGCGCGCTTTGCGGCGGAACCAGGGCACGCCCGTGTTGCTCTGGCCGTTCCGGGATTTGCCCGCGGACCATGCGGCGTTCGTGGCGATCAACCGGCTGGCGGCGCGCGGATGTTTGCCGCTCGAACGGCGGGAGGTGGATTTTCAGCCGGACGCCGTGGCGTCAGCCGGATGGCGGAAGGGAGTGGCGAGCCTTTGTTTGCAAACCGCGGGCCCGGCCGATGATCGCGCCGCGGAGGAATTGCGCCGGCTGGCTGCGGCAGACGAGCAGGTCACGCGCGGCACGTTTGCCGCGCGCGTGTGGAATCTGGCGCAGCACTGGCCGCCGGCGGATTGGCCGCGTCTGAAGATGAATGATGCCGACGCGGACGGCATCAGCGATCAGGACGACGCGCTGCCGTTTTCCCGAAGCAACCGCACATGGCCGGAAGAGCAGGAGCCGCCGCGAAAAGACTCGCCAGCGAAAGCGGCGCGCCCTAAAAAATGAATGAACCACCCAATCAACGTCTATGAAATCCATTCTTCGACTGGTGCTGGCGTCTGCCGTGATGGCGGTCATCGGAACGGCCGCCTGCCACGCGGCGGCGCGCCCGAATGTCATCATGATCATGGCGGACGACCTCGGCTACGAAACCATTGGCGCGAACGGCGGCACTTCTTACCAGACACCGGTGCTGGACAAGCTCGCGGCGACGGGCGTGCGCTTTGATCAGTGTTACGTGCAGCCGTTGTGCACGCCCACGCGCGTGCAGTTGATGACCGGCAGCTACAATGTCCGCAATTACATCAATTTTGGGAACATGGACCCGAAGGCGGTGACGTTCGGCAATTTGTTCAAGAACGCCGGTTACGCCACGTGCATCACGGGCAAGTGGCAGCTTGGCCGCGACCTCGACTTGCCGAAGAAATTTGGCTTCGACGAACATTGCCTCTGGCAGCACACGCGCCGCCCGCCGCGCTACGCAAATCCAGGGCTGGAGATCAACGGCGTGGAGAAGGATTACAACAACGGCGAATACGGCCCGACGCTGGTAAATGACTACGCGCTCGATTTCGTCGCGCGCCACAAAGACAAACCGTTCTTCCTCTACTATCCCATGATGCTCACCCACGGCCCTTACCAACCTGCTCCGGGCAGCCCGGACTGGGATCCGAAGGCCATCGGCGAAAACGTCAACAAGGCAGACAAGAATTTCCGCTATATGGTCGAATACATGGACAAGATGGTCGGGCGCATGGTGGCCAAGCTGGATGAGCTGGGCATCCGCAACAACACGCTGCTGGTGTTCATCGGCGACAACGGCACGGGCCGGGGCACACGGTCGATGCTGGGTGACAAGGTGTACATCGGCGGCAAGGGGATGACGACCGATGCCGGCATGCACGTGCCGTGCATCGCCAGTTGGCCGGGAAAGATCCAATCGGGCAAGGTGTGCCACGACCTGGTGGACAGCACGGATTTTCTGCCGACGCTGTGCGAAGCGGCGGGCGTGAAGGTGCCGGCCGAGTTGAAGATCGACGGGCGGAGTTTCTTTCCGCAGTTGCTCGGGCAGAAGGGCAATCCGCGTGAGTGGATTTATTCGTGGTATTCGCCGCGCCAGGGCGCGGACCTGAAGGTGCGGGAACACGCGTTCAACGCGAAATACAAGCTCTACCGCACGGGCGAGTTCTTTGACCTGAGCAAGGATATCGAGGAAAAACAGGCGCTGACAGTTGCGTCACTCAATGGCGAGGCGGCGTCGGCCGCGAAGCTGTTGCAAACAGCGCTGGATAAATACAAGGACGCGCGGCCCGCGCATCTGGAGGCCGGCACGCCCGCTGCTCCTGCGCCGGCCAAGCAGAAGAAAAAGAAGAAGGATAAATAACCGCCGTGCCACCGATGCATCTTCGTTCTCTTGTTTCACGAACTGGCTTCCGGTTGTGCGCGACGCTGCTGTGCCTCTGGAATCATTCGACGGCGTCTGGCGCGCCATCCGTTGCCTTCAAGGCCGATGATGTCGTCGTCCTGACTGGCGGCGCAAACATCGAGCGCACGCGGTTCAACGGTCATTTGCACACATTACTCGTCAGCGCGCGCCCCGAGTTGCGCCTGCGCGTGCGCAATCTTGGCTGGGAGGGCGACACGGTGTTCGAGCAATGGCGCGACTACGGCGGCGAGCAATGGCGGCGCTCGCGCGACTGGTCGAAGCAACTGGGCGACATCGGCGCGGATGTGGTGCTGGCGCAATTCGGGCAGATGGAATCGCTGCAAGGCGCCGCGAAACTGGCGGACTTTGTCGCGGCATATGAAAAGCTGTTGGACCAGTTTGCGGCTGAGGGCCGGCAAATCGTGCTGCTTTCCCCGATGCCCTTCGAGAAAACCGTCATCGAAACACTGCCCGACCTTTCCGCGCACAACGGGGAAGTGAAACAATATGCCGATGCGATTCGTGATCTGGCGCAACGGCGTGGAATGCACTTCGTCGATTTGTTCACGCCCTTCGCGAACCGTTCCGCACGCAGCGCGCGAATGACCGACAACGGGTATCACTTGAACGACGATGGACACGCGCTCGTTGCGGAACAAATCGTCCGCCAGTTCGGCCTGAAACCGAAACCGTTAAAGTCGCTTGAGCCTGTTCGCGTCGCGGCCGTCGAACTGGAGCGGCTGTGGTTTGATTTCTGGCGGCCGATGAACTGGTCGTTCCTGGAAGGCGACCGCACGCACGTGCCGTTCAGCCGCGACTGGCGCGACCAGGATGTGCGGCTGTTTCCCGAGGAAATGAAGGAGTTCGTGCCGCTCATCCAGCAGGCGGAGGAAAACGTCCGGCGCGCGCTGGCCAAGGAACCGATTGCGCCGCTTGGTCCGCGCTCGCCCATTCCGGTCATGCCGCCGTCCGCGCCGCCGCAGACACCGGAGGAGGAACTGGCGTCGCTCAAGATTCTTCCGGATTTCGAAGTCAGCCTGTTTGCGTCGGAGAAGGACGGCATCGTGAAGCCGATCCAAATGCGCTGGGACGAGCGCGGGCGCTTGTGGGTCGCCTGCACCATCAGTTATCCGCAGGTAAAGCCCGGCGAAAAAGCCAATGACCGCATCATGATTTGCGAGGACACGAATGGCGATGGTCGCGCGGACAAATTCTCCACGTTTGTGGAAGGTTTATTCATGCCGACCGGGCTCGAATTGGGCGACGGCGGGCTTTACGTCGCGCAAGGCACGGAGTTGATGCATTTCCGCGACACGAATGGCGACGGGCGCGCCGACGAAAAGCGGATTGTGCTGGGCGGTTTCGGCACGGCGGATTCGCATCAGATGATCAATTGCATCAGTTGGGGGTTCGGCGGCGAACTGTGGTTCACGCAGGGACATCACATTTATTCGCGCGTCGAAACGCCCCACGGCGTCGAGCATTTGAACCGCGCCGGCGTGTGGCGCTACCGCCCGCGTACGATGCAGCTCGATCCGTTCTTTCAGATGTCTTCGGCGGGCGCGAATTGCTGGGGCGTCGTCACCGATGATTACGGGCAGGTCTTCCACAAGAGCGGCGCGACCATCGGCGGGTATTATTGCGTGCCCGGCCTGATTCGCACGGATCTCGCGCTCGACTCGGAAATCATGCGCGTGTTTCAGGCGCGCGCGAAGCAGGTCGGTTTCGACATCATCGACTCGCGGCATTTTCCCGACGAGTTGCAGGGGATGTTCGTCATCGGCGGCTATTACGACAACACGCTGCAACTTCATCGGCTGGACCAACGCAACGGGGTTTATGTGTCCAAGCAACTGCCGCCCATCATTGAAACCACCAATACTGTGTTTCGCCCAGTGGACGTTCACCTCGGACCGGATGGCGCGATTTATTTCGCCGACTGGTACAATCCCATCATCGGCCACTATCAGGCTTCGTATCGTCATCCTGACCGCGACAAAAGCCACGGCCGCATCTGGCGCGTGAGCTACAAGGGCCGCGCGCCGGTGAAACCGCCGCAACTGGCCGGAGCGTCCATCGAGGAACTGCTCCGTCACCTCGACTCGTCCGAGCGCTGGGTCAAATACCAGGCCAAACGCTTGTTGTTCGAACAGAAATCTTCAACCGCGGTAGCATCGCTCGACCGGTGGGTAAAAACGCTCAAGCCCGGCGACGCACACGACGACCCTCTTCGCCTTCGCGCGCTGGGTGTTTACGAATCTCACGAAACCGTGCGCCCCCAGTTGCTCGCGTCATTGCTGCGCTCGCCCGATTACCGCGTGCGCGCTTATGCCACGCGCGCGCTGGGCCATTGGAACGCGCGCCTGCCGGATGCGCGCAAAATCCTCGAACAACAAATCGCCGATGAACACCCGCGCGTCCGCCTCGAAGCCGTCGTGGCGGCGAGTTACTTTGCCGATTCCTCGTCCATTACAATTGCGGCGCGCGCGCTCGACCGCCCCGTCGATGCGTATATTGATTACGCGCTCACCAAGGCCGCGCACGCGTTGCGGCCGTTGTGGGAACCCGCGCTCAACGCCGGCCAGCTTCAATTTACCAGCGACAACCATCTCCTCTTCGTGTTGAAGAACGGCGGCTTGCCCGACGCCGCCGCGTTCATCCGCCGTTTCGCGCAACGCACTGAAGGAAACGCCGCCCGCCTGCGCCCCTGGCTCAACGCGCTGGCATCCGTGGGCAACGCGGACGATTTGCGCTTTGTCCTCGACCGCGCGCAAAGCGATCCCGCGTTGCTCGATGCGCTCGCCGTGGAATCCGAGACGCGCAAGCTCATCCCCGCCGGCGATGTCCAGCCCGCGCTCGAAAAACTGTCCGCCAGTTCCAGCGCGGCGTTGCAACAACGCGCCGTGCGCCTCGCCGGCGTCTGGCGCGTCCAGGGGTTTGCTGAAAAAATTCTCGCGCTGGCGCAAAACAATGTCACGGAAACGGCGCTGCGCATCGAGGCTTTCGATTCGCTTGCGCGCTTGCGCGGGAAGGATGCGCTGCCGTTGCTGGCGCGCGTTGCCGAACAGGAAACGAAAGCCCCGCTGGCGCTTGGGGCCTTGGAGGCCGTCGCCAGGATCAATCTTCCCCAAGCCGCCGCGCTCGCAACCAAACGCCTCGGCTCCGCCGCCAATGCGCAGGAGTCCGCCCAATGGCTGCGGCCCATCCTGCAAAGCCGCGGTGGTTATGTTGCGCTTGCGAAGGCGTTGCCGGATGGCTCGCTCGCGCCCGCACAGGCGCGCATGTCGCTGTCGGTCGTCAATAACGCCGGGCGCTTCGACAAGGTCCTCGTCGCGCGCCTCAGCAAACTCGCCGGTTTCTCCGCCGACCTGCCGGTTTACAGTCCTGAGTTTGTCCGCGACCTCGCCACGCGCGCGCAACGCGAAGGCGACGCGGCGCGCGGACGCCAGGTTTACGACATGATGGGCTGCGCGGCCTGCCACGTCGTCAACGGCGAAGGCGGAAAGGTTGGCCCCGACATCTCCGCGCTGGGCCGCGGCCAGCCCATCGACGGCATCATCACCGAACTCATCTGGCCGCAGTTGAACGTGAAGGAAGGCTTCGAAGCCGTGCGTGTGCTCACGAAGGACGGGCGCAATCTCGAAGGCGTCAAACAATCCGAGACCGCCGGCGAAACCGCCATCCGCGACACGCTCACCGGTGAAGTGGCCACCTTGCGCCGCGCCCAAATCGAGCGCATCCAGCCCATCGGCTCCGTCATGCCCGAAGGATTGACCGCGCCGCTCACGCCGCAGCAACTCGCCGACCTCGTGCGCTTTCTTGCCGACTTGGGCAAATGAAAATGAAACTTCAAGCTTCAATCTTCAAACTTCAGAGAAGCACCAACCTCCAAACCATAATAACATCCACGCCGTGCGATTCGCGCTCCGGCTTCATCATTCGCTTTTCGTCCTTCTTTCGTCATTCGTCATTCGGCCTTCGTCATTTGTTCTTGTTGCTTCTCTGGAGTTTGACGTTTGGAGTTTGGAATTTCGCCAATGCCGCTTCACGTCCCAACATTATTTACATCCTCGCCGATGATCTAGGTTACGGCGACCTCGGTTGCTACAACAAGGATTCGAAGATTCCCACGCCGCACTTGGACCAGCTCGCGGACGAAGGCATGCGCTTCACTGACGCGCATTCGCCCACGTCCGTGTGCACGCCCACGCGTTACGCGCTGTTCACCGGCCGCTATTCGTGGCGCACGCGCCTGCAACGCGGCGTCATTGGCGCGTGGGGCGCGCCGCTCATCGCCGCCGAACGCCTGACCGCGCCGGAACTTCTCAGGCAACACGGTTACGCCACCGGCATGGTCGGCAAGTGGCACCTCGGCCCGCTGCGCGAGGCAACCGGCTCTCCCGTCACCGAATGGAGCGTCGAATCGAAGCAATACGGCGAGTTCCTCATCCAGGTCTTCGAAGACTGGGTGGTGCGCGACGTCGGCGAGGTTTACGTCCAGTTGTTTGACGTCGCCCTCGCCAACTGGATGGGCCTTGGCTCCGCCATGTGCGTCTTTGCGGAGCGCTGCGGCGCCGCCCTGGCCCTCGAACACAACGGCGACGTCTTCTCGTGCGACCATTACGTCTATCCGAACTTCAAGCTTGGAAACCTGATGAACCAGTCGCTGGGCGACATGGTCAATTCACCCGCGCAACGAAAGTTCGGCAACGACAAGGCCGACACCCTCCCCAAATATTGCCGCGAATGCGAAGTCCGCTTCGCCTGCCACGGCGAATGTCCCAAACACCGTTTCATCACCACGCCCGACGGTGAACCCGGCCTCAATTACCTTTGCGCCGGCTACAAGCGGTTCTTCAACCACATCGAGCCCTACATGCAAGCCATGGCCCAGATCCTCCGCTCCGGCCGCCCCGCTTCGGGCATCATGCAACTCATCGCCCAGCACGAACAATCCGACGTCTGGCGCACCACCGGCCGCAACGACCCCTGCCCCTGCGGCAGCGGCCGCAAATACAAACACTGCTGCCTCCCCCGCCGCACCACCGCTTCGCCGTAACTGTTCAGTCAGGCATTTCAACGAGAACGTCACGCATCACGCCTGCCTTCGGACTTCGTTCGTCATTTGGCCTTCGGCATTCGTCATTTTCCACCACCCGCTTCCGTCTTGGCGTTTGGCGCATCTCACCCTAATCTCTTGCTCATGAACCCTGAACCCGCCAAACGACTTGGCGAACCCAATGCTGTTCCCCTCCTGGGAGGGGTCAGGGGTGGGTTCATCGCGCGCCTTGCGCATAATTTCCTTTCACTGCGGGCGCAGAACCTCCCTCTCCCCAAGGGAGAGGGCCGGGGTGAGGGGGAAGGAAACGTCAATTAACCCGCGACGATTGAACCACTGCCACGATGTGCGCCCAACGTTGGAAACCTATGAAACTTCCCTTGCTGAGTTTGTTCCTGCTGGCTGTGCTCGCTCCACTGCCCGCCGCCGAGCCGTGGGCGGATGACAAATTGCCCGTCGCCAATGGCCTCGAATTGTGGCTGGACGCCACGCGCCAGTCCGCGGCGCGGCAGACGCGCAAGCTCCCCGCTCTGGCCAACAATGCCCCCGCCGATTTCTGGTTCGATTCCTCCGGCAAGGGCCGCCACGTCTCCCAGCGCATTCCCGAGGCACGCCCGCGTTTCCGCCAGGTCGTCAACAGCGCCAGCTTCCGCTTCGATGGCAAGGACGATTTCTTTTCCGCCGCCAACCTCAACACGTCATTCACCAACGCCACGGTGTTCCTCGTCGCCGCGCCCCGCAGCAACGCGGGCGGGTTCCGGGGCTTTCTCGCTGTCAATCAAGCGGGCAAAAATGATTACAACACCGGCGTGAATCTGGACCTCGGCCCCGCCGGTTCGCCGCGCTTCACGGTGTTCAATCCGGAGGGCGCGGGCTTCACCGGCGCGGGCAATGTGCTGGCGTCCAGTTTCGATTTCGGCGGGTTTCATACGTTCGCGCTGCAAATCTCCCAGGGCAACAGCGGCGTGCGATTGTTCGTCGATGGCAAGGACCATGGCCGGCGCGAGCGCAAGCCCGGCACGCTGTGGATGGACGAATTAACCATCGGCGCGCGGTGTTTTTCCAACACGCCCGAAGCGCCGCACACGCAGAGCTTTCTCGATGGTGAGATCGCCGAAGTGCTCATCTACAGCCGCGTCCTGTCCGCCGGCGACCGCGCCAAGGTGGAAAAATATCTCACCGACAAACACGTCGCGCTCACGACAACCGATGATCCCGCCGGCATGCGTCCGCTGGAAACCGTCGCCCATCAGGCGCCGATTCAAATGCTCGTGCCCGGCTTCACCGTGCGCGAACTGCCGGTGGAATTGAAGAACATCAACACGCTTAAATATCGCGCCGACGGCAAGCTCGTCGCGCTCGGTTACAACGGTCACATCCACATTTTGACCGACACCAACGGCGACGGACTCGAAGACAAGGCCGCGCCGTTCTGGGACAAGGACACCATGCGCGGCCCCATCGGCATGGCGCTCACGCCGCCCAATTATCCGCGCGGCAACGGCGTGTTCGTGCCGTCCAAGGGCAAGCTCTCGCTGATCGTCGATAAGGACGGCGATGACCGCGCGGACGAGGAAATCATCGTGGCCACCGGTTGGAAGGAAATCACGCAGAACGTCGATGCCATCGGCTGCGCGCTGGACAAGGAAGGCAACATTTACTTCACGCTCGGCACCGCGAACTTCGCCAACGGCTACCTCATCGACAAGGAAACCGGCAAGGCGGCCTACGACATCAAGTCCGAGCGCGGGACCGTGCTCAAGGTATCGCCGGATTTTTCCAGGCGCGAAATCATCTGCACGGGCATTCGTTTTCCGGTGGCGATGGCCTTCAATCGACATGGCGACCTGTTTTGCTCCGAGCAGGAAGGCGCGACGTGGCTGCCCAATGGCAATCCGTTCGACGAATTGCTGCATATCCAGCCGGGCCGCCATTACGGCTTCCCGCCGCGCCACCCGAAGCATCTGCCCGATGTGATCGATGAGCCGAGCGTCTTCGATTACGGCCCGCAGCATCAGTCCACGTGCGGGTTGAATTTCAACGAAAGCGTCAACGACGGTCCCATTTTCGGCCCCGCGTGGTGGGCGGGCGATGCCTTGGTGTGCGGCGAATCGCGCGGCAAGCTGTATCGCACCAAGCTCGTGAAAACCGCCGCCGGCTACGTCGCGCAAAACCAGATCATCGGCTGCCTCAACGCGCTCACGGTGGATGCGTGTGTGTCGCCGCGTGGCGATTTGATCGTCTCCACGCACAGCGGCAAACCGGACTGGGGCACCGGCCCGCAAGGTGCCGGCAAATTGTATCGAGTTTCCTACACAGACCAGAGCGCGCCGCAGCCCGTGCTTACGTGGAGCGCCAGCCCCACGGAAATCCGCATCGCGTTCGACCGTCCGTTGGATCCGGCGAACCTGAAAAACCTCGCGAAGCAAACGAAGATTACGCAGGGCAAATACGTCGAGGCGGGTGATCGCTTCGAGACGATGTGGCCGGGTTATCAAGTGATTCACGACCAGAAGGCCACGCCCCGTTACGCCGTGCCCGTGCTGTCCGCCAGCGTGACGCCCGACAATCGCACCATCGTGCTCACCACTCCCCCGCGCAACGCGGCGGTGAATTACGCCATCGAATTGCCCAACGTCTCCCGGCGCGCAAGCACACCGGCCGCGAGCCACGACGAAATCGAGCTGCGCACCGACCTCAATGGCGTCGAAGCGCGCTGGCAATCCGAGGACGGCAAGGAGTCGTGGACCGGCTGGCTGCCGCATGTGGATCTGGACGTGTGCCGGGAATTCACCAAGGGCAGCGCGGAGCATGAACGGTTATGGAGATTGATGGCAAATCGGGGACAACTGACTTTGAATTTCCAACTGGACCTCATCCAAATGCTGCAGCCGGCAATTCAACCGGGATCAAAGCTAGATTATGAGTTGGAGCCAGAGGAATTGAGACTGCAGTTCGAAGTGCCCCCTGTTACTGTGATCAAGGCCGGTTCGCCGGATTTGACAGCCAACGTCGTAGCCGCGGGTGGGACTGCCAGAGTCACAGAATCATTTTCGGCACACCCAAAAAGCAATTGGTCACGCTTATCCATCCAGACAAAGACGCCTTATCAGCACACCTTCATCACGGCCACGTGGAAATCCAAACAACAAATGGACATCGCCCGCCCCTTCCCCCTCCGCCGTTTCTTCCTCCCTTGGGCCACGCCTTCGGCCGAGCCCCTCAAACTCGCCGCCGACCGCCAGGTGCCTGAACTCGCCGGGGGCAACTGGATGCGCGGGCGCAAGCTGTTCTTCAGCGAGCAGGCCGCGTGTTCCAAGTGCCATCAGGTGCGCGGCGAAGGCGGCAAGCTCGGCCCCGATTTGTCCAACCTCATCCATCGCGATTACGCCAGCGTGATGAAGGACATCCGCGAACCCAGCGCCGCCATCAATCCCGATCACACCGCGTTCCACGTGGAACTCAAGGACGGCGAGGCGCTCACCGGCGTGCTGCTCGCCGACGCGCGCGACCAGCTCACGCTCGGCGATGCCACCGGCCAGTCGGTCGTCGTGCCCAGGACGCGCGTCAAGTCCGTGAAGCCCGCGTTGTTGTCGCTCATGCCCGAGGGCCTCGACAAGGCGCTTGGCGAAACCGGCCTGAAGGATTTGCTCACCTTCCTGCTCACCATTCCGCTGGAGCCCGCGCCCATCGAAATTGGCGGCGCGCCCCCGGCGCGCACACACGCGGAAGTCGCGGCGGTCATGAAGCAACTCGAACCGTTGCCCGCGCAATTGAAGCCGTTTCACATCGTCCTCTGCGCGGGACCGAAAGACCACGGGCGCGGCGAACACGATTATCCCATGTGGCAGCGCCGTTGGTCGAAACTCCTTCCCATGGCCGAAGGCGTGACCGTCAGCACCGCCGAGATCTGGCCCAGCGCCGAACAATTCGCGAAGGCCGATGTCATCGCATTCTTCAACAACAATCCCGGCTGGAACGAGGAACGCGGCCGGCAACTCGACGCCTATCTCGCGCGCGGCGGCGGCGCGATCTATTTCCATTGGGCGGTCGAGGCGCGCGGTGATGCGCTGGCCTTCGCGCGCCGCATCGGGTTGGCGTCCAACAGTTCCTTGTTGAAATACCGCCACGGCCCGCTGGACATCGTGTTTGAGAATCATCCGCTCGCGCGCGGCCTGACCGCCTCCATGTTCACGCGCGACAAATTCGTCGATGAATCCTACTGGAACTTTCAGGGCGACCCCAAGGATGTAAGCTTGCTCGGCAGCTCGGTCGAGGACGGCCAGCCGCGCCCGCAACTCTGGACCCGCAGCGTCGGCAAAGGCCGCATCTTCGTCAGCGTGCCCGGCCACTACAACTGGACGTTCGACGATCCCCTCTACCGCGTGCTCGCCTTCCGCGGCCTGTGCTGGGCCGCCGGCCAGCCCATGGACCGCCTCGCCGAACTCGCCACCCTCGGCGCGCGAATGGCGGAATGATTCAATCGGGCCGCGGCTGTGGCCGAGCCCAGCCGCGGCGCC
>JBFMBT010000172.1:0-14347 GCA_040754875.1 Verrucomicrobiota bacterium | reverse complement strand
AAATGCACAGCGCCCACCGGCGTATTGAATTTGACGGGTTTGGAGTCCCGGCTTCAGCCGGCCACGGCGTGGCAGGGCGAAGCGGGGGATATACACGCCAGACCGCAGCGAGGGGCGCGGCGTTTACGCCGCTTCAGCCCCAGAAAGAGAGTGGGCTCAAATCTACTTCAAATGCACAGCGCCCACCGGCGTATTGGATTTGGCGGGTTTGGAGTCCCGGCTTCAGCCGGCCACGGCGTGGCAGGTTTTGAAGCGCGTGGAGATTTCCTTTGGTGTTTGCGCGATATGCCGCCCCGATCTGAAAGGTGAGCCATGGGGAATCGTCGCCTGCCCCCTTCGCGTCCTTGGCGTGAGACTCCATGCGCTGGCGATTGAATCACCACGGCTGAGGCGGGGCTCCGAGTTCCAGCGCGTTCACGCGGATTGCATTTCCACGGTTCCTTCGGCACGCTCGGTTCATCCACTTATGGCCAGAACTTCGCGTCGCAAATTTCTGCAACAAACCGGCATCGGCGTGGCGGGCGTCGCCACGCTGAAACTCAACACGCTGGCGGCTGCCCCCGGGCGCCAGGCGGCGCCAATTCCCCCGCACCAGGAGTTGGAGGTGTTCGGCGTGCATGCGTATCCCACCGAGCACAGCGTTGCCGCGGGCGAAACGCTTTCGCTGCATGTGAGCAGCACGGTGCCGTACGAGCTGGCCATCTGCCGCCTCGGCTCCAAGGTCGATGACCCGCAGGGCGATGAAGTGTTGCACCGTTTTCCCCGGGCCCAAGCGGAGCATCACGCGATTCACCCCGGTTCGTATGTGCAGGTCGAGAAAGGGCTGCCGCGCGCCTTGAAAGCGGTGACGTTCGAATGCTGGGTGCGCCCGTGGCGCGTCACGGCCTACGCGGGGCTGGTCACGCAATATGATTACAAGAATGCGTGCGGCGCGGGCCTGTTCCTGATGCCCGGCGGCGCGCTTTCCTTCTACCTCGGCGACGGCAAGGAATATCACCAATCGTGTGCGCACCAAAGTGGCAAGGATGTCGTCAAGGCCGGCCAATGGTATCACGTTGTCGCCGCGTGGGACGGCGGGACGAAGACGCTGTCCATCAACGGCAAGCCGGCCGGATCATGGCCGTTTGCCGAAGCGGTTCAGCCGGGTTCCGCGCCGTTGCGGCTGGCGTCCTACGGCGAGCACGGTGCGGCGGACAAATTCCTCGATGGCGACCTGGCGATGTGCGCCGTCTATGAACGCGCGCTGACTGCGGCGGAGGTGAAGGAGCGCTTTGAACAACGCGGTTTGCGCGCGGCGAAGGGGGCGGACGTGCTCGCCTGCTGGAATTTTGCCGAGGAAAAGGGCGAACGCGTGGCGGACGTCTCGCGCCACGGCCGCCATGGCCGCATCATCAACCACGCCACGTGGATGATTGGCGGGCCGTCGTTTGATGCGAATGTGCCGCGCTTCGGCCAATACGAGCCCCCGGCGGATGCGTCGCGCGGCCATGGCCTGCGCTTTGCGTCCGACGACTTGTACGACTGCCGCTGGCCGGTGCGGCATCAATTCCGCGTCCCGCCGCAGGCGAAGCCGGGCATTTACGTGGCGCGCTTCACCTACGATTACGAGGGCAAACCGCGCGAGTACGACGTGACATTCATCGTGCGCAAGCCGAAGGGACGCAAGAAAGCGCCCATTCTCATGGTCTGCGCGGCCAACACCTGGCGCGCCTACAGCGGCACGCAGTTCGCCATCGCGCCGCCCGGTTTGAAACATGTGTGGGGCACGCGCGGTTTGAAGAATGCGCCGAACAATCCGCCGGCGTTCAACCTCTACAGCGTCCACGCCGCCGGGCAGGGCACATATCAAGTTGGCCTGCGCATGCCGTGGCCCGCGGCGTCACCGTACGTGTTGTATGGCGGCGCGACCGATTACAGCCATCTCATGCGCGCCGACCGCTTCGCGCACGCGTGGCTCGAGCAGGCCGGTTACGAGTTCGACGTCATCAGCGATGTCGATTTGCATCGCGATCCGAAAATCCTCCAGGGCTACCGGACGTTCATCATCAACGGGCACAATGAATATTGGTCGCTCGAAATGTTTGGCGGCCTGGAGGATTATTTGAAACGCGGCGGCAACGTCATCGTGCTGTCGGGCAACACGCTGTTCTGGCGCGTGAGTTTCAACGACGATTGCACCGTGATGGAATGCCGCAAGGTCGATGCGCCCGGCATGCAGGTGCCGGCCGCGCGCCGCGGCGAGGCCTGGCACAGCGGCGACGGCCTGCGCGGCGGCATGATGCGCGAGTGCGGCTGGCCCGGGTGGAAATTGATCGGGCTGGATTCGCTCGGTTGGAACAACCAGAGCAAGGCGGACAATTTCGGCCCATGGATTGCCGAGGAGGTGGATCATTTTCTTTTTCATATGCCGGAGGAAACGGGCTTGAAACGCGGCGATCGTTTCGGCGAAGCGCCCGGCGGCAAGATGCCGATGGCCAACGGGCACGAATTCGATGTGCGCCCGTCCACGCTCGCGAAGCTTCAGGAACAACCCGACCCCGAAGGCGCGCACGTGCCGCCCGATCCCGCCGGCATTCTGCGCCTGGCCAACGGCATCATCCCGTGGGCCAAGGGCGGCGCGCCGTTTGATTATTACTTTCGCCCCATCAAGCCGAAGATCGATCAGGGCGGCGAAATGATTTTCTGGGTGCGCCCCGAGGGCGGCAAGGTGTTCAACGCGGGCACGATTGGCGCCGGTTGGGCGTTGTTCGCCGACCCGCGCTGGCAGACGCTCCTGCGCAACGTGCTGGCACATTTTGGTGTGAAGCCCCCCATCGTCCGCGCGTAAGCCGTCGTGCAAATACTGCCAACTCTGCAAACTATGCAAACTGTTGTTTGCTGTTGTTGCTCCAAACCTGCCGCTTCCGCCCGCTTCCGCCCGATAACGGCCGGTTTCCATATTTTCGCCCCTCACCCCCTGCCATTATTGCTTTACTTGGAAACCCGCGAAATTACAGTGTCCGGCGCTTGATTATTGAACCAAATCATTGAATCATTATGGCCTCCGCTTTCCCGAACATTCCGAAAATCCAATACGAAGGTCCCAAGTCCAAGAACCCGCTGGCCTTCAAACATTACAACCCCGACGAAGTGGTCGAAGGCAAAACGATGAAGGACCACTTCCGTTTCTCGGTGGTCTATTGGCACACGTTCCGCAATCCGCTGGCCGACCCGTTCGGCATGGGCACCGCCATCCGCCCGTGGGACGATGGCACGGCGTCGGTGGAGAACGCGCAGAACCGCGCGCGCGTGGCGTTCGAGTTTCTGGAAAAACTGGGCGCGCCGTATTACGCGTTTCATGACCGCGACGTCGCGCCGGAAGGCAAGACGCTGCGCGAAAGCCACAAGAACCTCGACGCCGTCGCCAAGGTGCTCAAGGCTGAGCAGAAGCGCTCGGGTGTGAAACTGCTCTGGGGCACGGCGTGCCTGTTCGCGCATCCGCGTTACATGCACGGCGCGGCCACGAGTTGCAACGCTGACGCGTTCGCCTACGCGGCCGCGCAGGTGAAGAAGGCCATCGAAGTGACGCACGAACTGGGCGGCGAAGGTTACACCTTCTGGGGCGGCCGCGAAGGTTACTCGACGCTATGGAACACGAATCTCAAGCGCGAGATGGATCATCTCGGCGCGTTCCTGCACATGGCCGTGGACTTCAAGAAATCCATCGGTTTCAAAGGCCAGTTCTACATCGAGCCCAAGCCGAAGGAGCCGACCAAGCATCAGTATGATTCGGATGCGGCGGCGTGCCTGAATTTCCTGCGCCAGTACGACCTGCTGGACCATTTCAAGCTGAACCTCGAAACCAACCACGCCACGCTCGCGGGCCACACCATGCATCACGAGATGGAAGTCGCCGCCGCCGCGGGCGCGCTCGGTTCCATCGACGCCAACACCGGCGACGAATTGCTGGGCTGGGACACTGACCAGTTTCCGACGAGCGTCTATCTGACTGCGCAATGCATGCTGGTGTTGCTGGGCATGGGCGGCTTCAAGACCGGCGGCGTGAATTTCGACGCCAAGGTGCGCCGCGAAAGTTTCGAGCCCGTGGACCTGTTCCACGCGCATATCGGCGGCATGGACACGTTCGCGCGCGGCCTGAAGATCGCCGCCGCCATCCGCAAGGACGGCCGGCTGGCGGAGTTCGTCAAGCAGCGCTACAGCTCGTGGGACACCGGCATCGGTGAGAAGATCGAGAAGGGCAAGACGAACTTCAAGGAACTCGAGGCCTACATGCTCAAGAAGGGCGAGGCCGCGCCGAACCAAAGCGGCCGCCAGGAATACCTGGAGAACTTGATCAACGAGTTCATCTAAGCGCGCTGAATTCAAGTTGCGAAGGGGCGGCCCGCAGGCCGCCCCTTTTTGCATTTCGTGACCGGTTTGAAGTTGAATGCAAGCTGTTACCGCAGTAGTCTTACAATATGATTGTGGAGCAAATCAGGGACCGCTTCCGTGACGGGTTTCGTCCATTCACGGTTCAGTTGTCCAACGGCAAGGAATTCTTCGTGCCCCATCGCGATTTCATTGCCGTGCACCCCAAGGTGGTTGTGGTGATCGACCCGGAGGGCATTTCTCACACGATCAATCCGCTGCACATTGTCTCCATCGACGAGCCGACGCACAGTTCGTAAGGCGCTTACTTCGGCAACACAATCCGGATCGTCGTCCCCTGCCCGGGCTTGGAGCTGATGCGGATTTTTCCCCGGTGCGTTTCCACCACGCGCAACACGATGGCCAGGCCCAGTCCGGTTCCCTTCGCCTTCGTCGTGCTCAGCAGCGACGTGAACGCCCGCTCGCGTTGTTCCTTCGTCATGCCCATGCCGGTGTCCTTGAATTCGATGACCACATGTGTCGGCTCCGCTTTCCGGTCGGGCAGTGACAGCGTGCGCGTGGTGACGGTGAGCTTGCCGCCCTCGGGCATCGCCTCGACCGCGTTGAGCGTCAGGTTCAGGAACGCCTGTTCCAGTTGCGACGCGTCGGCCATGACTTCCGGCAGGTCCGGGTCCAGCTTGCGAACGAGCTGGATATTTTGATTCTTTAGCTTGTGTCGCGTGAGCAGGCCGAGGTCGTCGATGAGTTGGTTGACATCCACCGGCGTGGGCTTGGGCTCGGTGCTGCGGGCGAAGTCGAGGATCTGCTCCACGATCTTGTTCAAGTGGTCCATCTTCGCGGCGATGATCTGCGTGTCCTTGGCACGCGGATCCTTGTGCGGGAACTGAAGATCCAGCGAGTGATACAACATCTTCATCACCGTGAGCGGGTTGCGGATTTCATGCGCCACCTCCGCCGCCAGCAACCCCAGCGCCGAGAGCTTTTCGTTCTGGCGCAACTGCTCCTCCACATCCACCACCTTTTCGTAGAGGCGCGCCTTCTCGATGGCGATGGCCGACAATTCGGCTAGCGCGGAGAGGATGCGGATTTCCTCGTTGGAAAAACTGTGCGGCTCGCCCTTGTAAACATTGAGCGCGCCGATGACCTGTCCGCTGAACAACAACGGCACGCTCAACAACGAAACCAACCCTTCGCGCCGCGCCACTTCCACATGCTGGTAACCGCTGGAGGTTTGCACATTTTCCACCTGCACCGGTTTCTTGCGCCGCACCACGGTGCCCAGCAGGCTTTCGACGATATCCAGCGGGGGCTTGTTGATGTAATCGGGCCCGGCGCCGTGGCTGGCGTGCAATTCCAGCCATGCGCCCGTGGGATCCACGAGCATCAGCGAACTCATCTTGCCGTCCATCAACTTGCATGCCTCGCGCGTCACCACGCTCAACACATCGGACAAGTTGAGCGTCGAGTTCACCGTCTGGCTGACGTTGATGAGCGTCTCGAACAACTGCGCCTTGAGCCGGAGTTGCTCATACAGCCACGTGTTGTGAATGACCTTGGCGGCCTGCAACGCCAGTTCGCTCAGCAACTCTTCATCCTCCACGCTGAAAGCGTCTGCGCGGTCCGAATCCACGTTCAACACGCCGCGCACCGCGCCTTCCACCACCAACGGCACGGCCAGTTCCGAACGGATGTTGTCGCGCACCATGATGTAGCGCGGGTCTTCGAGCGTGTTGCCCACGCGCGCCAGCTTGCCGGTGCGCGCCACCGAGCCGGTGATGCCTTCACCCACGCGCAATTTCAGTTTTTTGACGTTTGCCGGCAAGCCGTGCGATGCCTGGATTTCCAAAAAGCCGCTGGTGGGATTGATGAGGACGACCGAGCCGCTGGAGGCGTGCGTGAGGTTGACGGCCTCGCGCATGATGAGTTCGAGCGCGGTCTGCTGGTCGAGCGTGGAATGGATGACGTTGCCGACCTGATAGAGCAGGTCCAGCCGGGCAAGTCGCGACCGCAATTCCGTCAATTCATCCATGGCGGTGCAAGGTAGAGCGCCCGGGGCAAAACGTAAAACACAATGGCGTCAGCGGGTTGGCGACGCGCAGGGTTTGGAGTCCCGCCTTCAGGCGGCCACGGCATCGCCGTTCAAAGAGCGTGGCGGTTTTCCTTGGTCGTATTACGCGGCGACGCCCAACCGCCTGAAGGCGGGACTCCCAACCTATCGTCAGCGCATCCGCCACGTCAGGACCAGCCCGCCGACGCCGAATAACACATTGGGCAGCCACGCGGCCAATAGCGCCGGCACATGTCCGCTGGTTCCCAATGCCAGCCCGAACTGACTGACGATGAAATACGCGAAGCCAATGAAAATGCTCGCCGCCACGCCCACCAGCGCATTGCGCCGGCCCGATGCCGCGCCAAACGGAATCGCCACCAGCACCACCACCAGGCATTTCCACGGCCCGGCCAGGCGCCCGTGCAACTGCGTGTAAAGCATCGCTTCCTTGTCGCGCGGCAACGATGAATGAAGCTTCAGGTAATCCAGGATTTCCCGGAGCGAGAAGCGGATTTTCTTCGCCGCCTTCAGGCTCGTGGTGCCGCTGATTTTGATCTCGCTCTTGATCTGCGCCGGCGTCTCGGTCAATTGCGGCACCGGCAACACCGCATGCTGGATTTGTTCCGGCAGCGCCGCGCCGGCCGGGCGCTGGATTTCCCAGACGCTGTAGAGCGTCCACACCTTGTCGCGCCATTCGGCGCGCTCGGCATCGAGCAGTTTGCTCGAGCCATTGGCGAGCTTCCATTCCACCTGCAGATTCTGGACTTCCGAGGTGTGAATGTTGTACCGCCCGATGGTCCACGTGCGCCCGGCCACGTCGTTGTGGAAATTGAGATTGCGCACCCAGTCCCGATCCTCCTCGGCCACGCGCTGATGCCGCTTTTTGATGGCATCCGCCGCATCCGCGCTGTCCGCCATCCAGACGTCGGCCAGCAAAAACAAAAAAATGCTGCCCAATATTCCCACCACATAGTAGGGCGCGGCCAGCCGCCAGATGCTGACGCCCGCCGCGCGCAACGCCACCAGTTCATTGTGCCGCGTGTGGGCCGTCAGGGCGTAGAGCATCGCCAGCAAGAGCGACATCGGCAGCACCGTGCCCAGCAGTTCCGGCATTCGCAGCAAGTAATGCTCGGCCACCTCCCAACCCCTGAGTTTTGCCTCCTGAAACGCCGGGAGTTCATTGAAGAGATCGGCGGCAATCCAAAAAATCAAAAAACCGCTCAGGCAATAGCCCAGCGGGATCAACA
This sequence comes from Verrucomicrobiota bacterium, assembly GCA_040754875.1. Lineage (GTDB taxonomy): Bacteria > Verrucomicrobiota > Verrucomicrobiia > Limisphaerales > JBFMBT01 > JBFMBT01. The sequence goes on along the minus strand of JBFMBT010000172.1, from coordinate 6,682 downwards.
ACTCACGGAGCAAATACCGGTCGTGCAGGCGCATCCAGCGCCGAGCCTAAACCGTGCGCCTCGCCAGCGCAAGCGACTGCGCTGCGCCATTCCCGCCATTCCCGGCTATCACGCGCCCACCTCACAAAACCAGTTGACGCCGTGCTCCGCATGGGCGAAATGTTCCTCACACACTGGACATACGCTGACCATGCCCTGTTGCCGCGACGCTTTGGCGATGCCACAAGCCAAGGGTTTCTTTTTGTCCCTCAACGCCCCCAATGATACGCCCTCAACTCATTCTGAATAAACCAGTTGCAATCCGGATGCGCGCCATGGTTGCACTGGGTGCGCTGATGACGGGGTTGGCGACAGACGCTGCCGCCGCCGATTCTCACTTTGCCCGAACCGTCCAGCCGTTCCTCAAGGAGCATTGTTTCGAGTGCCACGACAACGAGGTGCAGAAGGGCGACCTGAACCTCACCGCGCTCGCGCCGGAGTTCCGCGCGCCGCCTGCAATGGTTACCTGGGCCAAGGTGCTCGACCGACTCGAATCGGGCGAAATGCCGCCGAAGAAAAAACCGCGTCCACCGCAAGCGGCCGCGGGCGAAGTGACGCGCTGGCTCAACGACAATCTGGAAGCCGCCGTGCGTGAACGCCAGCAACGCGAAGGCCGCGTCACCCTGCGCCGGCTCAATCGCGTCGAGTATCAAAACACCATTCACGATCTGCTCGGCATCGAGGTGAACGTGATGGAATTGCTGCCGGAGGACGGTATCGCCCACGGGTTCGACAAGATCGACACCGCGCTCACGCTTTCACCCGTGCAGATGGAAAAGTATCTCGAAGCGGCGGACCTCGCGCTGGACACGGCGCTGGGCGTCGGCCCGCGGCCGCAGGTGGTTCGCGAGCGCTTCGGCGGAACGAATTTCCTCGCATCGTGGGCGACCCAAAGCAGCCGCATCCTCCCGGACGGCTCGCTCGTGTTGTTCAACTCCGGTTATTCGCCCACGGAACTGCGCCGCTTCCGTTCGCCGGCGCCGGGCCGCTATCGCGTGCGCGTTTCGGCCTCCGCCTTCCAAAGCACGCAGCCGGTGACGCTGCGCGTGTATGCCGGCAACTTCAACCCCGGCGGCAAAACGAAGCTCAGCGGCCATTACGACATGCCGCCGAACAAATCCGCGGTGATCGAATTCACCGAGCGCCTCGATGGGCGCGGCGAAACCTTCAAACTCGCCCCTTACGGCACCATCACCTGGCAGAACCAGGGCGCAACCCATACGGGCCCCGGCCTGGCCGTGCAATGGATTGAAATCGAAGGCCCGCTCGAAGCGCAGCAATGGCCGCCCGCCACGCGCCGCCAGTTGCTGGGCAATGTCAGCCTCGACCGCGGCACGCTGGCCGACGCGCAAACCGTGTTGCGCCAGTTCGCGCCGCGCGCCTTCCGGCGTCCGGTGAGCGACGCAGACATCGAGCCGTTCGTGAAGCTGGTGCAGGAGCGGCTGACGCGCGGCGTCCCGTTCGGCGATGCCGTGCGCGTAGGGTTGAAGGCGATTCTGGTGTCGCCGCGCTTCCTGATGCTGGACGAACAGCCGGGCAAACTCGACGATTACGCGCTGGCAGCGCGGCTGTCTTATTTTCTGTGGAGCGCGGCGCCGGATGACGCGCTGCTCGCGGCCGCGGCAAAGAAGGAATTGAGCAGGCCCGACGCGTTGCGCGCGCAGGTCGAGCGCATGTTGAAGCATCCGAAAGCGCGCGCGTTCACCGAGAATTTCACCGGCCAGTGGCTGGGCCTGCGCAACATTGAATTCACCACGCCGGATGCGCGGCTGTATCCCGAGTTCGACGAACTGCTCCAGGTTTCCATGGTGAAAGAGACACACGCGTTCTTCGACGAAATCCTGCGCCAGGACCTGAGCCTGCTCAATTTCATTCAGAGCGATTTCGCCATGCTCAACGAACGCCTCGCGAAGCATTACGGCATCCCGGGCGTGACCGGATTGGAAATGCGCCGCGTGCCGCTGCGGCCCGAATGGCATCGCGGCGGCGTGTTGGCCCACGCCAGCGTGCTCAAGGTCACCGCCAACGGCACCACCACGTCGCCGGTGTTGCGCGGCGTCTGGGTGCTGGACCGCATCATCGGCCGGCCCGCGCCGCCGCCGCCACCGAACGTGCCGGCCGTCGAGCCGGACATTCGCGGCGCGAAAAGCATTCGCGACCAACTGGCCAGGCATCGCGAAGTCGAGACCTGCGCGTCGTGCCATGCGCGGATTGATCCGATTGGGTTCGCGCTGGAGAACTACGACGTCATCGGCGCGTGGCGCGAGCGCTATCGCATCTCGCCGGAGCGCGGGCAACGCGCGGAATACATCATGATCGCCGCGGGCGGCCGCGACCATCGCGTGGCGATCGGCCCGGCGGTCAGCGCCACCGATGCCCTGCCGGACGGGCGTCGGTTCCGCAATCTGGAGGAATTGAAAAAGCTATTGCTGGACGACAAGGACGCCATCGCGCGAGGGTTGACGGAGAAGCTCCTGACTTACGCCACCGGCCACGGGCTGGAATTCACCGACCAGCGCGTCGTGCGCGAAATCGCCACGCGCGTCGCCGGCAAATCCTATGGCTTCCGCACGTTGATCCATGAAATCGTCCAATGCGAAACGTTTCAGAACAAATGAGAACGGAGTGTTGGAGTAATGGAGCAGTGGAATATTGAACACTGATTACTGAATACTTTATGCACTCCATGAATCGCCGCACCTTCCTCCGCGCCGCGGGCGTTTCGCTCGCATTGCCCCTGCTCGATTCCATCGCCCCCTTGCGCGCGGCGGGCGCCACGCCCATCCGCCGCACCGTCTGCCTCTGCACCACGCTCGGCATTCACGGCGAGAATCTTTTCCCGGCCAAGCCCGGCCGCGATTACGCGCTCACGCCGTATCTGGAGCCGCTGAAGGAATTGCGCAACGATTTCACGCTGTTTAGCGGCGTGTCGCATCCGGAGGTTGATGGCGGGCATTCGAGCGAAGCGTGTTTCCTCACGGCGGCGCCGCATCCGGGCGCGAGCAGTTTTCGCAACACGATTTCGCTGGACCAATTGCTGCTCGAAAAGCTGCCGCCGGCCACGCGTTTCAACAGCCTGGTGTTGAGCACCGGCAATGGCGGCGCGGGCCTTTCTTATTCGCGCAGCGGCGGCATGGTTCCGCCCGAATGGCGGCCCTCGCTCGTGTTCCGGCAGTTGTTTGTCAACGGCACGCCGCGCGAAGTCGCCGAGCAGACGCGCCGCATGCAGGACGGCCAGAGCATCATGGACACCGTGAGCGCCGAGGCCAAACGCCTCCAGGGCCGCGTGAGCGCCACCGACCGCGAGCGGTTGGATGAATATTTCACGACCGTGCGCGAAGTGGAGCATCGCCTCAAGCAGGCCGAGGATTGGGCGAAACGCCCCAAGCCGCAGGTCCGCGCCCAGCCGCCCACGGATGTCCAGAACGCCGCGGATTTCGTCGGCCGCACGCGGCTGATGTTCGACCTCATCCAGCTCGCGCTGGAGACGGATTCCACGCGCGTCATCACGTTGAAGATCCAGGGCCACAACAGCGTGCCGCCCGGCCTCAACGTCACGCAGGACTGGCACAACCTCTCGCATCACGGCAAGGACCCGGAAAAGCTCGCGCAATTGCGCGTCATCGAACTGGAGCAGATGAAATTGCTCGCCGGCTTTCTGGCGAAACTCAAGTCCGCGAAGGAAGGCGGCGCCACGCTGTTGGACCACACCATGGTGCTCTACGGCGCGAATCTCGGCAACGCGTCGAGCCACGACACCAGGAACATGCCGGCGCTGCTGGCGGGCGGCGGCTTCCGTCACGGCCAATACATCGCGTTCGACGACAAGAACAACACGCCGTTGTGCCAGCTTTACGTGTCGATGTTGCAGCGTCTGGGAATCGAAACCGACTCCTTTGCCAGCGGCAAAGGACGCATCAAAGGATTGGAACTCGTATGAAGCAACGTCAACGAACCCGAACGCATCAGAGGCGTCGCGCGTGGCAGTCTTGGACCACAGTTCCCCTCCTGGGAGGGGCCAGGGGTGGGTTCACCGCGCGCCTTGCGCTTCATTTTCCTTCCACGCCGCAACCGCGCTCTTCCATCTCCCCTCAACGGGGACCGAGGGTGAGGGGTGGTTACACCCGTGCGCATCGCCATTCACCAAACGCGGCAACAACAAACACCCTCTCCCCAAGGGAGAGGGCCGGGGTGAGGGGAAAGGAAATGTTAATGAGCCCGCGACCTCTTATCTCATTGTACGTGCGGGTTCTGGGGACGAGGCCGTCCCCACCCCGGCATTTTTGACACGATTTGACACTTAAACCCAAACACCCCAAAAAGCATTTCCCATGCATGCCACCAACTCAACCCGCGCCCGGCGATCCTCCCTCGCGCTGCTCTGCTTGTTGACTATCGGCGCCCTGCTCATGCCGGCACACCCCGCCTTCGCGGCCGATGCGCCGGCCCCCAAGTCCAAAGGCACCAATTCCAACAACTCCGGCAAGGCCACCCCTACGCAGTCGTGGTCCGGCACCTGGAACAACCGGCGCTACAACACCTCCGGCCCGTTGACGTGCACCATCGTCGGCGAGCAAGGCGGCCAATGGATGGCGCGGTTCACCGGCACCGGCGTCGGCCGGCAGTTCAACTACATCGCCCTCATCACCGTGCGGCGCAACGGCAACGTCATGTCGTTGCAGGGAAGCACGCGCGTTGATGGCGACAACTACCAATGGACCGGCACCATCAGCGGCACGACGATGACCGGCAGCTTCCGGTCGAACAACGGCAACAACGGCGAGTTCCGCTTGCAGGCGAAACGGTGAAATCAATTTGCCGCCCGACTCTTTTATGAACTGCCTCCGCGCTTCCTTACGAAATATTGTCACCACTGCGTTTGCCGTCTGGGCCTTCGCATTGTCCGCCCGCGCCGATGATTCCTCCATCGCCACCCACCTGCGCTCACTCGGCGCGGAAGTGACCCCCGCCACGGGCGCAGTCACCAAGGTCACCTTCCGCGATTCCTCCAAACTCGGCGACGCCGAGTTCCGCCAGATCGGCCAGCTCACCAAGCTCAAGAGCCTCACCCTCTACGGCAAATGCGAAGGGCTCAACGACCAGACGCTGCCGCATCTCGCCGGCCTGAAGGAGTTGGAGGAACTGGCCACCGACAGCGTCCAGCTCAGCGACGCGGGTCTCAAGCATCTGACCGCGTTCACGAATCTGCGGTCGGCGTCGTTCTTCCACATTTCACTGCGCCTGAAAGGGTTCACCGGCGCGGGCTTCGCGCACTTGAAGCCGCTGGCGCGATTGGAGCGCCTCACCGTGGCCGGCACGCCGTTCAACGACGAGGGCATGGCCGCCGTCGCGCAGCTCAGCCAGCTCAAGGAATTTTCCACCTGGCACACGTATCAAACCGAAGCCGGCAACGCGCAGCTCACCAAGCTGCCCAATGTCCGCTCGCTGCGCCTCGGCCAGCGCCTGCGCCGTTACGACGGCGGTTCCAACGCGCTGAGCCTGACTGATGAATCGCTGGCCACCCTTGCCACCGTGAAGACGCTCGAAACGTTGTCGCTCGATGAAGTGCGGCTGACCTACGCGGGCCTGAGCCGGCTCAAGGCGCTGCCCCATTTAAAAAAGCTCGTGCTGGCGCGCGCGAATGTTCCGCCCGCGGACGTCGAGAAGCTTCGCGCCGACCTGCCCAAGGTGACCATCGATTGGAAGCCGTTGACCGATGCCGAGCGCGCTGCGCTGGAGAAGATGTTGAAGCCGTGAGCAAACGTCTCTACCAAACACAGGTTTTTCCCGTAACACCGAGATTGCGTCGTGAGTCTGCCTTATGAATAGCAGAGTGTACACTTTGTGTTTGTTAACTTGCACGGTATTCGCGCTTGCCACGATGAATCCCTTTGTCATCAGATGGGCGAAGAATTCCTTCGGTTATTGGAAGCACTTGACGGATATTCAATACGTCCCGGTCGCAACTGTAGCGTTTGGTCCCGATTCGAACGAAATGAGCGCTTTGGCCGGTTTGCTTTCTAAGCACGATATTGAATTCACATTTGAAGGTTCGATCTTCCACGTAATCCTCGTAGATTCGCGAAAAGCAGAGCTGGCGCGACAAATAATGAATTTATCTGAACTACAATTTGAAGCCATAGATCTGGAACGGGGTTCGAGGAAAGAATGAGCCTCGTTACCTCGGCTGCTACATGAATTGATTATGACCCCACTCCATCACCTTCGCGCCGGTGTCATTGGCACCGGCTTCATCGGGCCCGTCCACATCGAAGCGCTCAAACGCCTGGGCGTGCAGGTCACCGCCATCTGCGGCTCGACCAAAAACGCGCGCGCCACCGCGGAGAAATGGGGCATCCCCGAGGTCTATGGCGATTACGATTACGCGGCGATGTATCGCTCGCCCAACGTCGATGTGATTCACATCACGTCGCCCAACAAGGTGCACGTGGAGCAATCCCTCGCGGCGCTGGCGGCGGGCAAACATGTGGTGTGCGAGAAGCCACTGGGCATGACGACGAAGGAAACGGCGAAGGTCGTTGCGGCGGTGAAGAAGAAGGGCGCGCCGGTGTTCGCGGTGAATTACATGTGCCGCTTCTTTCCGGCGGTGTTGCAGATGCGCGCGCTGGTGGCGCGCGGCGAC
>JBFMBT010000171.1:0-14387 GCA_040754875.1 Verrucomicrobiota bacterium | reverse complement strand
CAACCCTCTCCCCGGGGAGAGGGAGTCATATCCCGCTTCGGTTGGCAAACCGCGCGTTCTGGCAGGCGAAAGCGGACCGGCTTGTTCGAGCAGCGGCGCAGATTGTTTCCCTCTCCCCTCAATGGGGAGAGGGACCAAGGGTGAGGGGTGGTTATACCTTTCGCATCAGAGAGAGTTTCACTGGCGCGATTGGAGGTCACTCAGGCGAAGTTGTTTTTCAATACGCACCGTGCCTTGCTCGTCGATGACCTGGATGGTGATGGGCGGATTCTTTTGTTCCCAATCGATGTGCAACAGGCCCACGTTCGCTTCATGCCACGTCGGGCCTTCACGGTAGATATTCGGCGTCGGCGTGCCGCGCGGATGCTTCTGCGTGAGCGCGCTTGAGGTCATGTCGTAGAGCGGATAGCCCGCGCCCGAATCCATTTTTGACAACTCGGCCCAATGGCGGTCGCCGCTGACGATCATGACACCGTTGGCACGCGTCTTCTGAATCAATGCCAGCAGGCGTTTCTTTTCGAGCGGCATATTGGCCCACGCCTCGGCGCCGCTGAATTCGGAGATGAACTGGATGCTCGACGCAACGAGCCGCAGTTCGGCGGGCTGCTTGAGCTGCGTTTCCAGCCACGACCATTGCGCTTCGCCCAACATCGTGACCTCCGGGCTGGGGTTCGGCACGTACGGACCGCCGCTGGGTTCCGCCTTGTTGTCACCGCGCTTGAGCGGGCTGCGGAAGTAACGCGTATCCAGCAGAATCACCTGCACGCGTTTGCCCGGCGGACCAAACACGCGCGCGTCATAAACACCCGGGCGCTTGCGGCGCGGCGCATTTGCGGGCTCGTTGAACGTGTCGAGAAAGATTTGCTGCGCCTCGACTTTCTTCGGGTAATCGGCCCCGCCGTCGTTCACGCCGTAATCGTGGTCATCCCACGTTGCCGCGAAGGGCGCCTTCTTGAGCAGGCCCTGGAAAAAGGAGCTTTCGCGCAGGGCGCGATATTTCGCCTTCATGACCTGCATGTCGGCCGTGTCCGCATAAATGTTGTCGCCCAGGAAAACAAACAAATCGAACGGCAGCGTCAGTGTGCGGTCGAGCATCGCGTGGTTGGTCTTGTTGATGCAGGAACCGAAGGCAATGCGCGATAATGGCGCCTCCGCGCCGGACGCACTGATTCCCGTGGCGAGCAACGCGGCAATGACGATGGCTTTCATGATGACGTGAAGGATGGTGGCGCGGGCGGGCCGGTGGCAAGTGCCGAGTGGCAGACCCAATGTCAAGAGACGCGCCAGAGAGTTTTGCCGCGCGCACAACGGTTGCGGAATAATTCGACGCACGATGATCGCACTTGTATGGAGTTCACGCTTCAGCGTGTGGCGGGACGCGTGGCTTGTTTCGTGGGAGGATAGGCGCTTGGAAACACTCCACGCAGTTGGTGTAGCTGCGTCCCCCTCCGCAAGCTAAAGCTTGAACTCCAAACAAGAGAAAGAGACGCGCCCAGGGAAGTTTGCCGCGCGCACAACGGTTGCGGAATAATTCGACGCGCGATGATCGCACTTGTATGGAGTTCACGCTTCAGCGTGTGGCGGGACGCGTGGCTTGTTTCGTGGGAGGATAGGCGCTTGGAAACAGTTCCAACGCAGTTGACGTGGCTGCGTCACCCTCCGCAAGCTAAAGCTTGAACTCCAAACAAGAGAAAGAGACGCGATTTGGCAATCGTCCCTCCATGCGCTACATTAAGCAGCAACCGCGGCAGGGGCACCGCCTGGGAATTTCATGGACATACTCGATCATCTCGCCCGGGTCTGGCACTACTTCGTGGCGTTCTTCACGCTGTTCATCTCCGTCATCGCGTCGGCCCACGCGGTTCTCTACAAGCGCGACTCACGGGCGACGGTTCTTTGGGTGGGGCTGATCTGGCTGGTGCCGCTGGTGGGCGCGGTGCTCTACCTGATGCTGGGCGTCAACCGCGTCCGCCGCCGCGCCACGCTCCTGCGCGCGCGTTTGCAACGCTACCAATCCCAGCCCGCCGTGCCGCCCTGCAAGGTGGAAGCGCTGGAGGAACACCTGGGCGAAGCGGGCGAACATCTGGGCGACCTGGCGCGCGTCGTGCAGGGCGTGGTTTCCAAGCCGCTGGTGCCGGGCAACGCGGTCGAGCCGCTCGTCAACGGCGACGTCGCCTTTCCCCTCATGCTCGAAGCCATCGAGCAGGCGAAGCAATCCATTTCGTTATGCACTTACATCTTCGACAACGGCAAGGCGGGCGAGCGATTCATTCGCGCGCTCAGCGCCGCGGTGAAGCGCGGCGTGGAAGTGCGCGTGTTGATTGACGACAGCGGCGCGCGTTATTCGTGGCCCACCGTGGTGCCGCGCCTGAAGGCGGAGGGAGTGCCCGTGGCCCGGTTCATGCCGACGTTTGCGCCATTCCGGCTGATGGCGATCAACCTGCGCAATCATCGCAAGATCAGCGTCGTGGACGGATGGACCGCGTTCACCGGCGGGATGAACATTCGCGACGGAAACTACGTCAAGGAAGACCCGTACCGCCCGGTGCAGGATGTGCACTTTCGCGTTCGCGGGCCGATCGTGGCGCAATTGCAGGAGGTGTTCGCCGACGACTGGCTGTTCACCACGCGCGAGGCGTTGCGCGGCGAACGCTGGTTCCCGCCGTTGGAATGCGCGGGGCCGGTGATTGCGCGGAGCATCGCGGATGGCCCGGACGAGGACATGGACCGGCTGTATTACACCCTTCTGGGCGCGCTGGCGGCGGCGAAGACCTCGGTGTGCGTGGTGACCCCTTACTTTCTGCCGAACCGCACGCTCATCACGGCGTTGAACCTCGCGGCGTTGCGCGGCGTGAAGGTCGATATTGTCATGCCGGAGCTGAACAACCTGCCGTTCGTGAAATGGGCGTCGTTCGCGTCGCTGCGGCAGATGGTTGAGCGCGGCTGCCGCGTGTGGCTCGCGCTTCCGCCGTTTGATCACACGAAATTGATGCTGGTGGACGGCCACTGGGCGCTCATCGGCTCGGCGAACTGGGACACGCGCAGCCTGCGGCTGAATTTCGAGTTCAACGTGGAGTGTTACGACCGCGATCTGGTGGAAAAACTCGAAGCCGTGGTGAAACGGAAACTGGCCGGCGCGCACCGCGTGACCCAGGCGGAACTGGAAGCACGCCCGTTGCCGGTCAAATTGCGCGACGGCGTGGCGCGGCTGTTCAATCCGTATTTGTGAGCCCGCGAGATTACGGAGAGGAACTGAGTTGCGGGGCGAGGCCCTTGGTCAGCGGCTCGGAGAATTCATGGTCCTTCGGGATGCCGTACCGCTGGAGGACGCGGCGGGTGGCGGCTTCGGTTTCCCGGGCGTCGAGGACGATGCGTTTGGGCGTGCTGCCATCCGTGAAATCAAAGACGTGATAGCCGTCCTTGGATTGCTTGAGCGCCTCGGGAATCTGCGAAAGCCGGCGGATCTTCTGGCCGTTCACCTCATCCACCACGAGATAACGATAGTCCTGATAACCGAGATTGACCGGGTCTGGAAGAACCAGCGAGAGCGCCACAATTTCATCGCGGTCACGCGGCTTCGGTTCATTGGCGTAATAGAGCAGGCGGAACGGCGCGCGTTGCCGCCAGTCCGGCCCCCAGCGGCGCAGATACGGCTCACTCAACGGTTGAAACAATAACCCCCCGACCAGCAGGTATTGCGGGGCGCGATCGAATTCCTCGTTGGGCAGGTTTTCGAAATAATAATCCGCCAGCGGCAGTTCGTATTCCACGTCCAGTTCCCTGCCCTCGCGCCAGATTTTCAAGCGCACCTTGTCGCCCGCCCACTTGCCGCCGCGCGTGGAAAGATTTTCCAGCATCAATGGCCCGTACAGCGGGTCCTCGTAATCGCCCTGAATGTCGATCGGGAACCCCTCGACCTGAAGGATGATGTCGCGCCGCTTGAGTGCGGGCGTCTGGCCGGGCCTGCCGGGAACCTCGACGATCACCACTCCGCGCGGCTTGCCGGGCAGCCCCAGATAATCGAGCACCGCGGTGTTCTCCGCCGATTGCCAGGTGAAATCAAAATAGCCGAGCCCGCGAAAGGCATTTTTCGCGCGCGCCTGCAACACCGCGCGAATGAACGGCGTGGGCGTGGCCGTGCAGTTGTTGCGGATGGCCGAGGTCGCCAGGCCGACGATGTCATGCCCGGAAACCACCGCTTCGGCCCAGCCCAGGCCCTCGACTTCCGAGTTCAACGTCATCTGCACGTGCGGCACGAACGTGAGCTTGCCCTCGCGCACGACATATTCGGTGAGTTCGGCTTTGCGGGCTTCAATCTTGCCGTTGCGCCACCGCACAATCTGAAGATTCGTTTTATCCCTCTCGCGGACGTTCGCCCCCAGCGAAGCCGGTTTCAGGCCGGCCCAGAATTCATCTTCCGCCGACGTGAGCAACGCGAGGTTCGCGTGGTAATCAATCCACTTCAGTTCAGCGTTATACCACTGACCCCGGCCGCTCTTTTGAAGGCGAACGAGGGTGACGTCATTCAAGCCATCGGCCGTGGTCAGAATCTCGCGCCCGGCAAGGACGATGCCGTTCTTTTGAATCTTGCCGGTCTGCTTGGACCATGGCTGAGAGTAATCGTAGCGCTTGGCCGTGGCTTCCAGCGTGATGAGGGAATTCTCCCAGCCGTTTTTGGCGGGCGCCGCCAAGACGGCGGCATTCAACGCAAGCAAAAGACCCAATGAGGCAATCCAGATTTTTCTCATAAGCGGCGATCCTTCGGCACTCCGTAAGTTTCCAGGATGCGGGCATTGACCTTGTCGGCGGGTTCGCGGTCGATGCACTCGATGCCGCGCGGCACGTACTCGATGATGTGCTGCGCCGTCTGGCATGATTCGATGGCGCGGATGACATCCTCGAGTTTCTCGATGCGGATGCCATTGATCTTGTCCACCAGCGCGCGGCTCTGGACGCGCATGTTGGCGTTGACCTCGTCGGAAAGCACGCCCGCCAGGACAATGGGCTCGGGCCGGACCGTCTTGGGCGCTTCGCGCTGGCGGTAGGTCAGTTCGTAAAGCAATTCGCTGGAGGAAGCATCGCCGAAGTTGCGGCCAAACGTGCGCATGTAATCCAGGCTGAGCGGCGTGAAGACCAGCCCCGCATACACGTAATAGCGCGGCAACACGTCGTACTGGTTGCCTTCCTTCCGGTCCGCGTCATACGCGTACACCGGCAGCGAAACCGACAGTTCCTTGCCGCCACGCCAGATTTTCAGCGGGATGCTTTCGCCGTGCTGGGCGTCCTGAAAGGCCGCGCTCACCGACAGGCGGTTGCCGTGAAACAGGATCGTGGCATCGCTGGCGACGACGTAGCTGCCCACCTGCAGAATGACGTCGTCTTCGTGCAGCACTTTGCGCGTCGTTTCCAGGGGCAGGATGTTGTCGATGCGCGAGCCCACGTCGTTGTCCGGCAGTTTGAGCAGGCGGCGCTGGGCGGGATTTTGCAACGGCATCACGCCGATTCCCGCGCGCGGATGCCCGTGATAGTTGCCGTCCTCGATATCTTTCAGGAAATGCCGGATGACCGACGGCGGGATGAAGAAGCCCGTGTTCTCCAGTCCGGGCGTGCCTTGAAACGCCACGCCCACCACCAGGTTGTCCTGAATGACCGGCCCGCCGCTGTTGCCGGGGTTGATGGCCGCATCGGTCTGCACCGTGACAAACGCGCGGTTGCCGATGTGGACGTAATTCTGCAATTCGATGCGCGACACCACGCCGCGCGTGTAAGAAATCTGTTCGCCGCCCGCCGGATAACCGTACGTCACCACGGTGGAACGAACTTCCGGCAGTTCGCCCAGACCCAGCGGCTCCATGCCGCTGAAGAAATCGCCCTCCTCGACCTCGAGTAACGCAAGGTCGCAATCATGCGCGATGAACACCACCCGCGCGCGGTACGGGCGCGGATCCTGGTGGCGTTTCACCAGAATCTGGCGCGCCCAGCTCACCACGTGCGCGTTGGTCATGATGCGCCGCCCTTTGACGACGAACCCCGAGCCGGTCCCGCGGCTCACCGAGGAAAACCGCCACGGCGCGTTCCACACCGGCTCCTGGCCAAACGTCATGATGCGCACGACGGATTTTTCCGGTTCGGCGGCGCGGAGCGAAACACCCACGACAAGCAACAGGAAGAGGGCGAGGGTTCTTTTTAGCACGGGGTCAAAATCGCGGCGTCCGCACCAATGGTCAAGTAATTAACCGGCGGCCAAATCGTCGGGGCGGCGGCCCTCTTTGGCCGGGTCGCTCCCACTAACTCCCCCTTGCAAAAGCGCGGGGATTGGCTACTGTCCCGCGCTTGTCAACCGGCCCGGCGGGCGGGTTTGACGCAACTCAGAAGCACGGAAATGGCTCTTATCGTACAGAAATACGGCGGCACTTCGGTCGGCAATACCGAGCGCATCAAGAATGTCGCCCGCCGCGTGGCGAAGTATCGCGCCCAGGGCGACCAGGTGGTGGTCGTTGTCTCGGCCATGAGCGGCGTGACCGATGGCCTGATCAAGCTGGCCAAGGAAATCATGCCGCTGCCCAGCGAACGGGAGATGGATATGTTGCTGGCCACCGGCGAGCAAACCACCATTGCGCTCGCCGCCATGGCGCTGCATGCGATGAACATCCCGGCCGTCTCGCTGACCGGCGCGCAGGCCGGCATCACGACCGATGGCGTCCACACCAAGGCGAAGATCCAGAACATCACGCCCAAGAAAGTTCACGCCTTTCTCGACGCCGGCAATGTGGTCATCGTCGCCGGGTTTCAAGGCGAGACGCCCGAGGGCCAGATCACGACGCTGGGGCGCGGCGGTTCGGATTTGACGGCGATTGCGCTGGCGGCGGCGTTGAAGGCGGACCTGTGCCAGATTTACACGGACGTGGATGGAGTTTACACCGCGGACCCGCGCATTGTGCCGGGCGCGCGGAAATTGCAGGAAATTGCCTACGACGAAATGCTGGAGCTGGCGAGCCTGGGCGCGAAGGTCATGCAATCGCGCTCGGTGGAGTTCGCCAAGAAATTCGGCGTGGTCTTTGAAGTCCGCTCCAGCATGAACGACAACCCCGGAACCATTGTGAAAGAAGAAACTGCTGCCATGGAAGGCGTCGTCATCCGCGGCGTCTCGCTCGACAAGAACCAGGCCAAGGTCACCCTCGTGGCGGTGCCGGACAAGCCCGGCGTGGCCGCCCGCATCTTCAAGGCGCTGGCCGACGCCACCATCAACATCGACATGATCGTGCAGAACGTGAGCCACGGCTCAGGCGCGCCGACGACCGACCTGTCGTTCACGCTGGACAAGCCGGACTTGCTGAAGGCGCAGAAGGTCATCGACACGTTGAAGAAGGAGATTGGTTTTCGCGAGGCGATCGCGGACGAGAAGATTGGCAAACTCTCCATCGTGGGCGTGGGCATGCGCAGTCACTCGGGCGTGGCGGCGAAGATGTTCGAGACGCTGGCCAGCGAGGGCGTGAACATCGACATGATTTCCACCAGCGAGATCAAGATCTCCGTGGTCATCGACCTGGCCAAGGGCGAGCAGGCGATGAAGGCAGTGCACCAAGTGTTTTTGGGAAGCTGAATACTGCCGTTATCGGGCGGAAGCGGGCGGAAGTGGGCGGAAGCATTGCAACTTGTTGATAGTGAGTCAGTTGCGTTTTCCTCACCAACCAGATTCGTAATTTCCTGAAGCCGAGGAGGTTGCGAATGAAATCCAAAAACGCCATTCACTCCACCAGGCGCTTGGCTTTTGAAACGCCACCTTTCCAGATGTCGAACTTCGGGTCGGTGTAGGCGGTGAAGAACTCGGCGAGCTGGGCGGCGAGTTGCTTTTGGGTTCCGGCGTGTTGGGGCTGGCCGAAGAGGTTGAAGCGTTCGTGGGGGTCGGCCTTCATGTCATACAACTCGAACGGGCCGGCGGGATGGCGGGCGACGTATTTCCAATTGTCCGTGCGCACGGCGCGGGTGCCTTCCATTTCGTAATAGATGACGTTGTCCCACGAGATGGTTTTGCCGCGCAGCACGGGCGAGAAATCGCGCCCGGGTGATTTGGGTTTGGTCGGCATCTTGCCGCCGAGGCCGAGGTAATTGAGCACGGTGGGGAGGAAATCGTAATTGCTGACAAGAAAGTTGTTGGTGGCGCCGGCGGGAATCTGGCCGGGGTGACGGAAAAGCAGCGGGATTTGCATCATCAATTCGTGCGCGCCGACGGGGCGGAAATGGTCGCCCATGCCCCACATCCCGTTCTGGCCGCCCATCCAGCCCTGGTCGGCGGCATAGACGACGAGCGTGTTATCGTCGAGCCCGAGGCGTTTGAGGGTGCTCATGATGTCGCCCACGCCGTCATCGACGCCGCTGGTTTCGGCGGCGCAACGTTCCATCGCGTTCTGTTTGTTGTGGAATTGTTTGTTGGCGTGCTGCCACGGATGCATGGCGTCCACGGGAAAACTCTTGAACGTTTTGCCTATGTAATATTCCGCCCAACGATTGCGCGGCGGGTTGGACATGAGCTGGCCGAGGTTGTACGGGCCGTTGTAGGCAAGGAAGAGGAAGAACGGGCGCTCCTTGTTTTGCTCGATGAACTTGATGCCATTGCGCGTCCAGAGGTCGGTGGTGTAACCGGCCTCCTTGCGCAGCTTGCCGTCCTCGATGATGTCCTGGTCGTAGAATTCCTTGGTGTGGCCGTCGGGCTTCGTAATCCAGAAGCTGAAGCCCTCGGAGGCCTTGAGGTTTTCGCCGAGGTGCCACTTACCACTGAGGCCGCAGGTGTAACCGGCGTCGCGGAGGACTTCGCCGAGGGAGGTGAATTCGTTGATGGTGTTGTAAGCCTGCGGGCCCATCATGAATTTCTGATCGATGAAGGAATGGACGCCGTGTTGCGAGGGAATCAGGCCGGTGAGGAACGTGGCGCGCGTGGGCGAGCAGACAGGATTGCTGCTGAGCGCGCGGGTGAAACGGATGCCTTCGGCGGCCAGTTGGTCAATGTGCGGCGTGCGGATGTCCGGGTTGCCGTAGCAGCCGAGCGTCCAGGCGCCCTGGTTGTCGGTGAGAATGAAGACGAGATTGGGCGGGCGCTGGGCGGCGAAGGAGAGCGACGCGGTGAACGCTAGGGCCAGAAACAGGGATGACGTTTTCATACGAGCCGGATTGAGGGGAGGGTGCCTCGAGAAAGGGATGAGGGCAAATCCGAAATCCGGAGGCGGAAGCTGACAGACCAGTCCCCCGCAGATTCAGGAAACCCACGGATTGAAGGATGCAAGTCAACCGAAGGGGATCACTCGAATGGGAAATATGGCGATGTTCGGTTTGGCTAGACTTGAACGGGCCGCGTGCGCCATTT
The DNA here is from genome assembly GCA_040754875.1 of Verrucomicrobiota bacterium. Lineage (GTDB taxonomy): Bacteria > Verrucomicrobiota > Verrucomicrobiia > Limisphaerales > JBFMBT01 > JBFMBT01. The sequence continues at coordinate 5,026 of JBFMBT010000171.1, read as the reverse complement.
ACTATGAAAGCGCGTGAGAGGGATGCGTTCCATCACTTGTTGCATGGGTTTGATCCGGTCTGATATTTGTTATCCGGCATCGACGGAAGAATTTGATGAGTCGAAATTGCAGTCGCCTCGGCGCAGGAACAGTGCGCCGCTGAGCCAGGACGCCCATGTCACCGTCTGATGAACAAGAAGTGCCGCTTGTACCGCCACTGGTGGATCGTGTGGTGCGCCGCGCTTTTTGCCTCAGCGCCGTTGATCGCATTTGTCGTGACCTCATGGAGTCGCTCAAGAAGGACCGGGGTGTGGATTACGGCTCAGGCGTATCGTCACCATTGACGGGAAAGCTGGCCGCAATGGATGATCTCATTATGTTTCGCGTGCAGTTTTGTGGCGGCGCGATCGATGTCATCGCCCGCGACTATCGAGTTGAGATGCGTGAACACGAATCGCGAACTATATAAAGGCATCGAAGGCCTGCTCAAACAAAAGAAGGGGCTGTCCATCCCTCCCTTGGACGCCTACCTCTCGAATCTGATTCGGCGGGCCAGTCGGTTCGCCGGCCAGGAGTCCCTGAGTCTCGACGAGTTTTTGGGCCTTTTACGTGATGCGTTTGAATGTTCCGGCGGGCTTGACGCGGCAGTCCCGGTCGAGGCAACCGCGGGATTCCAAAAATGGAAGGTCCAGATGGAACGGCAGATTGAAGATTTGCAGCAAATGGCACAGAGCGGGCAGCTTCAGGATGAGCACCGGTATTTCGGTATCAGTGCCCCAAGCGGACGATACTGGTATAACTTCGACCCCTGCACCTACATCGAGTGCGGCGCGGAAGGGTCGCTCGGCGGTTGGGTTGAGGGCGACGAGACGGGCAGGGACTATGTCCCCGGGCCGGTGGCGTGCCTTGGGCCTGACAGCTCGATTGTGGCCTGCGACCCGAGAGACTTGGATCACCCGCCGGTTCCGCTTTCCGAAATCACCTGGGAGATGTTCCTGGATTTCGCGTGGTGCGGTCAGAGTTACGAGTGAGGCGTACGCGAGGCCTTGGGTAGAAGACGCCAGTGCCGCTTTGTTGCGCCCAGGTGAGACGGGGTGGAACGAGCCAGGCACGCCGGAAACGACCGATAAGGGGGCTGAAACGGGCCATGCGTTTGGGGATGCAGACGAACCCACCCCTGCCCCTCCCAGGCGGGGAAAGGGTCAGCGATCGCTTTCTGTATTCAGTCGCCGAATTCGCCCAATCCGCAATTCGCGTCACCATTTCTGTGCGGGGTGTCGGCGGTTCACTCAGGTTTTGATCGTCCCGGTTCCTTGTCGGGGATTTCGATGAGGTCGCCGTCGCGCAGCCAGAGGTCGGTTTGCGGGTCGGTCTTGGAGAGATCGAACAGCATTTCGCGTATCCTGCCGTCCGCGTCGGTGCGTTTGACTTTGATGCGGGACTGGTCGGATGAGACCCTCAGCACATGCGCCTCATTGATCACATGTTTAAGACAAAAATTTGGCTGGCTGATTTGCCAAGCACTCGGGTTCCCTGGTGCACGACCTGGCCCAGGGGGCCCTGGCGCACGGACTGGGCGAATCTCCGGCGCCAAAGTTAATTCCCTTGTTTGCCCTTTAATGGAGATTTGCACCTTCCGGGTTAGACACGTCCGAAGTGTATTGACGATTTCCTCGGCCGCATAACCACTCCAAATCGCGTTGATCTGATGATCCAGTTCTGGAATCGTCACGATGTCGCCCCACTCGAGCCACAGGTTTTCGGAGCAGTCGCCGCTCATCAAGGCGGATTCCAAGTTTATCTTCAGTTCCCGGGGCTCAAAGGTTCCCTCAGGCAGACGATTGATTGTGACGTTGCGAAGATCAGGAAATGATTGCGGCCAGACCGCTATCAATTCCCAAAGCGTAAATCGATTGTGACTGGTTTCGCCTCTCCGAAAGGCGACCTGAGAATCCGTCCCACTCGCGATGCGACTAATGACATTTCTCCGGTGGAGGAATTTATCCGCGCCGTGTCGTTGGAGCAACTCGATCCGATCTGTCCATAATCTGATATGACTCTCCTGCCCTTGGTTGGCCCGGTAACGAGACAAAGCCTGCTGCGCAACCGAAAAAGGCGTTTCACCCTTTGCCGAGATGACGTTTGGGTCAGCGCCTGCCGAAAGCAGGATTTTTGCAACTTCGTTGTTGTCGCGAACAAGATGCAATGGCGTTTCGCCAGCCGTACTGCGTGCGTTGGGCTCGGCCTTGTTTTCCAAGAGCAGCCGGATTATGTCCGCCTCACCCACTTTGACCCCTATGTGCAGCGGCAAGTAGCCATCATTGTTGGTGACGGACAAACTAGCTTTGTGCTTCAGTAGCAGTTTTACGATTTTGATCTGTTTGGATTCGATGGCGAGTTCGATGGGGAATTGTCGCGGGTTTCTTCCGGGTCGAGGAGGCGCACTTGGTGGATCGATATCGGCCGTGGCGCGTTGGTTTGCGTCGGCGCCACTTTCGAGCAAAAGCGACACCAGATTGGTAGCCCGCCGCCGAATTGCCTCCATGAGAGGAGTCATTCCTCGCCCGTCCCATGCGTTTGGATCAGCTTTGTGGCGAAGCAACAGTTCCGCAATTTTCCATTCGTTGAGCACAACTGCGGTGTGAAGCGCGGTAGTTTGCCCGGGTTCTTCGACCACCCGGGCGCCTCGATTGAGCAACACCTCCACGACCTTTTCATTTTTCTTCTGAATGGCCGTGTCCAAAGGCCGTTGTTTCAGGCCATTGTAGAAATTGGGATTCGCGCCGCGATCCAACAACAGCGTCACAACCTGTTCGTGCCCTTTTTCCGCCGCCGCAACCAATGCGGACCCCTTCATGTCATCCGTCGTATGCAAGCGATCCAGCAAAACTTCCACGACAGCCTTGTGCCCCTGCGCGGCGGCAACATCCAGCACCGTGCCATACATGGGTTCAAAGGCGTTTCCATCGGCTCGGTGTAAGAGCAATAACTCCACCATGGCTTTGTTTCCACTCATTGCCGCCACGTGCAAGGGTGTGCTTCCTCCTCCCAGTTGACGGGCGTCCACTCGCGCGCCGTTTTCCAGAAGGAATTTGGCCAGTTTCATTTTTCCGGAATTTGCTGCGACGTGTAGAGGTGTTCCTATCGAGCTTGACCGGGCGTTAACAAGGTCCGGACTCTCTTTTATCATGGCACGCCAACGTTCGATCTCCTGCTCTTCGGTTTCGGCTGCCCCTTCGAGATTCGTAGCCGGTTGCGCGTTCCCAATTGCTGGCACCTGTTTCCGGCTCAACTCCACCAGTTGCGTCTGGTCGGAGAATTCGCGCAGGATGCGTTGGTAGTGGGCGGCGGCTTCGTTGGTCTGGCCGAGTTTGCGGTGGCATTCGGCGAGGCGGAAGACGGTGGTGGCGGCGATCTGGCGGTCTTTGTCGAACTGCGCGAGCGCGGCCTGGTAGGCGGCGATGGCGGCCTTGAAGTTCCGGTTGCCTTCCTCCTCAAACAAGCCCTGCTTGAAGCTCGCTTCGAGGGTGTCGGCGGCGTTGGCCGCGGCAGCCGACAACAAGCACAACAATGCGTAAACGATTCGCTTCATATTTTCTCCTTTCTTTGCAATCCATCGAAATCCTCGTATGGTTCGAAGATTTGGCACTGCACCACCGGGCGCGAGAAACCGGTGACCTCAACGACTGTAGCGCAGGTTTCCAACCTGCTGTATCGCCGGTTTCCAACCGGCTGGGCGTGGCGGGACAGGGGAATTGGCATCGTTGGAGGCACGGAGCGAACGAACAACCTCACCCGACGCAGGCTCGAAGCCCGCGATACAGCAGGTTGGAAACCTGCGCTACAAGTCCTCATACGCGTCACATCCACTAACGTCGTTTCGGTTGTGGCGTCAGCCGCGCTTGGTGCATCGGTGTCCATCCGTGGTTTCAATGTTGTCTTCACCTTGCCACACAGCGGCCCGGCGTTTTGTCATGCTTTTGCAAAATCAGGTTGGTCCAGCCGGTAGCCCACGCCATGCACCGTTTTGATCCAGCGCGGTTGGTCGGGGTCTGGTTCGAGTTTGTGGCGCAGGCTGGCGATATGGTTGTCCACGGTGCGCGTGGTGGGAAAGGCGGTGTAACCCCACACGACATCGAGGAAGCGCTCGCGTGTGACGGGTTCGCCGGCGGATTCAGCCAGCAGGCGCAGCATGGCGAATTCCTTCGCGGTGAGGTGGATTGGTTTGCGCCCGCGTTCGGCGCTCTGACGCGCCAGATCAATGCGCGCGTCGCCCAACGCCAGCACAGAGACGCGCGCGGCGGCCTTCTGAAAGCGGCGCAACAAGGCGCGCACGCGGGCCAGCAATTCCTCGGTGCTGAACGGTTTGACGAGGTAATCGTCCGCGCCGGCGTCCAGGCCGTTGACGCGGTCCTCGACGCGGCCCTTGGCGGTAAGCATCAACACGGGCACGGGATTGGCCAGGCGGCGAAGTTCGGCGCACAGCGCGAAGCCGTCGAGCTTGGGCATCATGACGTCGAGCAGGATGAGGTCGGGTTTTTCCGACAGGGCGCGTTGCAGGCCGGATTCGCCGTCGGGCGCGGTGAGCACGCGATAGCCCTCGCCTTCGAGCACATCCTGCAAGGCGGTGCGCATGGGGCGTTCGTCTTCAACGATGAGGAGGCGAGGGGGCATAAACTTCAAAACTCAAACTCCAAACTCCAGAGAAACTTCAAATGACAAAATGAAATCAGGCTGCGCGAGTGTAGCTCCCACTCACAGCCCTCTCCCCAAGGAGAGGGGGAGGCGGTTGCCGCGCTGGGATGAAATGAAGCGAAAGGCATGCCGGGAACCCACCCCCAGCCCCTCCTGGGAGGGGAGTGGCGATGGGTTGTCGGAGTCGTGGTGTTTGCATTCCAAGGACACTGGATTACGATATCGCGGTCCCCCTCACCCCGGCCCTCTCCCCAAGGAGAGGGAGTTGCCGTTCCCGCGTCCTGACGTCGCACCGCGGAAGATTCACCGCGCGGCTTGTGAAGTTTGAGGATTGATGTTTCCTTGATCATT
>JBFMBT010000170.1:0-14404 GCA_040754875.1 Verrucomicrobiota bacterium | reverse complement strand
CCTGCCTTCGCCCGGCCAATCGGCGCATCGTTACGACCACTGGCGCGCCATCGCGCAGGCGCTCGGAATCGAATTGCCCGCGCTGACCCGGAACGTCGGCGGGAAATTGCCGCGCCGCGGGCCGGTTGTCATTCACAGCGGCGCGGCGCAACCGGTGCGCGTCTGGCCGCTGGAGCGCTTCCTGGGAGCGGCGCAACGCCTGCGCGCGGGCGGACGAAGCGTGCGCATCCTCTGCGACGCAACGCAACTGGATTGGTGGCGCGGGCACGGCGAAAAGGACGCCGGTTGCGCGGAGGACATCGGGCAATTGCTCGCGGCGTTGAACGGCGCGTCGGCGTTCATCGGCAATGATTCGGGCCCCGGCCATCTCGCGGCGATTGCCGGTGTGCCCACGTTCACGATCTTTGGCCCGCAACTTCCCGAGTGGTTCGCGCCGATTCATCCCGCTGCCGAATGGGTCGAAGGTTCGGAATGCCCGTACAAGCCGTGCTTCGACAGTTGCCGCTTCGAGCAGCCGAACTGCATCCGCGAGCTCGGCCTGGAAAAGGTGTGGGCGCGCCTGCTGCCCTTTGTCGAGCGCCACTGCGTGCGCGCTTGAGTCATGGAGCGGACAACACAAACGCAATCAAGTCCGCCATTTGCTGCGGCGTGACGGTGGCTTCCAACCCCTCCGGCATCAGCGATAATCCGGAGCTGCTCATCTGCGCGATGTTCTGGCGCAAGACGGTTTCCTGGGCGCCGTCCGCGCGTTTCAAGGTAAGGCTGTTCGCTGTTTCCGTGGCAATGAGGCCCGACACCGTCTGGCCGTCCTTCAACTCGATAAGATATTCGACGTAATTGGGTGACACCTCGCGGTTCGGATCGAGGATGTTGGTGAGCAATTGTTCGACGCTCCACGCGCGCACGGTGGCGAGGTTCGGCCCCACGTCATTGCCCTGGTCGCCCATCCGATGGCAGGCAAGGCAGGCGGTGGTGTATATTTGCTGCCCGCGCTTCGCGTCGCCTTTCAACGCCAACGCGCTGCGATATTTCTCGATGACCTCTTTGCGCGGCGTGACGGCATCCTGGCCGAACAGTTTTGCGGCGCGTTGCTGGATGACGGGGTCCGCGTGCTTCAGCAACACCGCGCGGCGGCTGGGCGGAATCTGGCTGGCCAGCACGCGGCCGTCTTCCACGGCATCGAACAACGGCAACAACCGTTCCTTGCGCCCGAGCATCGCCTGCGCCACTTCCGCGCGAACCGCCGGCGTGTAACTGCGCCATGGTTCCAGCAAAATGCCCGCGATGCGCTCGCTCACGAAGCCGCCCAACGTGCGCACGGCGGCCAGTTGAATTTCCTGCGGCTGGCGCGGGTCGAGCAACGCCTTGAGCGCCGGCTCGACGCGATCAAATGTGTCGTAGCCCAGCAATTGCACGGCCTGCACGCGTTCGACGGGCGGCAGCGATGCGTTGCGCGCCTGCTGTTGCGCGCCCGCGAGCAAACGCCCGACCAGTTGCGCCGCCGGCGATGACTTGTCCACCACCGTGGTGATGGCCTTGCGCGCGCGCCTCAAGCCGTCGGCCACGCCCATGACGATGCTGCTTTGCAACGCGCGCGGGAATTGGTCGTCTGCGGCCAGCGCGTTCAACACCGGTTGAATTTCCGCGGGCTTCGCGCGCGCGCCCACCACCATTGCAAGTTGCCGCGCCAGTTCCTGCGCGGGCGCGCTGGACACAAACGCTCTGTCCGCCAGCGCGTCTTGCAGCAATTCGTCGGCTGATTCCGTCGCGGAACTCAGCACCGCGGTGCGCATCCAGTGGTCCGCGGCATCGCGCCGCGCGACGACCGACAACGCCTGTGTGGCGCGTGGGTCGCTTACTTCGCCCAGCGTGAACGCCACTTGAAAACGCACACGCTGGTCGGCGTCACCGGCCAGTCGCAACACGGCATCGAGCAATTTGGGCGACTGCTTCAGGCGCGGTTCGGCCAAGCGCACCGCGTGTTCGCGCACGCCGGGCGCGGGATCCTGCAAGCCGCGCAACACATCGGCTTCGCTGAGGGCCTTGAGGCCTGCGAGCGACCACAAAGCGTGCAGGCGCGCCAGCGGGTTTGCGCTTTGGTTCAACATTCGACGCAACGGCTCGATGGCGGATGGGTCCTGTCGCTCGAACAACAGGCGGTGCGCCGTCTCGCGCCACCAGGAGTTGGGATTTTCCAGCATGGCAACCAATTGTGCGGCGGTGGCCGAGCCGAGGCGCGGCTGCGGCGGAACTTTGAACGCCGGGGGCGCAAGCCGGTAGAGCCGCCCGCGGTCGCGGCCGCTTTCCAAGTCGAGTTGCGCATGGATGTCGTCGGGAATGGACCACGGGTGCTCGATGACCTCGCGATACATGTCCAGCACGTGCAGGCAGCCGTCGGGCGCGTTGATGAAATTGACCGGGCGGAACCAGATGTCCTCCGACGTCACGAAATCCACCTTCTCATCCGCGCGCGTGGCGGTGAAGGTGACGCCGTCCGCCGCCAGCTTCAGCCGATAAAACAAATTGCCCGCCACATCGGCGACGAAGATTTGGCCGCGATATTTTTCTGGATACGCCGCGCCGCGATACACGGTCACGCCGCTGGAAGACGTCACCACGCCCGCGCCGACCAGTTCGCTGCGGGGCATCGTGACCGTGGGATCGGCGGCCCAGCGGCGCGCGCGGAATTCGCGCCATTGCTCGACGGGGCTGGTGCGATACACGGGCAACTGGTCGCCCGCCTCGGCGACATCATGCACCGCGCTGGCCACGGGCAGGTAGGGATTGCGCGCCAGGTAATGGTGGGGCAACACAACGTGCTGCGCCGGGTTGCGGATGTTGCAGAGAAAGCGGTTGCCCCAGTCATCGAACGAATTGCCAAAGCGCGCGCCGCCGGAAATGACTTCGAATTCCTCCGTCACCGCATCGAAGCGAAAATCGTTGCGTGCCAGCCGCAGTGCCTTCGCATCCGCCTTGTCCACGGCGCGGATCTCGCCGCCGTTGCTCGAGCCGGCGCCGTAGATGCGATGGTCCAGGCCCCACTGGAAATTGTTCATCACCGCCTGCACGTTCAACTTGCGAAAGCCGGTGTACAACTTGCGCCGGATGTCCGCCCGGCCGTCGCCGTTCGTATCCTTGAAATACCAGATGTCCGGCGTGGCGGCGACGAACACGCCGCCCTTCCACACCGCGATACCCGTGGGCCACGACAAGCCGTCGGCGAACACCGTCGCCTTGTCGAACCGGCCGTCGCCGTTCGTGTCCTCCAGCAACCGCACCTTGCCGATGGGCTGATCGGTGGGATTCTCCTGGCTGGGCTTGTGATTCTTCTTGTCCGTGTAGGGATAGTCGCTCATCTCGGCCACGTAGGCGCGGCCGTTCTCGTCGTACGCCATCGCCACCGGGTCCGCGAGCAACGGTTCCGCCGCCAGCAATTCCATGCGGAAACCATCCAGCGTGCGGAAGGACTTCAACGCCTCCCCCGGCTCCTTCGGCGGCACGCGCGGGAAGTCAGCCGCGTGAATCGTCATCAGTGAGAGCGCCAGGCAGACTAGGACGGCAGGGATGTTCACGGGCGCAGTGTGGCAGAAGAGCCGCCTGCTTGCGGAGTCAAAAATGAGCGAGACCAGTTCACAGTTCACTTTGGAACTCGTTTGAGTTCGTAACCAAACTTGAGGAGAGGCTCGCCTTTGGGGGGCAGTAACGACTCCAATTGTGCGCGCACAAAGGGAATCGCATCAGGCACCTGGGTGATGCGCTCCGGCACCTTACGTTGGTCGGACTTGTACAGCATCGACGAAGCGCTGAGCACGACCCGGCGGTTACCGTCGAGGATATTGATTTCGTGGAAGGGGGAATCAATGGCGTGCCAGAACCAAACCTTGCGCTCGAAGAGGCCCTTTTGATCCAACGCGCGCATCACTTCGGCGATCCGTTTCGGCTCGATTTGCGCCGTAACGTAAGGCGCACCGCCGTTGGTGCGATTCTGCGACCAGACGGCGCGCCCGTCGGCCCAGATGCAGAGGATGACCTTTTGCGGTTGCTTGTCGTCGATGGGCCAAGACCCGATATCGCGGTAGATGGAAATCACCGGGAAGGATTTCGAGCCGCGCTCGATGGGAACTTCAAACGACGACGGATCATCCGCAGCGAGTGTAACTGTCGTGCAAACGAGGAACAAAAGGAGGGAACTGAAAAGTCGTGGTTTCATGGCAGCCCCGGTGTTCAACCATATCCAATCAGCGCCGGGCAGCAGTTGCAAGCTTGAAGCGCCCGTGAAGCGATATTCAGCGTTTGCGCGCGGTTGGGTCTGTGATTCAATGGCACCATGAAATTCCCGCAGTTGGCGTGCCTGCTGGTGTTGCCTGCCTTCGTGGGCCACGGCGCCCTGCCCGTCGAGCCTTTGGAAATCGGGCATGAACCGCAGTTTGTGCTGGACCTGCATGTGGTGGATGCGACGTGGGGCCTCAAGCCGAAGGGCGAACCCGTGCGGCGCGTGGCGCATCAGCCGAAGAAACATCCGGGCAATCCGTTGATGAAGGGTGATGACCCGAGCCATCTCTGGGTCCTGCGCGAAACCAACGGCCTGTTCCGCATGTGGTACCAGGCCAATGTGAAGAACCCCGCCGCCGACCGCGGCCGCGATCTGTATCGGGTCACCGTCTCCTATGCGGAATCGAAGGACGGCATTCGCTGGGAAAAACCCGCGCTCAATCTGTTTCCCGACGCCGCCAGACTCGGCGTGCCGCCCAACGCGGTCATCCTGCGGACGGATGCGCCGCAGTGCGAATCCAACGCGCCGCAAATCGTCGAGGTGCCCGAAAAGGACCGGCGCGGTTACCGCTACATCATGACCTACACCATGAGCACCGCGCCGCTCAACGGCATCCGGTTGGTCGGCTCGCACGACGGCGTCCATTGGGATTTCCAAAGCGACATGCGCATCGCCCGGCTTTCCAGCGACACGCACAACACGATTCATTACGACGCCGCGCGCGACGAATACGTGATGTTCTGCCGTTCCAAGCACATTTATCGCGCGCCGGGACAGACCAAGGAAATGATCAGCAGTGGCGAATCGCGCCGCGGCATGTCGCGCATGACCAGCAAGGAATTGTGGACCGAGTGGAACGTCCGTCCGCAGACGATCCTGATGCCGGACGAGCGCGACGCCGAGCTGGGCTACAATTATTTCATGGCCATGCCGGTGCACCGGCACGCGGGCATCTGGTGGGGATTGCTCGCGCCGTTTTTGTGGAACGACCTTTACGCAAGCGAAATCGCCTGGAGCCGCGACGGCTGGCACTTCGAGCGCCTGCCCGCCCGGCAGCATCTCATCGAATTCGGCCCCAAAGGCGCGTGGGACCATTCGATGGTGGTGGCCACGGCGCGCTGGGTCGAGGTGGGCGACGAGTGGTGGATTTACTACGCGGGGTTCGACGGCCCGCACGACGATCCGAAAGGCCGCATCGGAGCCATCGGCCTGGCGATGCTGCGCAAGGAGGGGTTTGTGTCGCAACACGGACCCAGCACCGGCGGCGTGGTCTGCACACGCGCCCTGCGCTGGCCGGGCGGCTCGTTGCGGGTCAATGCCGACGCGCACGCGGGCGAATTGAAAGTGCGCGTGAGCGATGAACTGCGCAAGCCCATCAAAGGTTTCGACTACGACGACATGCCGATCTTCAAAGGCGACAGCGTGGCGCACACGGTGACATGGAACGGCAAATCGCTCGACGAACTCAAAGGAAAGGTCATCCGCCTGGAGTTTCAGTTGAAAGACGCGGATTTGTACACGTTCCGCGCGGGGGAGTGACGGGATTTGCGATTTACGATTTGCGATTTGCGATTGGGAGAGGTGAACCCTGCAATACCCGTGAAACGAGACGCAAATCTCATTGAGTTCATCGCGGGTTTGCGCGATGATTTGGCATCAGCATGAAGGGGATACCGGTGCATCAACAATCGGGATGCTGGCGGCAGAGTCTGAAACTCATGACTTGGTGTGCCGCAATTTTCACTCCCATCACAGTGGCGTCATTTTACTGGATGCCGGTCTATCCGGCAGTCATTTGGGCGGGAGTCGTTGCGGGCATTGCCGCATTTCTCGCAGTGTTGGTTCAGGCGCGAACGGGATGGTGGATGACACCAGTGATCCTCATGGTCATGCTGGCAGGCAAAGCCATCATCGAGATCGTGGTTGGGCCTGGCGGCTCACGCAACCCGCTCGCATTCGGCGCGACACTCCAATACCTGTTTCTCATGCTCAGTGTGTACCCGCTGCTTAGCCTGCTCAACCGCCGGCTCATCCTGCGCTATTGTGAACAGGCGGAAGGCAGGGCCACCGTGAGCCGCAACCAATAGCCAGCCAATGACAAGGAGTATGGCGCTACCGAGGGACGGAAGGGATGGGACGAAGGGGACTGCATGGAGGCGACTGGGGACGAGGCCGTCCCCACCCCAGATCCTCTATTTTCCCTTCGGCCACACGGCGTCCTGGCATTCCCAGAGGCCGAAGCGTTTGCTCCCGGGCGCGGAGGGTGTGGCGTCGCCACCATCATCCTTTCCGTCTTCGCCCACGGAATAGAGGGTGAAACCGCTGTCCTTTTCCAAACGATACTGAAACGGCGCGCCGGCCATGGGGTCGCGCGGGATTTCCGCCAGGAATTCCGGCGCCAACGCCGCCAGTCCGGCCGGGTGCCGGCCGTGCTTGAGCTGGCATCGTTTCAGGGCGATGGCCACGACCGTCATTCGGCGCTGCGTTTCATTGCGCGTGGCGGTCAAGGCGGCCCGGCTGAAATTCGGCAGCGCCATCCCGGAAAACCAATACAGCGAGCCCTTCAGGGAGTCCTGCAGGCCGGAGAGTCTTTCCTGCCCAGCGTCAAACTGCTGTTGCACCACGGGCCATGGCTCCCCGGCGCGCAACCGGCGCACCGCCTCGAGTGACTCGTGCAACTGGTCGAAATAGAAGATGAAATCGGTATTTGCCATGGTGGACCGCCAGAGCGGATGAAGCAGGCGGTCGCGCATGGACGGTTGCACGCCCAGCACAGCCATGCGGCGGGTGACGTTCGACTGGATGAGCTCTTCGCGAGCCGCCATGCCCATGGCCCGCTCGCCGAGAATGCCGCGCTCGAAGTTGTCCAGCAAATCGATGGATTGCCAGTCGCGCTGCAACGCGGCCAGTTGCGCGTCGGTCCAACCACCGGCTTGCAGCGCCTCCCACGTGGCATCCAGCGCAATGCGCGCGACGGCGACGCGGATCATGTGATTGACGAGGGTCAGTTCGTTGTGATGCATCCGCACGAGTTGGACCAGCGCGTGAAGATTCGCCAGGGCGGCCTCGCGGTTTTCCCTGTGCAGGTCATTCAGCGCGGCGGCGGCGAGCCATTGCGCCGCCTTGCGTTGCGACACGAAGTTGGCGGACGGACCAAACGGATTCGCGCGGCGGTCCAGTCCGGTGTCCAGTGGCGGATTGTCGAGTGCGGCGCGCAGTTGAGCGAAGATTGCACGGTTGGTTTCCAACTGACCGGCCAGCGCGTCCCAAGTGCCGGGCACGATACGGTTGCCGATGTCGATTTGAGTTTGGCGCCACGCGGGCGAGGCGGTTCCCGGTCCGCTATATCCCATCGTGAGAATGTTGCCGGGCTCCATCAATCCCGTCTGAATTGCCGTGGCGGCATTCAGAAAGTTCGTCGTGCCGGGAGCGCCGTTGGTGCTCTGAATGGCCCACAACTCCTGGTGCGTGAATTTCTCGCCCTTCGCACGATGCCCGGCAAGGTAACGCTCGAACCGGTCGTCGCCGCGCCGCAGCAACAAGACGATCGCGATCAAGATGATGGCGGCGAGTCCGGCCAGGGTGCGTGGGCGGAGTTTCACGACACGGTCTTACTCCGTCCCCGGGCGCGCGGCAATGCAATCTGTGAGTGGAAAGAGGAGGAAGTTAGAGCTCGTTACCTCGGCTGCTACAAGATTCAGGGCTACCAGACTTCTACGGGGCCTTGGGGGACGGGGATGGCGGCGCGGCGGGTGACGGCGGGTTCCTCCATGAACGAAGCGACCATGGGCGGAGGTTGGAAGCGCGGCAACAACTGGCCGTCGGCGTCGAGGAATTGCCGGCGCCAGCGGAGGTAGTCCTCAAGGATATCGTGGAACTCCGCGCGCGAGGAAACAAGGACGACGCGTTTGTTGAAGAGGTTCGCCGGGCCGAATCGTTTCGTGTACCACGGCGCGACCTTGCGGAACATACGGCAGCCGTGTTCTTCGCCAAACACTTCCACCATCAAATCCAGGTGGCGGCACATGACGCGCACGCGTTCTGCAAAGGCGGGCTCGGGGAGCAATTCGCCGGTGCGCAGGTAATGCGCGGTGTGGACGAAAATCCACGGGTTATAAAATGCGCCGCGGCCGATGCTCACGCCGGCGCAACCAGTTTCATCGATCATTTTCTTCGCGGCCTGCGGCGTGGTGATGTCGCCATTGCCGATGACGGGGATTCGTTTCGCGGCCAGCACGACGGCGCGAATGCCGGCGAGGTTCACGGCGCCGCCAAACCCTTGTTCGCGCGTGCGCCCGTGGATGAAGACCGCGGCAATGCCAGCGTCCTCCAGCGCGCGCACGAGGTCAGGCGCGGTCAGGTTGTCGTCATCCCAGCCGAGGCGCATCTTGGCGGTGACGGGAATCCTGACGGCCTGGACCATGGCGCGGACGAGGGCGGACGTTTTGTCCAACTCGGTCATCATGGCGGAACCGCCGCCGACGCGGCAGACCTTGCGCACGGGGCAGCCCATGTTGATGTCCACCGACGAGATGCCGAGGGATTCGAGGTATTGGGCGGCATCGCGCATTTCCTCGGGCACGGAGCCGAAGAGTTGCACGGCCAGGGGACGGTCACGTTCGTTGGTTTCGATGAGCTTGAAGGCCTTGGGGTTCTTCTCGAGCAACGAGCGGGCGTTGACGAGGTCGGTGGTGGCGAGGTCGAGCCCGCCGACTTCGCGCACGGCAAGGCGGAAGGGCAGGTTGGTGTAACCCGCCAGCGGCGAGAGGAACAAGTTCGACTTCAGCGTCAGTGGACCAACGGTCAACATGCGGGCGTACTATGCCACGGGACGGGCGATTGGCGATTTCAGATTTCCGGTCACGGCGGGTAAAAAAACAGGGTGGCGTTTCCGCCACCCTGTCTGGCACGTTGCGGCTTGGAGCTTAATTGACGAAAACGAACTCGTTGGTGAGGAACAGCACCTGCGCGAGTTTCTCCCACGCGGTCAACGGTTCCTTCGCATTCTTGAGCGGCGCGTCGAATTGCGCCTTGGCGTCCCACTCGGTTTCCTGGGACATGCGGATGATCGGAGCCCAGGTAAAGTCATCGCCTGCGTCCGTCTGGCGGCATTCGACGGCGAAATCGATGATGTCGCCTTTCTTCACTTCAAACTCGGCGATGTCCGTCCGCTGCTTGTTGTTCTGCGCAGTCCATTTGCCGAGTTCGCCTTTCGTGTTGGAAATGATGCGGCCCTGCACGCCGTCGCCCTTGTCGGAGTCGTGCACCAATTCCGCTTCGATGGTCACCTTGCCGTCGCGCGGAGCGGTCCAGCGGCGCACCACTGCCATGCGCTGATTGCTGGTCGTGCGGCCGCCGGTGGCGGTCAAAGCGGGCCGGCCCTGGCGGGCGTTGGCGTTGCGGCCGAAGCCGTATTCATCATTGTTGAAATCCGGGAATTCGCGGAACCCGAAGCTCTTGCCCTTGGCGTCATACGTGCCGATGCCGTAGCTCCAGGGAATCACGCCTTCGCCGGTCTGTTCCTGGCCGCGCTCGCGAAGAACATAGTCCACTGCCGCGCTTAACTCCGACGCGCTGGGCTGGCGCTGAAACAGTTGCTGATAGAGGAAGGTGACCTTGTCCTTGTCGGCGCTTTTGCCCTGGAATTCCGAGCGGCGAACCATCTGTTTGGCCTGCTCGATGACCATGGGGCTGTTCATCATGAACAACGCCTGCTGCGGCACGGTGGTTTCCTGCCGTTGCGCGGTGGTCATGTCCGGGTTGGCGAAGTCAAACGTGCGGAACATCTCGGGCAACGCCTGGCGGTCCACCAGCCCATAGACCGTGCGGCGCACGGGATACGGATTGGCCTCGAGGTTGACGGGCGTCCCGCCCATGCTCAGGTCCGCGTTGCCGCCGTGCAACAGAAGCGTGTCGCGAATCGCCTCGAAATCCAGCCGGCGCAGCGGCATCCGCCAGAGATACAGATTCGCCGGATCCACTTCCGCGTATTTCTTGTTCTCGACGTAACTCTGCTGATAGACGGCGGAGGTCAGGATGAGCTTGTGCAGTTTCTTGACGGACCAGCCGTTGTCCATGAACCACGTCGCCAGCCAGTCCAGCAACTGCGGGTGCGACGGCGGTTCGGCGCGCAGGCCGAAGTCGCTGAGCGTGCGGACAAGACCTTCGCCGAAATGCTGCGCCCAGATACGATTGACGATGACGCGCGCGGTCAGCGGGTTGTCGCGGCTGGCGATTTCATTGGCCAGGTCGATGCGACCGCTGCCGTTCTTGAACGGCTCGCGCTTGCCCTCGGGCTCGAGGATTTCCAAGAACTGCCGCGGCACCGAGTCGCCGAAACGGCCGCGCTCGCCGCGGATCAACACGCGCGACTCGCGGATGCGGTCGGAATCCTGCAACACCATGGCGCGGGCGGGCGAACCGGGATGGGTCGTTTCCAGTTCATAAATCTTGGCATAGACGCGGCCTTGCAGGTTTTGAATCTGCGCGCCGCCGACAAGACGGCGGGCATCGCCCATGTCCATGCACAGCGGCGATTTCGAATCATGCAGGACCAGGCGGATGGCTTCCTCGTTTTCGTCGGCCATCACCGTCTTGCCGCTGGCGTTTTCCTTCTTCAGCGCGACATACGATTTTTCAATGTCATTGAACAACTTGCCGTACACCGCGGCCACGTCGGCGATGGATTTGGGCTGCGCCTTCTTCAACGCGGCGGCGACCAGCGGGTTCACATCCGAGCTGGCGGCGATCTTTTCCGTCACCGCGCCGGCCTTGGACGCGAATTCCTTCGCGGGAATGGCGCGATATTCAAACCACGGGGCCATGACCGCGCCTGGTTTGTCCTCCATGCGCTTCAATGCCCGTTCCCAGTGCTGAAAGGCATTCAGGTTGATGCCCTTCTCGCGCAGGAACGCGCGGAACGCCTGCATGCCTTTGCCCTTTTGCTCCAGCGTGGTGGCCATCAGGATATCTCCGGCGGCTTTGCGGACGGCGGCCAGCGCCTGCTCGTACTCGCGGTCGCGCACGACGTCCACTTCCTCGGTAAGTTCCGCCATCTTCTTCTGGAAATCCTGGTATTCCGCCGTGTTGGTTGGCTCGACCAGGAACGGGCCGCGGCGCGGCTCGGTCGAATTGGCGAACACGCCGTGAAGCGAGTAATAATCCTTCGTCGGAATCGGGTCGAACTTGTGGTCGTGGCAACGCGCGCAGGAAACCGTCAACGCCATGAACCCTTGCGTCACGACGTCGATGCGGTCATCGATGATGTCCTCGATATTCCCCATGAACCGCTTGCCGACCGTGAGGAAACCGAGGGCCGCCAGATTGTCCTTCTCGACGTTGATGAGCTTGTCCGCCGCGATCTGTTCCTTGATGAACTGGTCGAACGGCATGTCTTTGTTGAACGCCTCGATCACGTAATCGCGATAGGTCCACGCAAATGGATAACGCGGTTCGCCGCGGTTGAGGCGGTCGCCGGTGTTGTCCGCATAGCGGGCGACGTCCAGCCAGTGGCGGCCCCAACGTTCACCATAACGTTCGGAGGCCAGGTAATGATCCACCAGCTTCGCCACGGCGTCCGCCGATTTGTCGTTCACAAAATCTTCGACTTCCTCGGGCGTGGGCGGCAGGCCGGTCAAATCATAAGCGATGCGGCGGGCCAGGGCGCGCCGGTCGGTCTTGGGCGCGGGCGCGAGCTTCTTCTCCTGCAACTTTTCGAGGATGAAGGCGTCGATCGGCGTCTGCGTCCAACTCTTGGAATCCTTCACCTTGGGCACGGGCGGGTTGGCGATCGGTTGGAAGGCCCAGTGTTTGCGGGAATCGGCGACGGTGATGGCCTTCATGGCGCGGGCGGCGGCGCCGGCGCGCGGATCGGGCGCGCCCATCTGCACCCATTGTTTGAAATCGTTGATCTGCTCGCTGGTCAAGGCGTCCTCGTCCTTGGGCGGCATCTTGAGGTCGTCGTTCTTGCGGCTGATGGCCTCGATGAGGATGCTCTTGTCGGGCTTGCCCGGGACGATGGAGGGGCCGCTGTCGCCGCCGGTCAACACACCCTGCTTGTTGTCCAGGGAGAGGCCACCTTTGATTTTTTCGGTGGCGCTGTGGCAACTGTAACACTTGGTGGCGAGGACAGGGCGGATCTTCTTCTCGAAGAATTCGAGCTGCGCGCCGTCCAGCTTTTCCACTGGCGCGGCGAACAAAGCAGGGGCGGCCGCCGTGAGGGCGGCGCCAAGGAGGAGGCGACTGGTTGTTCCGATCATATCTTTAACTGGTAAGCAACCCCGCCAGGTTTTCGCCTGCCGGGGTTGGGTTCACCAAACCAAACATTGTTTCCCGGTCATCAGGCGATGAGTTCCTTGACCACGTTGCCGTACACATCGGTGAGGCGGAAATCGCGGCCGTTGTAGCGATAGGTGAACTTCTCGTGGTCGAAACCGAGCAACGCCAGGATGGTGGCGTGCAGGTCGTGCACGTGCACCTTGTTCTCGATGGCGTTGTAGCCGAATTCGTCGGACGCGCCGTGGACGTAACCACCCTTGACGCCGCCGCCGGCCATCCACGAAACGAACGAGCGGTTGTGGTGGTCGCGCCCGGGTTCACCGCGGCCGCCGCGGTCATGCCGCGGGGTGCGGCCAAATTCGCCGCCCCAGATGACGAGTGTGTCCTGGAGCATGCCGCGCTGCTTGAGATCCTTGAGCAACGCGCCGATGGCCTGGTCGCAATCGCGGGCCTTGCGGGAGATGGTGGTCTGCAAATTGGTGTGATGATCCCAGCCGCTGTCCCAGACCTGCACGAAGCGCACGCCCTTCTCGACGAGGCGGCGGGCAATCATCATCTGGCGGCCGTTGGCGGTGGAGCCGTACATCTCCTTGATGTTTTCCGGTTCCTTGCTCAGGTCGAACGCGTCGAGCGCCTCGGTCTGCATCTGGTAGGCTAGTTCGAAGGACTGGATGCGCGCCTCGAGTTGCGCCTCGCGCTTGAGGTTCTCGGCGTGAATCTCGTTGAACTTCTGCAACAGGTCGAGCTGCTCGCGCTGGTCCTTCAACGGCGTGTAATAATTGCGCAGGTTGGCGATGATGCGCTCGGGGCTCAAGTTGCCCGTGCTGACCATCGTGCCCTGATACGCGCCGGGCAGGAACGCCGAACGCCAGTTGGCCGCGCCGCCCAGCGGCTGGTTGCCGGGCGCCAGCGCGATGAAGCCGGGGAGGTTCTGATTATCCGAGCCCAGGCCGTAGGTGACCCACGAACCCATCGACGGCTTCACGATGCGGCCGGAGCCAGTGTTCATCATGATGGTCGCAAATTCGTGCGCCGGGATGTCCGTGTGCATCGAGCGGATGACGGCGACGTCATCGATCGATTCGCCGATGTGCGGGAAGAGTTCGCTGACTTCGACGCCCGACTTGCCAGTCTTGGTGAACTTGAAGGGCGACACCATCGGCACGCCGCCGATTTCGGTGACTTCCTTTTCGGCGTATTTGCTCAGGCCGGGCTTGGGGTCCCAAGTGTCCAGGTGCGACGGGCCGCCTTGGGCGAAAATATGGATGACGTGCTTGGCCTTCGCGGGGAAATGAGGTTGCTTGGGCGTGAGCGGCGAAAAACTGGCGGTGGCCTCGGCGCGGGCGAGCCCGCCCAGTTCCGGCCCCAACAACGTGGCCAGGCCGAGGGCGCCAAAGCCCATGCCGAAGCGGTTGAGAAATTGACGGCGCGTCTGGAAGAAGTCTTCGGCCTGCGGCTGATGTTGTTTTGCGTCCATAGATCTTTTCGTTGGTTTGACTTAAGTCAATGTGGCCGTCGCCGGCTCACCCTTTTTTGTCGTTTACGAGGGCAAATCCATTGCAAAAGAACGGCTTATCCATGCAGACGCGGCGGCGGGGTGCAAGGTTACAGGGGAAGCGTGATTCGTGATGATGCATGATACGTCTGGGCAATGACGAATGCCGAAGGCCAAATGACGAAAGAAATCCGCAAGGGACGCATGCAAGCGAATCGGGGCAAGCGAAGGGGGTTCATTTTCAAGGGGATGAAGCATGGGTGATTCGGGAGTCAGAGTCTCCTGACGGCGCCTCCTGCCAAGCATTTGGGCGGAGGCGATATGTGGATTTAGGTGGATGGAGGTGGACCATGGCGTTT
>JBFMBT010000169.1:0-14523 GCA_040754875.1 Verrucomicrobiota bacterium | reverse complement strand
TGGCCCAGAAATTGATTGATGTGACCGAGAAAGCCCTGTATGAAGGGATTTCTCAAGCTGTCGCTGGACGGTTTGTGTCGGACATCTCGCGCGCGGTGCAGACGTACGTCGAGAGCAACGGGTTTAGCGTGGTCCGCGAGTTTGTCGGGCACGGTGTGGGCCGGACAGTGCACGAAGAGCCCCAAGTGCCCAACTTCGTGGACCCGAAGTCGAAAGACGACCGGTTGGTTCCGGGCATGACCATTGCCATTGAGCCGATGGTCAACGCCGGCAAACCGGGCGTGCGGCAGTTGAACGATCACTGGACCGTGGTCACGCAGGACGGACAATTGTCCGCCCATTTTGAGCATACGGTTCACGTGACCCGGGGCGAACCGGAGATTTTGACATGGCCGGCAGCGACGCCATCCGGATTGAAGGTGTAGTGCTGGAAGCGCTGCCCAATTCGGTGTTCTGGGTGGAATTGCCGAATGGCCACCGGGTTATTGCCCGGTTGCCGCGACGGTTGCAACCAATGGCCTTGGTGGCCGGTGGCAAAGTGGTTTTGGAAATGTCGCCCGCCGACATGTCGGCGGGCCGGATAGTGATGGAAAAGAAATAGAACGATTTGGAATATGAAAGTCCGAGCATCAGTTAAAAAACTGTGTGAGAACTGCAAGATCGTGAAGCGCAAAGGCGTCATTCGCGTCATCTGCAGCAATTCGCGTCACAAACAGCGGCAAGGTTAATTGAGATTTTATGCCACGCATCCTAGGTATTGATATTCCGGGCCACAAGCGCATCGACATCGCCCTGCGCTACATCTACGGCATCGGCCCCGTGAACTCGAAGGACATCCTCACCAAGGCGGACATCGACCCCGCCATTCGCGCCAAGGATCTCAACGAGCAGCAGCTTTCCCAGATCGTTCACGCCATCCAGGAAGGCAAGTATGTCATCGAAGGCGACCTTCGCCGTGAAATTGGCATGAACCTCAAGCGCCTCCAGGGCATCAAATGCTATCGAGGCGTCCGCCACCTGCGTGGCCTGCCCGTGCGTGGCCAGCGCACCCAGACCAACGCCCGCACGCGCAAGGGGCCGCGCAAGACGGTCGGCGTGCAACGCAATCCGAACGCCAAGACCGGCATTCACTAATTCATTATTCCTATGTCAGAAGAAGCGAAGACACCCAAGACGCCCGCCAAAAAGGAAGGCAAGCCCGAGGCGGCTGCCGCCGATAAGCCGGCCAAGTCGCCCAAGAAGGCTGAAGCGGCCCCGGCCGCTGCCGCGCCTGCTGCCGCTCCAGCGGCGGACAAACCCGCCGGCGCCATCGAAGCGGGCACAGCTCCCACAGCCGCTGAATTGCTCGGCGAAGAGGGTGGTCCCAAGAAGATCATCAAGGCCAAGGGCGCCAAGAACATCGCGGTGGGCATCGCGAACATTCTTGCCACGTTCAACAACACGCTCGTTTCCATTACGGACATGCAGGGCAACATTCTCGGCTGGTCCAGCGCTGGCCGCGTCGGCTTCAAGGGCTCGCGCAAGAGCACGGCCTTTGCGGCGCAGCAGGTTGCCCAGGATGCCGCCCGCCAGGCCATGGCCCACGGCATGAAGGAAGTCGAAGTCAAGGTGAAGGGACCCGGTTCCGGCCGCGAGTCCGCCATTCGCGCTTTGCAGGCGATTGGCTTGGAAATCACCGCCATCAAGGATGTCACCCCGGTGCCGCACAACGGCTGCCGTCCGCGCAAGAAGCGCCGCGTTTAACCTTTTTCAACTGGAGATATATGGCTCGTTATACTGGTCCCCGTGTCCGCGTCAGCCGCCGTTTCGGAACGCCGATTTTTGGCCCTTCAAAATATTTGGAGCGCAAGAATTACGGTCCCGGCGTGCATGGCCCCAAGTCCCGTCGCAAGAACACCGATTACGCGCTCGGTTTGATTGAGAAGCAGAAGTTCCGCTATTACTACGGCCTCATGGAGCGCCAGTTCCGCGGGGTTTATGAGCGCGCCCTGCGCCGCCGTGGTGTCACTGGCGAAACCATGCTGCAGATCCTCGAGACGCGGCTGGACAGCATCATTTACAATCTCGGCTTCGCCAACACGCGCCCGGCGGCGCGCCAGTTGGTTGCCCACGGTCACGTGACCGTTAATGGCCGCAAGGTCAGCATCCCGTCTTACGCGGTCAAGGTGAACGACGTCGTGGAAATCAAGGACTCCAGCGTGTCCCGCCAGATTGCCTCCAAGAACCTCGAAGCGGCCACCAGCCGCGCCGTTCCTGACTGGCTCTCCCTGAACAAGGACGCGTTCAAGGGCAACATGTTGCGCGTTCCCTCGCGCGATGACATCCAGCCCGTCGCCAACGAACAGGCCGTTGTTGAATTTTATTCCCGCTAAGTAAAACCGTTCCCCCGTCGGGAACAAACGCAATTATACGGATCATCGGCACGCGGGAATAAACAGCCGGTGGTCAGATTAAAATTGCAGAAAGAAAAACCATGCCAGTACGTCTAGGTCGTTTCGAAATGCCCAAGCGGTTGGTCAAGGACGAAGCCACCGCCACTCCTACTTACGCCAAGTTCGTCGCCGAGCCGTTTGAAACCGGTTACGGTCACACCATCGGCAACTCCCTGCGCCGCGTGCTTCTTTCCTCGTTGGAAGGCGCCGCCATCACGTCCGTCAAGATCGACGGCGCGATGCACGAGTTCACCACCATTGAAGGCGTCGTTGAAGACGTCACCGATGTGGTCCTGAACCTCAAGAAAGTGCTCTTCAAGATGCACTCGCGCGACCCGCAGACCCTCATCCTTTCCGTCAACAAGGATGGCGCGGTGGTCGCCGGTGACATCGAACTCAACCAGAACGTCGAAATCGTCAACCCCAAGCAGATCATCTGCACCCTCGACAAGAAGAAGAAGTTCACCATGGAACTCGAGGTCAAGATTGGCCGCGGTTTCTGCCCGGGCGACGAAAACAAGAAGCCCGACCAGCTCATCGGCGTGATTCCCATCGACTCGTTGTTCTCGCCGGTATCGCGTGTTCGCTACGCCGTCGAGAGCGCCCGCGTTGGCCAGCGCACCGATTATGACCGCCTGATCGTCGAGATCTGGACCGATGGCCGCATCACGCCGGACGACGCGCTTACGCAGGCCTCCGCCATTTTGCAGCATCACCTCGACGTCTTTGTCGGCTACGACAAGAACGCCGTCGAGTTCGAGGAGGTCGTGGACAAGCAGGACGAGGAGAAGACCAAGATGAAGAAGCTCCTCAACATGAGTGTGAATGAAATCGAGCTCAGCGTCCGCGCCGCCAACTGCTTGAACAACGCCAACATCACCACCGTTGGCCAGTTGGCCATGAAGACCGAGGCTGAAATGCTGAAGTATCGCAACTTCGGCAAGAAGTCTCTCAATGAAATCAAAGAGAAGCTGTCCGGCCTTGGCCTCACGCTCGGCATGAACATCGATGCCAGCCTGCTCGAAGCGCCGAAGGAAGAGTCGGCCGCCATCTAATTCAAGGTTGTTTTTATGCGACATCTTAAGCGCAATGCAAAACTGGGACGCACGGCCGAGCACCGCAACGCGATGCTCGCCAACCTGGTTTGCAGTTTGATCAAACACAAACGGGTCACCACCACCCTCGCCAAGGCCAAGGCCGCGCGTTCGGTGGCCGACAAAATGGTCACCCTCGGCAAAAACGGCACCTTGCACGACCGCCGCCTGGCCGCTGCGCGTCTGCACCAGCAGGCGAACAGCCTCGGCAAGACCCGCGCGGAACGCCAGGCCTGGCGCAAGAACAGCGATGTCGTGCACATCCTGTTCGATGAGCTGGCCCCCGCATTCAAGGAACGCAAGGGCGGTTACACCCGCATCGTCAAGTTGAACCAGCGCCGCGGGGATGCCGCGGATCTGGCCATTCTTGAATGGGTGGATTACGTGGCTCCGGCGCCCGCCGCCACGGAAGGGCAGGGGGGCGAGTCCAAGGTCGAAGCAAAGACTGAGGAAGCCGCGGTTGCCAAGAAGTAGCCCTCCGTATCTCCTTTGCAGAGCCCGCTCAGTTTTGAGCGGGCTTTTTCTTTCCACAGAAGTTGCTACGGCTTACGGCTTCGTCAGGTCGAGGCAGATGAGGTGGCTTTCGGAACGCAAATACAGCTTCTTGTTCGCCAGGATCGGGGCGGCCCAGCATGGGTAACCCAATTGCGGCACCTGGTGGCGGCTGATCTCTTCCGCCTTTTGGGGATTCACTTTGAACAACCCGAGCAGCCCTCCTTCGCCCAGCACAATCAGCTTGTCGTCGGCCATGATGGCTGATCCACGCCCGTAAACCCCCGGTTGGGTGCCGCGTAAACCGTGGGTCCAGTTTTCATCGCGATTCCACATCAGCCTGCCACTCTTCAACTCCACACAACGGAATCGCGCGTCCGGTTCGTTGCGTCCGCTGAACGCGTACAGGTAACCATCGTGATAGATGGGCGTCGTCCAGTGGATTTCCAGCACGGGATTGGGATCCAGCAGCAAAGCTCCCGGTCTGTTCCGGTCCGGCGGCGTCCGCCAGACTTCGTCAAAGCTTTTTCCGTCTGGCTTCACTCGCAACAGCACGGAGCCCACGCGGTAATACGCCGCGCTGATGAACACGGTGTCATCCACCACCACGGGATTGGCGGCATTCACCGAGTCATTCGCCGGGGAGCGAAACCAGCGGCTGAAATTGATCTCGCCCGTCTTTGGATCCAACGAAACAAGCCCCTGGCGCATCAGGCAGAACAGGTGCCGTTTGCCGTGAATGCTCGCTGCGACGGGTGTCGCGTAGCTGGCCTGCTTTTCCAAGGGATTCCACGCCACCGTCCGTTCGCCCGGCCAGCCAATCATTGGCTGGCCTTTCCAGTTCTTTTCACCCACGCTTTCCCACACCGTCCTGCCCGTGACCGGGCTGAAGGCGACCACGCCGGAGTTCGGTTGTCCGCCCACCATCACGATGAGCAGGTTGCCTTCCAGAATCGGCGTGCTGCCCACACCAAAGAATGGCTGCGGCACTTCCCAATCCTTGCCGGTGTCGCGTTGCCAGACGGGTTTGCCGGTGGCCAGTTCCAGGCACAGCAGTTTGCCCTCCACGCCAAACGTGAAGCACCGGTCCTCCGTCAACAACGGCGTGCAACGCGGTCCGTTGTTGTAGCCGTAGGGATCCTCGTACGCCGTTGGATAGCCGTACCGCCACAACGGCTTGCCGGTGGTCGCTTCAAAACACTCCACGACCTCCTCATCGCCGACGCGATGATGCAGCACCAGCCGGTTTGCGCGCACTGAAGGGGCGCTGTAGCCTGTGCCAATCGATTTGCTCCAGACTTCGGGCGGCCCCTTCTCCGGCCATTTGTCCAGCAGGCCGGTTTCGGTCGAGGTTCCGTTGGCGCGCGGACCCAGAAACTGCGGCCAATCCTCCGCGCGCAATGCCATTGGAATCATTGGCAACAGCAGAAGCAGAGCACGGAAAAACCGCATGATCGCGCGCGCCATGGTGCTTTCGGTTGGCGGTGCGGCCGTTTGCATGGGCAACCGGCGGTTTGTCACTTCTTCACCGTCACTCCGTGCAGGTACAGGTTCCGATCGTACTCACCTTCCTTGTAAACGTCATTGGTGAAGGTGATGCCCAGCTTGTTTTCGCCCTTCTTCAATTTGGCCACGACTTTGTACTCCTTTTCACCTTCGGATGTGAGCGTGACTTCCTCGCCCACGGCTTTGCCGTCCAGGGTGACCTTGAACTTGGCGTTCATACCCTGGGCGGGGTCGCACGAGGCCTTGATGAGCAACGTGTATTCTCCGTCATCGGCCACTTTGAACGTCCATTCGGCGGTGCCCGGCGCGTAGAAGAAGATCTTTTCCTCGCCGTCGTTGTAGCCGGCGAGATCGGAGGACACGCCTTGGCCGGGCGTGACCTTGCTATCAGCGAGCTTGAGCTTGATGTCATCGGCTGCCGTGACGTTGACGGCTGCCGTGAGCGCGGTGGCGAACAGAAGTGTGTAGAAGCGTTTCATAATGATTCCGTTGGTTGGTGTTGGTCAGGCGTTTTCTACCGTCAAAGCTCCGCTGACGCAAGCCTCGGGAGGCGAAGGGCAATCGCCCGCCGGCAAAAAATGCATACGCCCTATTGAATTCTGCGACGGCGTCCTTATAGTGCGCACCAATTGAGTATTGAAATGAGCAAACCGCCTGTCGGCGCTACTGCATGGACGGTCCAGGACGCCCGGACGCTTTACAACATTGACCGCTGGGGCGCGAAGTATTTTGACATCAATGACGAGGGCCACGTCGTGGCCACCCCGCTCCAGGATGCCGGTGTGGCGGTTGACATCACGGATGTGATCGAGGAAGCGCGGGCGCGTGGGCTGAAGTTCCCCGTGCTGATTCGGTTTCAAGACATCCTGCGCCATCGCGTCGAGTCCATCAACCGCGCGTTCCGCAACTCGATCGCCGAGTTCAATTACCAGGGCAAATACCGCGGCGTGTTTCCCATCAAGGTGAACCAGCTCCGCGAGGTGGTGGAGGAAATCCTTGATGCCGGCAAGCCGTACGACTTCGGCCTCGAGGTGGGAAGCAAGCCGGAATTGTTCGCCGGGCTG
This sequence comes from Verrucomicrobiota bacterium, assembly GCA_040754875.1. Lineage (GTDB taxonomy): Bacteria > Verrucomicrobiota > Verrucomicrobiia > Limisphaerales > JBFMBT01 > JBFMBT01. Next base: position 7,935 of record JBFMBT010000169.1, on the reverse strand, counting down.
GCGATGCAAAACCAAATCGGCAGCCTGATCATTTGCAACGGCTACAAGGACACCAGTTTCATCAAGATGGCCCTCATGGGCATCAAGCTCGGCAAGAAAGTGATCATGGTGGTCGAGAAGCTCGAGGAACTGAAACATATCGTCAACGTCTCGCGGCAGGTGGGCGTCGAGCCGGTGGTGGGCATCCGCGCGCGGCTGCAAAGCAAGAGCGCGGGCAAGTGGGCCGAGAGCGGGGGCGAAAACGCCAAGTTCGGCCTGAGCACCATCGAGATTCTCGCCGCGTCGGAGTTCCTGAAGAAGGAGAACCTCTCGCATTGCCTGAAATTGCTGCATTTCCACATCGGCTCGCAGGTGCCGGACATCCTCACGGTCAAGAAGGCCGTGCAGGAGGCGTCGCGATTCTACGCGAAGCTGCGCAAGATGGGTTTCGACATCACGTATCTCGACGTCGGCGGTGGCCTGGGCGTCGATTATGACGGCAGCCGCTCGGCGTTCGACAGCTCGACCAATTACACGTTGCAGGAATACACCAACGACATCGTCTATTACATCGGCGACGTGTGCAACGACGAGAAGGTGCCGCATCCGGATATTGTCAGCGAGAGCGGCCGGGCCATTGTGGCGCACCACAGCGTGCTGGTGGTGGAGGTGTTTGGGTCGATCGCCAAGACGCGCGAATGGGAGACGCTGAAGTACGGCGAGAACGAGCAAAACCTCGTCAAGGATCTGCTCTATATCCGCGACCACCTGCACAAGCTCAACCGCCTCGAGGCGTATCACGACGCGCTCGAACGCAAGGAAGACGCGCACCAGATGTTCACGCTCGGCATGCTGGATTTGCCGGACAAGGCGAAGATCGAGCATCTCTATTGGGAAATCAGCCATCAGGTCGTCGAAAGCTTTCGCGGCCAGGCGTACATTCCCGAGGAAATCCGCAAGCTTGAAGACAGTCTGGGCGACCAGTACATCTGCAATTTTTCGGTGTTCCAGTCGCTGCTCGATCACTGGGCGCTGGGCCAGTTGTTCCCCATCATGCCGCTCAGCCGCCTCACGGAAAAACCGGGCAGCGAGGCGACGCTGGTGGACATCACGTGCGATTCCGACGGCCAGATCAGCAAGTTCATTGATTTGCGCGACGTGCGCGACACGCTGCCGTTGCACAAGCTCAACTCCAATTCCAACGGCGCCAACGGCCCGACCAACGAACCGTATTACCTCGGCTTTTTTCTCATGGGCGCCTACCAGGACATCATGGGCGACCTGCACAATCTCTTCGGGCGCGTCAACGAGGTGCACGTGTTCCTTGATCCCGACGAGGCGGCCGGTTACTACATCGAGGAAATCATCGAAGGCAACACCATCGTCCAATCCCTCGGCGCGGTGCAATACGACGAGAAGGAACTCACGCGCCAGATGAAGGCGCAGGTGGATGAAGCCATCCGGGCCGATCGCCTGAAGCCCTCCGAAGGGATGCGCATGCTCGACGACTACGAGCGCGGCCTCAAAGAATACACGTACCTGACCTTCTGATCCCACGAAATGGCTGACCCCGCCAAGGCAGAATTGATGCACTCGCTTCGGCGGTTGGTCCGGGGATTGTCCGCGTTGTTCTGGGGACTGCCCATCACGCTGCTGGTGTGCGTGCAAAGCGCGGTCACGGAATGGCTCAAGCCGCTGGGCGCCGCGCCACCGATCCTGGCCACGGGCTTCCTGTTCTACGGGCTGACGCAGCTCGAGTACTTCCAGAAACAGGAGCGCGTCTGGGTTCAATCCATCGAACGCACCAAGGTGTTCGCGCTCATCAACGTCGGCCTGTCGCCCTTCATTTTTTGGTGGAGCAAGATGCCGCACGAAATGTTCTTCGGCCAGGTCGTCGGCCTGCTGGCACTGTCCGGCCTGCTGTTTCTGTTCAACCTGAACCAGCTCCTGCAGCGGCTCAGCGCGATGCTGCCCGATGAAACCGTGCGCGCCGAAACGCGGCTGTTCACCACCGTGAACCTCTATTTGATGCTGACCGTGGTGATCCTCATGACCTTTTACTTTGCGCTCGAACAGGTGAGCGCCCTGCCGCAATTCCTCATCCAGCTCCTCGACATCCTTGCCGAAGCGCGGCGCTTCCTCCTGTTGTTCCTGGTGCTCATGCCGCTGGCCATGACCATGACCCTCGTCTGGAAGATCAAAGAGGTCGTCCTCTCGAGCGTCTTCGGGGCGGAACGGTAGGAAAGCTTCAAGTTCCAAACTTTCAAACTTCAGGGAAGGTTCAAACTCTAATCAGTGCGCGAATCAAGCGTGCGAAATATCTCGTTGGTGGTCACTGAATACTGAACACTGAATACTTTCGGCTCACTCTTCCTCCATCCCTTCCATCACCTCATGATATGCGCGGATGATCTCCTTGGTCTTCTCCTCCGCGCGGGCGCGGGCTTTTGGGTCTTCGCCACCCACGACATCGGGGTGGTTCGCCTTCATCAATTTGCGATAGGCGCGTTTGATGTCGGTGGCGCTGGCGGTCCGGGGCACGCCGAGGATGTCGTGTGGCGAGCGCGTGCGATGCTCGGGGGTGACGCGCATGCGGGCGCGGCGTTGCTCGCGCGACGGCTCCTTCTCCAGGCGCACGCCACCGTGCAGGTCGAAGCTGCTGCGATACTGTGTGCGGCAACCGGGACAACGGAACGCCGAGCCGACCAGAAACAGCCGGATGCGCAGCCGCTGGCCGCACGTGGGGCAGGTCAACACGATGCGATCAGGGCGGCGCCATGATTCTTCCGCGCGGCGCGTGCGCACGCCGAGTTCGGCGCGCAAGTCGTTGGTGAGGCTGATGCCCGCCGGCGGCGAGGGCAGGAACACCACGCCCGTGATCATGCGCAATTGCGCCACGGTCTTCACCGCGTCGAAGCCGGGGATGGTGCGAATCAACTCTTCCAACGGCACGCGGCGCGGGCGCGCGAGCAGCAGGTCCAGGACTTGTGCGCACAACCCCACGTCCAGCCGCTGCCATGCCGCGATGGTGTGTAGAAACTGCAGCGATGCCGATGTCAACCGTGGTCCCACGAGTACCACACCGCCGAGAAGCCGCGCGACGGCCGGGATGAAATCAAAGTCCGGCGACGCCATCTGCTGGAATTCGCGCCACGGGTTGGCCGTGCGGTCGCGGCGCAATGCGTATTCCACCACGAACAGCACGCACAACATCACCGCCGGGAAGGCGGCGAACGCCGCGGCGGTGGGCGGCTTGGAAGGAAGGCCGCGAAAGCCGTGATAAACGTCATATCCCCACGGCAGGACGAACGTGCCGGCGAACCACAGCCCAGCCCAGGTGATGACCAGCGCCACGACGGCCGCAAAGCCCATCACCAGCGCCATCGACGCGTTGCCGACGATCTCGGCCCGCGCCTGCCGCTTCAACCAGGTTCTGACCGCCGGGGTGCCCATGGCGGCAGTGTTCAATTCATCAGCCGGTACCAGTTGTCGCGCTGGCGGGCTTCGTAGCCGAGGTCGGTGATCAGGCGCTGCATGTCCGCCACGCCCATGCGGAAGGTCGTGCCGGCCTGCGACACCACGTTCTCCTCGATCATGATGCTGCCGAGATCATTCGCGCCGTACTTCAACGCCACCTGGCCGATGTCCAGCCCTTGCGTCACCCACGAGCTTTGCACGCTGGGAATGTTGTCGAGATAAATGCGGCTCAGCGCCTGCATGCGCAGGTATTCATGCGCGCCAACCGTCGGGGCGCGCAGCTTGGTGTGCTCGGCTTGAAAGGTCCAGGCGATGAACGCGGTGAACGCGCCGCCCTTGAGCGCGCCGCTCTCGAGTTGTTGCGCAAACCAACCGGCCGCGCCGGACGCCGGCGCTCCCAGGCGTGCCAATGATTTGTCCTGTTGCGCGCGCACGACCTCGAGGTGTTCGATGCGGTCTTCGACCGTCTCGACGTGGCCGAACATCATCGTTGCCGAGCTGGCCAGGCCGAGCGCGTGGGCCTTGTCCATCACACCCATCCAATCCGCAGTCATGGCCTTGAGCGGCGCAATGCGCTGGCGCACGCGGTCCACCAGGATTTCGCCGCCGCCACCGGGCAAACTGCCGAGGCCGGCCGCCGCGAAGTCGCGCAAGATTTGCTCAACCGGTTCGTGGAAGAATTCCGAGAACGCCACCAGTTCGCTGGGGCTGAAGCCGTGGATGTTCACCTGCGGGAACTTCCCGCGCATGTGCTGCAGCAGGTCCAGGTACCACTGCTTGGTCAACTTGGGATGATGGCCGCCCTGCATCAAAATCTGCGTCCCGCCGAGCGCGACGGTCTCGGCGATCTTGCGGTCCATCTCCTCGTGCGTGATGACGTAGGCGTCATTGTCCTTCTCGGTGCGATAGAACGCGCAGAACTTGCAATAGACGTTGCAAACGTTCGTGTAATTGACGTTGCGATCGACGATGTAGGTGACGATGTCGTTGCCGCGCCCGCCGTGCGCCGTGGCACGCGCGAGCTGGCGGCGCCGGTCGGCGAGCGCGCCCAATTCCTCCAACGGCAACCGATACAGACGCAAGGCGTCGGCTTGAGTGATGCGTTGGCCGTCCCACACGCGCTGCAACAATTCATCCAATGACGCGTCGTAAATCATGGCACAAAACGCGGTGGATACACCGGCCCCAGGTTGTGCTTTTTCAGCAACTCGATGAATTTCGCCAGGCCGCGCTTTTCATCCGCGCCAAGGTGGTAGTGAATGTGCCACGTCAGGTAATCGCGGCGGAAATTCAAGTCATACACCGTCTCGCTGGAAACAATGTAATCCAGCGTGTCGATGCCGAAGGCTTTTGCTTCCTTGAGCTTGCGGCGCAATTGGGAATTTTCGATTCCGCGGCGCAGCGCCCACACGGCATAGACGAACGGCAGCTTCGTCAGTTCATACCACGCCGTGCCGAGGTCCCAAAGTTGATGCGGATGCGAGGCGCGCGCGAAATCGATGGCCGGGTCGCCAATCAACATGACGTAATCCAGGTTCGGCGCCTGCTGGTAATCGGCCAGCGGCTTGAATTCCGGTTTCAATCCCTTTTCCGCCAGCAGCACCTTCAACAAGTTCACGCTGGTGAGCGACGCCGGGTCGCAATAGACCTCGGTCACTTCCTCGATCGGTTTGCGGTGCGCGAGGAACACGCTGATGACTTCGCCGAGCGACGCCACGGCGATGCCGTCGAGAATGTCGTAACGATCGTTGAGCAGCACCTCGGTCACGCTGACCAGCGCGGCATCCAGTTCGTCGTTGCGCAACATTTCGGCCAGCTTCGACGGTGTGACGAAACAAATCTGCTTCTCGAGCCCGCGCGTCAGCGGCACGGCGTTGAGGTAGGGCACCGAGCCGACGCGGAACGGGGCAATGGAATCCTCAAGGTCGGACTCCTGCTGGACCAGTTCGGCGCGATGTTCGCGTTCGAGGCGGTGGCCGAGTTCCTCCGCCGTTTCCTCGGGCGCCATTCGTAACTTCGGCGTGTCGTCGGGCAGTTTCATGCTGTGGCCAGATTTTCCTCGAGCACCTTGGAGCGACGGTCATCGATGTCGGCGTTCGCAGGTGCGGCATTCTGCCAAACTTTGATGGGTTCGTAAAACGTATTGCGTTGCACGGGCTCGCGGCCGGCTTCACGGATGGCCTTGATCAGTTCGGCCTCGGTCTGCGCCTGGGGTGAGTTCGCGCCGGCCATGTGAAAGATGTGTTCCTCGATGATGGTGCCGTGCAGGTCGTCCGCGCCATAATTGAGCGCCACCTGCGCGAGCTTCAGACCCATGCCGACCCAATACGCCGTGATGTGGTCGAAGTTGTCGAGATAGATGCGGCTGACGGCGAGTGTGCGCAACGAATCGAACCCTGTGGGCGGCGTGGTCACGGGGATGTCGTTGTTCTCCGGCTGGTAAGGCAACGGAACAAAGCCGGTGAAGCCATGCGTTTCATCCTGCAACGCGCGCAACTGCCGCAGGTGGTCCACGCGGTCATCGAGTGATTCGACATGCCCGAACAACATGGTGCACGTGCTGCGACCGCCCAGCCGGTGCCACGTGCGATGCACGTCCAGATATTCCTCGGCCGATTCCTTGCCGCGCGCGATGGCGGAGCGCACTTCCTTGCGGAAGATCTCCGCGCCACCGCCCGTGAGCGAGTCCAGGCCCGCCGCGCGCAATTCGGTGAGCGTTTCGGTAACGCTCTTCTTCGCGAGCCACGCGAGGTGCAAAACCTCAATCGCCGTGAAACACTTCAATTGCAGCCGCGCATCCAGCGCCTTGAGCTGCTTGAGCATGTCCACGTAGTAGCTGAACGGCAGCGTGGGATGCAGCCCGCCGACGATGTGCAGTTCCGTGATGCCCAGCGCCAGCGCCTCGCGCGCTTTCTGCGCGATTTCCTCGTGGCTGAGCTGGAAGCCGTCGGCGTCGCGTTTCTTGCGGGCGAACGAGCAGAACTGGCAGCTCAGGATGCAGTAATTGGAGTAATTGATGTAGCGGTTGACGATGTAGCTGGCGCGGTTGCCGTTCTTGCGCGCGCGCACGAAGTCCGCGATGGCGCCCACGGCGTTGAGGTCCTTGCTTTGGAACAGGCGGAGGGCGTCGGCTTCATTGATGCGCTCGCCGGCGGCGACCTTGTCGTAAAGGTCGCGCAGCTCGCTGCGTTGGACGAAGAAACTCATTTCATCAACCTAAAGAAATCCGGAAACGCGACTTCGGCGACCACCACGGTCAGAAAGACGATACTGATGACGGCGTTCAGTTTGAAGAAGGCGGTTTGCACCCAGTTCAAGCTGCGCTTGCCGGCAATCCAGTGCTCCAGCATGACACAAATGATGATCAACGACAGCCCGACAAAATATGCCACCCGGAACCGGCAAAGCAAACCGAACAACAACAGTATTAGCAGCATGAGAAAATGAGATAAGAAAGCCGCACGCAACGCGTTCTGCGGCCCCCACCTGACGACCAGCGAATGCAGGCCGTGTTTGCGGTCAAATTCGTAATCCTGGATGGCATAAATGACGTCGAACCCCACCAGCCAGAACACCACGGCCACCGCCATCATCAGCGGCAGCACCGCGCTCTCGCGCAGCGGCATCAACACGAACCCGCCCTTGACCGCCAGCCACGCGCCAATCGGCGCCAGCGCCAGCGCGATGCCCAGGTAGAAATGCGAGAAATCGGTGAACCGTTTGGTCAGCGAATAGAAACAGACCACCGCCAGCGCCACGGGCGACAGGATGAAACAAATCGTGTTGATGTGATACGTTACCGCCACGAAGCCAATGGCCGCGGTGGCCCAGAGCAGCCATGCCGAAAACAGGCTGATCTGGCCGCTGGGCAGATGGCGGTTGGCGGTTCGGGGGTTCTTGGCGTCGATGTCGCGGTCCATGATGCGGTTGAACGCCATCGCGCAGGTGCGCGCGCAGAACATCGCCGCCACAATCAAACCGAAGAGTTTCCAACCCGGCCAGCCCTTGGTATCGCGCGCCGCCACCACCATCGACGCCAGCGCGAACGGCAGCGCGAAGAGCGTATGCGAAATCTTCACGAACTCGCACCACGTCTTGATCGTGCCGATCAGCGAGCGTGACTGGGTTGTTGGCGGCGCGGACATCGTGCTAACGGCGCAAGGAGGATGGAGGATGGAGGATGGAGGATGGATCGCAGACCTTGGGCGTAGTCAATTTTATTGACGGAATGATGCTCCCTTCCCCCTCACCCCAGCCCTCTCCCTTGGGGAGAGGGAGATTCGTAAGCCGCTTAAGTTGGCAAAGCCTCGCCACGTAGGCCGGGCCAAGCGCTTCGGATTTGTCGAGCAGCGGTGAAGGTTTCCCTCTCCCCTCAACGGGGAGAGGGATCAAGGGTGAGGGGTGGTTACGTCTGCTGCGTCGGCCCTTCCATGCGCTGGAACTGTACCTCCCTCTCCCCAAGGGAGAGGGCTGGGGTGA
>JBFMBT010000168.1:0-14659 GCA_040754875.1 Verrucomicrobiota bacterium | reverse complement strand
GCCGCCCTCACCTGTCCCGGGGTGGGACAGGACGGATTTGGTGAGTAAGTTGGTAGTCGGTTAGTGGCGTTCGAGAGAAAACCGTGCGGGTAAGATGCCACGAAGTGTCGGACTCGCGCGAGTGCAGTAAAAAACAGGCCGGTGCAGTTGCCGGCCAACATAGACAGGCCAGAAAATGCCATCCAAAGCAGCAGAGCGAATTAACTTCGGCAAAATCAAAGAAGTCATTGCCCCGCCGAATCTCATCGAGATTCAGGTCAATTCGTACCGGGAGTTTTTGCAGGCCGAGATGAGCCCTTCCAAACGGAAGAATCTCGGACTTCAGGCTGTTTTCAACGAAGTTTTCCCCATCGAAAGTTATGATGGCAAGACGACGCTGGCGTATGACAGCTACGAGATCGGCGAGCCGAAGCTCGACTGGCTGGAATGCCTGCGGGAAGGCGTCACCTACGGCGCGCCGCTGCATGTCACCTTCAAGCTGAAGGAAGAAAAGGGCGCGAAAGAGGAGAAGGTGTTCATGGGCGAACTGCCGCTGATGACGCCGCAGGGCACCTTTGTCATCAACGGGGCCGAGCGCGTCATCGTCAGCCAGTTGCACCGCTCGCCCGGTCTGGCGTTCGAGGAGACCATTCACCCGAACGGCAAGAAACTTTATTCCTTCCGGATCATTCCAGACCGCGGTTCCTGGTATGAAGCGCAGTTCGACACCAGCGACATGCTGTATGTGTATTTGGACCGCAAGAAACGCCGCCGCAAATTTTTGACGACGACGTTCTTCCGCGCCATCGCGAACATCGAGAAGAAGGACAAGGACAAGGACGACCAGCGCACGGGATCGGACGCGGAAATTCTCGAACTCTTTTACAGCATCGAGTCCCTGAGCATCAAGGAAGCCGAAGGCCTGAGCGACATTCAAAACAAGGTGCTCATCGAAGACGCGATTGACCCGGACAAGGGCATCGTGGTGGCGCGCGCGTTCGAGCCGCTGTCCAAGGCGGTGGTGAAGCAGATTGCCGAACTGGGCATCCACAAGATTCGCGTGGTCGATACGTCCATCGACGAAGGCATCATCATCAAGTGCCTCAAGAAGGACCCGACCAAGAACGAAGAAGAAGCGCTCAAAGACATTTATCGCCGGTTGCGTCCGGGCGACCCGCCGACGGCAGCCAACGCCAAGGCGCTCATCAAGCGTCTGTTCTTCGACGCCAAGCGTTATGACCTGGGCCGCGTGGGCCGTTACAAGATCAACCAGAAGCTGGGCCTGAAGTCGAATGACGACACGCGCACGTTGACGCGCGAAGACCTGGTCGAAGCGACGAAGTATCTGCTCCGCCTCAAGAAGGGCGAAGGCAGCCTGGACGACATCGATCACCTCGGCAGCCGCCGCGTGCGCACCGTGGGTGAATTGCTGGCCAACCAGTGCCGCGTGGGTCTGGCCCGCACGGAACGCCTGGTCAAGGAGCGCATGACGCTGTTCGACCAAGATCTGGACACGATGACGCCGGCCAAGCTGATCAATCCGAAGGCACTGTCAGCGGTGATCCGCGACTTCTTCGGCCGCAGCCAGCTCAGCCAGTTCATGGACCAGATCAATCCGCTGGCGGAACTGACGCACAAGCGGCGTCTCTCGGCGCTGGGGCCTGGTGGTTTGTCCCGCGACCGCGCGGGCTTCGAAGTGCGCGACGTGCATCCGTCGCACTACGGCCGCATCTGCCCGGTGGAAACACCGGAAGGCCCGAACATCGGTTTGATCGCGTCGCTGGCGACGTTCGCCCGCGTGAACGATTTCGGTTTCATCGAGACGCCATATCGCAAGGTGGAGAAGGGCCGGGTCACCGGTCACATCGACTACCTGACGGCGGACCGCGAGGAAGCGTTCATCGTGGCGCAGGCCAACGCGCCGATCGACGACAAGGGCAATTTTACGACGGCCCGTGTCACGTGCCGTTGCAAAGGCGACTTCATCGACGTGGAGCCGAATCGCGTGGATTACATGGACGTGTCGCCGAAGCAGTTGGTGTCCGTCGCCGCCGGTTTGATTCCGTTCCTGGAACACGACGACGCGAACCGCGCGTTGATGGGTTCGAACATGCAACGCCAGGCGGTGCCGCTGCTGGTCACCGAATCGCCGTTGGTCGCGACGGGTCTGGAAGACCGGGTGGCGCACGACTCGCGCGCGGTGTTGGTTTCCGAGGAAGCCGGCAAGGTGGCGTCGGTGGTGGGCAATCAGATCATCATCACCAAGGACGGCAAGGTGCCGGAAGGCAAGAAGAAGATCAAAACGGACCTGGACGCGGGCGTGCATGTTTACAATGTACGCAAATTCATGCGCTCGAATGCCGCGACGTGCATCAACCAGAAGATTCTGGTGACCAAGGGCGACGCTATCCGCAAGGGGCAGGTGATTGCCGACGGTCCGTGCACCGCCGGCGGCGAACTGGCGCTGGGCCGCAACGTGCTCTGCGCGTTCATGCCGTGGAACGGTTACAACTTCGAGGACGCGATCCTCATCAGCGAGCGCATCGTGAAGGACGACGTGTTCACGTCCATCCACATCGACGAGTTCGAAGTGGGCGCGCGCGACACGAAACTGGGCCCCGAGGAAATCACGCGCGACATTCCGAACCTCGGCGATGAAGCGTTGAAGAACCTGGGACCGGACGGCGTCATCCGCATCGGCGCGGAAGTCAAGCCGGGCGACATTCTGGTCGGCAAAATCACGCCGAAGAGCGAGACGGAACTGGCGCCGGAAGAGCGACTGTTGCGCGCCATCTTCGGTGAAAAGGCCGCGGACGTGAAGGACACGTCGCTGAAGGTTCCCTCGGGCACCTACGGCATCGTGATGGACGTCAAGGTTTCCGCCAAGAAAGAGGCGGAACGGACGACCCGCGCCGCCTCGTCGGATGCGAAGAAGCATTCCAAGCAGGTGGAAGAGGAATACAAGAGCAAGATGGACGAGTTGCGCGAGCAGTTGACCGAGGCGCTGTCGAACATCCTCTTGGGTGAAAAGATTCCGCTGGACGTGGTGAACAGCGAGACCGGCGAGATCATCATTCCGGCCAACCGCAAGATCACCAAGACGCTGTTGCGCAAGCTGGCGTCGGTGTATGACCGGATTGAAATCGACCCGTCGCCGATCCGCAACAAGATCAACGAAATCATCGGCACGTTCAAAAAGAAGTTCGACGACCTGCAGATGCAGTACGACGAGGAACTGGAACGTGTGGAGTCCGGTGATGACGTCGATCCTGGCATCATCAAGTCGGTGAAGGTTTACATCGCCTCCAAGCGCAAGCTGTCGGTAGGTGACAAGATGGCCGGCCGCCACGGGAACAAAGGTGTGGTGGCGAAGATTGTGGCGGAGGAAGACATGCCGTTCCTGTCGGACGGCACTCCAGTGGACATCGTGTTGAACCCGCTGGGCGTGCCTTCGCGCATGAACGTGGGGCAGGTGTTGGAGACGCACCTTGGCTGGGCGGCACGGCTGCTTGGCTTGAAGTTTGCGACGCCGGTGTTCGACGGGATCAAGGAAAAGGACATCCGGAATTACCTCAAAGAGGCGCATCTGCCGGAACACGGCAAGACGCGTCTGTTCGACGGCCGGACGGGCGAGGCGTTCGACCAGGAAATCGTGGTCGGCTACATCTACATGATGAAGCTGGGCCACCTGGTGGCGGACAAGATTCACGCGCGCGCGGTTGGTCCTTACTCGCTGGTGACCCAGCAGCCGCTGGGCGGCAAGGCGCAGTATGGCGGCCAGCGCTTCGGCGAAATGGAAGTGTGGGCGATGGAAGCCTACGGCGCGGCCTACACACTGCAGGAATTGCTCACGGTCAAATCGGACGACGTGCAGGGCCGCACGCGCATTTACGAAAGCATCGTCAAGGGCGACAACGCCCTGGAGGCCGGCATCCCCGAGTCCTTCAACGTGCTGGTCAAGGAAATGCAGTCGTTGGGCCTTGACGTGAAAGTCGGTTATTCGAACCCGGTGGATCAACAGCAGGCCCAGCCCGTATCGCTGGCATCACTATAATCATTCAGGCGTTACACCTGTCAGACCTAGAATCGTATGATGAACACGAAAGAAAGCGCCCGCGAGTTGCTCGGCCTGGATAAAGTCAATCTGGTGGAGTACGTCTCCATCAGCGTCGCCTCGCCCGAGTCGATTCGCGCCTGGTCCAAGGGTGAAGTCAAAAACCCGGAGACCATCAACTACCGCACCTTCAAGCCCGAAAAGGGCGGCCTGTTCTGCGAACGCATTTTCGGTCCGGTCAAGGACTGGGAATGCTCCTGCGGCAAGTACAAGCGCATCAAACATCGCGGTGTCGTTTGCGATCGTTGCGGTGTGGAAGTGACGTTGTCGCGCGTGCGCCGCGAGCGCATGGGCCACATTGAACTTGCCGTGCCGGTGTCGCACATCTGGTTCTTCAAGTGCATGCCGTCGCGCATCGGCTTGATGCTGGACATGACGGCCCGCAACCTCGAGCGCGTCATCTATTACGAAGATTACATGGTCATCGACCCCGGCTCGACGCCGCTGAAGCTGCATCAGTTGCTCAGCGAGCACGAGTACCGCGAGGCGAAGGAGACTTACGGCGCCGAGGCGTTCGTCGCCAAGATGGGTGCTGAAGCCGTCCGCGACGGCTTGGCCCAGATCGACCTGCAGAAACAGATTGATCAGTTGCAGATCTCGATGGGCGAAACCAAGAGCAAGCAGATCCGCAAGAAGCTCGCCAAGCGCATCAAGCTGTTCCAGGGCTTCCTGTCCTCGCGCAGCCGTCCGGAGTGGATGATTCTCACGGTGCTGCCGGTGATTCCGCCGGACTTGCGCCCGCTGGTTCCGCTGGAAGGCGGCCGGTTCGCGACGTCGGACCTGAACGATTTGTATCGCCGCGTCATCAACCGCAACAACCGGTTGAAGAACCTGCTCCAGCTCAAGACGCCGGAAGTCATCATCCGCAACGAAAAGCGTATGTTGCAGGAGGCGGTGGACGCGCTGTTTGACAACGGCCGTCACGGTCGCGCGGTTACCGGCGCGGGCAATCGTCCGCTCAAGTCGCTCTCTGACATGCTCAAGGGCAAGAGCGGCCGTTTCCGCCAGAACCTGCTGGGCAAGCGCGTGGATTACTCGGGCCGCTCGGTGATCGTTATCGGTCCGGAGTTGAAGATCAGCCAGTGCGGTCTGCCGAAGAAGATGGCGCTGGTGTTGTTCGAGCCGTTCATCATCCGCCGTTTGAAGGAACTGGGCTATGTGCACACCGTGCGCTCGGCCAAGAAGATGATTGAACGCCAGTCGCCCGAAGTGTGGGACATTCTGGAAGAAGTCACCAAGGGCCACCCGGTGCTGCTCAATCGCGCGCCAACGCTCCACCGCCTGTCGATCCAGGCGTTCGAGCCGGTGCTGATTGAAGGCGAGGCGATTCGCATCCATCCGCTGGTTTGCACCGCTTACAACGCGGACTTCGACGGCGACCAGATGGCGGTGCACGTGCCGCTGTCGGTGGAAGCGCAGATGGAAGCGCGCCTGTTGATGATGGCGCCGAACAACATCTTCAGCCCGTCCAGCGGCAAGCCGATCATGACGCCGACGCAGGACATCACGCTGGGGTGCTATTATCTAACGGCCGAACCGCGCCATCATGGCAACAAGCGTCCGATGCTGTTCGGGTCCAAGGGCGAGGTGATTTTCGCCCATGCCGACGGCGCGGTGAAGACGCATGACAAGATTCTGCTCGCGAACCCCGACCTGGGACGCAAAACGGTTTATGGCGACGCGAACAAGCGCGTGATTGAAACCACGGTGGGCCGCGTCATTTTCAGCGAAATCTGGCCGGAAGAACTCGGCTTCCCGAACAAGGTCATTGGCAAGGCGCAAATCGGCGATCTGATTTGGAACTGCTACAAGACCTGCGGTCACGAGAAGACGGTGATCACACTGGATCGCCTCAAGGAAATGGGCTTCTTCGAAGCGACGCGCGCCGGTGTGTCCATCGGCATCGATGACATGATCATCCCGAAGGAAAAGGACCAGGAAATCGCGAACGCGCAGAAGCAGATTGCAGACGTGGAAAAGCAGTATCGCAAGGGCGTCATCACCCCGGGCGAACGCTACAACAAGGTCATCGACATCTGGTCGCATTGCACGGACCAGATCGCGAGCGTCATGTTCCGCACGCTGGAAAACAACCAGGGCAAGAAGGAGTACAACCCAGTGTATCTGATGGTGGACTCCGGCGCGCGCGGTAACAAGGCGCAGATCCGGCAGCTCGCCGGTCTCCGTGGCCTCATGGCGCGTCCGAGTGGTGAAATCATCGAGAAACCGATTCTCTCGAACTTCCGCGAAGGCCTCACGGTGTTGGAGTACTTCATCTCCACGCACGGCGCGCGCAAGGGTCTGGCCGACACGGCGCTCAAGACCGCCGACTCCGGCTACATGACGCGCAAACTGGTGGACGTGGCACAGGACGTCATCATCCGCGAGGATGATTGCGGCACGACCAACGGCATTCTGGTGCAGGCGATCTACGAAGGCGAAGACGAAGTGGTCAAGCTGAGCGACCGTATCGTGGGCCGCTTCTCGTGCGACGACATCGTCGATCCCAACGATCCGAAGACGAAGATTGTCCGCGCGAACGAGGAGATTGATGAAATCAAGGCCAAGCGCGTCGAGTCGTCGGGCATTGAAACGGTGAAGATCCGCTCGGTGCTCACGTGCGAAAGCCGCCAGGGCGTGTGCGTGCTGTGCTACGGCCGCAACCTCGCCACGGGCGTCAAGGTGAAGCTGGGCGAAGCGGTGGGCATCATCGCCGCGCAGTCCATCGGCGAACCGGGCACGCAGTTGACGATGCGCACGTTCCACACGGGTGGTGTCGCGGCGGGCCAGTTCAAACAGCCGATCGTCAAGGTCAAGGTGGACGGCACGGTTCGTTACAACGACATCCGCCACGTCGAGCTGGAAGACGGCAGCAACATCGTGCTCAACAAGACGGGTTCCGTGTCCATCATCGCTGATGACGGGCGCGAACTGGAAAACCACAACATCGTCATCGGCGCTGTGCTGGCCCTGAAGGACAACGGCAAGATCAAGAAGGGCGATGTGCTGGCGCAGTGGGATCCGTACAACGTGCCGATTCTCTCGGAGAAGGCTGGTTATGTGAAGTTCCACGACATCATCGACGGCCTGACGATGAAGATGGAAGTGGACCAGACCACCGGCCAGGAAACCATCGTGGTCATCGACCACAAGGAAGATTTGCACCCGCAGATCATCATTGCGGACGACAAGGACGAGGTGATTGCCAGCTACGCGATTCCGTCCGGCGCGCACATCGTGGTGAACGAAGGAGACAAGATTGTCGCCGGCACGCTGATGGCCAAGACGCCGCGCAAGACGTCGAAGACGAAAGACATCACGGGCGGTCTGCCGCGCGTGGCGGAGTTGTTCGAGGCGCGCCGTCCGAAGGATGCGGCGGAAATTTCGCGCATCGACGGAATTGTGGACTTTGGTCCGAGCGTGCGCGGCAAGCGCTGCATCGTCATCAAGGATCCGCAGAGCGGCCTGGAAGAGGAACACCTGATTCCCATCGGCAAGCACGTCATTGTGTTCAAGGGCGACTTCGTCAAGAAGGGCCAGCAGCTCACCGAAGGTCCGGTGGTGCCGCACGAAATTCTCGATGTGTGCGGCCCGCAGGAATTGCAGGAACACCTGGTCAACGAAGTGCAGGAGGTTTATCGCCTGCAAGGTGTGACGATCAACGACAAGCACATCGAAATCATCGTGCGCCAGATGCTGCGCAAGGTGCGCATCACCGAACCGGGTGACACGCAGTTCCTGTGGGGCGAGCAGATCGACAAGATTGCGTTCGAAGAAGAGAATGCGCGGGTCGAGAAGATGGGTGGCAAGCCCTCCGAAGCGCAGCCGGTGTTGTTGGGTATCACGAAGGCATCGCTGGAAACGGAGAGTTTCCTCAGCGCGGCCTCGTTCCAGGACACCACTCGCGTGCTGACGGAAGCAGCGACGATGGGCAAGGTGGACCATCTCCGCGGATTCAAGGAAAATGTGATCATGGGTCACATTATCCCCGCCGGTTCAGGTTTCGACCTGCATCGCAAGCTGCAAATCAAGCCGTTGGTGGAGCTGGAGCCGGAAGAAGAGCCGGCGGCCGCCGTGGAAGAGCCTTTGGCCGGGTAAAAAAGTGGAAAGATTTACTCGGGAACAAAAAAATTACGAAATACTTGTTGCAACGAAGAACACCTTTGATATCATCCGCACTCCGTTTCCCTAAGTGGGTCAACGGTAAGGCTTTGGTATCGGTTTAACGCACAAAATGCCGACTATTAACCAGCTCGTCCGTAAAGGGCGAAACAAATTGAAGTTTAAGTCCAAGTCACCCGCCTTGGAACGCGCGCCGTTTCGTCGTGGTGTGTGTCTCCAGGTGATGACGCGCACGCCAAAGAAGCCGAATTCCGCGATGCGTAAAGTGGCGAAGGTGCGTCTGACCAATGGCTATGAAGTGATCGCCTACATCCCGGACGAAGGCCACAACCTTCAGGAGCACTCGATTGTGCTGGTCCGTGGCGGTCGTGTGAAGGATCTGCCGGGTGTGCGTTACCACATCGTGCGCGGCACGCTGGATGCGGCGGGTGTGGAAAAGCGCCGCGTGAGCCGTTCGAAGTATGGCGTCAAGCGCCCGAAGGAAGCGAAGGCGGCCGCCGCCAAGAAGTAAAGGTATTCTGGGTTTTATATGTCGAGACGTCGTCAAGCAACCAAAAGACCGCTGCATCCGGATGGCAAGTACACCAGCACGCTGGTGACCCGGTTGGTCAACACCGTCATGCGCGGCGGCAAGAAGAACACGGCTCAACGGATTGTTTACGGAGCCTTCGACCGCATTGTGGAAAAGCACGGCGGGGAAAGTCCGCTGGATGTTTTGCAGCGGGCGGTGGACAACGCCAAGCCGCGGCTGGAAGTCAAGGCCCGGCGCGTCGGCGGCGCCACCTATCAGGTGCCGGTGGAAGTGACGCCGGATCGCCAGGTATCGCTCGCGGTGCGGTGGTTGGTGGATTTTGCGGACAGCCGGAAGGGCACGCCGATGATGGATGCGCTGGCGGCGGAAATCCTCGAAGCCTATCAAGGGCAGGGGAACGCGATTCGCAAGCGCGACGAAGTGCACAAGATGGCGCAGGCCAACAAGGCCTTTGCCCATTTCCGCTGGTAGTTGCAGTTACAATTTAATGCGCCCCGAAAGGCGGAAGCTAATCGGGGCGCTTTTAGTCTCTAAAAGATAAAGACGAAGACATTCGATGGAAGCTGTAGCCGAAAATAAGACGGTCAATTCGCCGAACCGCCAGTATTCACTGGAGCGGACGCGCAACATTGGTATCGCCGCGCACATCGACGCCGGCAAGACGACGACGACCGAGCGCATTCTGTTCTACACCGGCCTGATCCATAAAATCGGTGACGTGGATGACGGCAATACGGTGACGGACTGGATGGAGCAGGAGCGCGAACGCGGCATCACGATTACGTCGGCGGCTGTGACGTGCTACTGGACGCAAAAGAAGGAAGAGGGCGTTTACAAATCGTTTGCCGCAATTGGCCATCGGATCAATATCATTGATACCCCAGGCCACGTGGATTTTACGGCGGAAGTGGAACGTTCGATGCGCGTGCTGGACGGCGCGGTGGCAGTGTTCTGCGGGGTGGCGGGCGTGCAGCCGCAATCGGAAACGGTGTGGCGCCAGGCGACCAAGTACAAGGTGCCGCGCATCGCCTTCGTCAACAAGATGGACCGCACGGGCGCGAACTTTGAGAACGCGCTCAACGACATGCGCCGCAAGCTCAACGCGTACGCGTATCCGATTTATCTGCCGATCGGCGCAGAAGACAAGTTTGAGGGCGTGATTGACGTCGTGAATCAAAAAGCGATTGTGTGGGGGCCTGGTGATGTCACGAACGAGGGTCTGCGTTACGAGATCAAGGATGTTCCCGACAATTTGAAGGAGAAAGCGCAGGCGGCGTTGACGGAGTTGATTGACGCGGTTTCCAACAAGGACGACGCGATTGCGGAACTGGTCATCGAGGAGAAGCCGATTGAACCGGTGGTGTTGAAGGCGGCGATCCGGCGATTAACCTGCAAGCTGGAACTGGTTCCGGTGATGTGCGGTTCGGCCTTCAAGAAGAAGGGCGTCCAGCCGTTGATTGACGCGGTTCTCGATTATCTGCCCAGTCCACTCGACATTCCCGCAGCCGAGGGCCATGAACCGGGCACGGAAAATCAAGTGATCGTTGAGACCAACGACAACAATAAATTCTGCTCGCTGGCGTTCAAGCTGTGGACCGATCCTTACGCGGGCAAGCTGGTGTTTTTCCGCGTTTACTCGGGCCAGCTCAAGAAGGGCGACACGATTTACAATCCGCGCACGCGCAAGCGTGAACGCGTGAGCCGCCTGATGATCATTCAAGGCAGCGAGCGCAAGGACATTGACGTGGCCTACTCGGGCGACATTGCCGCGCTCGTCGGTTTGCGCAACATCACCACCGGTGACACACTGTGCAACGAAGATTACGACGTGATGCTCGAACCGCCGACCTTCCCCGAGCCAGTGATCAGCATGGCGGTGGAACCGAAGACGAAGGCGGACCGCGACAAGATGTCCGAAGGATTGCAGCGCCTGGCGGAAGAAGATCCGACGTTCCGCTGCTTCACGAATGAGGAAACCGGCCAGCTCATCATCGCGGGCATGGGCGAGTTGCACCTGGAAATCATCGTTGATCGCCTGAAGCGCGAATTCAAGGTCGAGGCCAACACGGGTGCGCCGCAGATCGCGTATCGGGAAACCATCACGCGTCCGGCCGATGGCGAAGGCAAGTTCATCCGCCAGTCCGGTGGCCGTGGTCAATATGGTCACGCGATCATCAAGGTTGAGCCCAACGAAAAGGGCAAGGGCGTCGAGATTCTTAACGAGATCGTCGGTGGTGCGATTCCGAGGGAATACATTCCGGCGGTGATCGATGGCGTCGAAGAAGCTTGCCGCTCGGGTGTTTATGCTGGCTATCAGGTGATCGACATCAAGGTGGCCATCGTGGACGGAACCTTCCACGAAGTGGACTCGAACGAACTGGCGTTCAAAATGGCCGGCATTTTCGCTTTGAAGGATGCCTTCAAAAAAGCGAACCCGATCATCCTCGAACCGATCATGAAGGTCGAAGTAACGACGCCGGATGAGTATCAAGGTGATCTGCTGGGCGACATCAACCGCCGCCGCGGGACGATCATTGGCATCGAGGCGAAGAGTGGGCAGACCATTCTCAACGCCCATGTGCCGCTGGCGGAAATGTTCGGTTACGCCACGGCGATTCGTTCGCTGTCGAAGGGCCGCGCTTCCTATTCGATGGAACCGCTGACTTTCGAGCAGGTG
This sequence comes from Verrucomicrobiota bacterium, assembly GCA_040754875.1. Taxonomy (GTDB): domain Bacteria; phylum Verrucomicrobiota; class Verrucomicrobiia; order Limisphaerales; family JBFMBT01; genus JBFMBT01. The sequence goes on along the minus strand of JBFMBT010000168.1, from coordinate 3,235 downwards.
CCGTCGCAGATTGCGGCAACGATTTTGGACACGGCGGCCAAGCGGCCGGCCGCGCGCACTTAACCTTTAACTATTGTTCTTTGTATGGCAGGACAACGTATTCGTATTCGTTTGAAGGCTTACGATCACCGGGTGATTGACCAGTCGGCCCACGACATTGTGGAGACAGTCAAGCGCACCGGAGCTCGTGTGGCCGGGCCTATTCCGCTGCCCACGCGCGTCGAGCGCTTCACTGTGGGCCGTTCCCCGCACGCGGACAAAAAGTCGCAGGAAACCTTCGAGCAGCGCACCCACAAGCGCCTGCTGGACATCATCGAACCGACGGCCAAGACCGTGGACGAACTGAAGAAGCTGAACCTCCCGGCGGGCGTGGACATCACCATCAAGATTTAAACGTATGATCGGCTTGCTTGGAAAAAAATTAGGGCACACCCGCGTGTATGACGCGAAAGGCAACATTGTTGCCGTCACGGTGGTGCAGGCCGGGCCGAACCGGGTCATTCAATGCAAGACCCCGGAGACGGACGGATACAAGTCGGTGCAACTCGGCTTTGGCGACAAGAAAGAATCTCGCGTCACCAAACCGATGCTCGGCCATTTGAAGAAGCACAAGGCGGAGCCGGTCTATAAGATCCGCGAGTTCCGCGACTTTCCGCTCGAGGTCAAGCCGGGCGATGTGCTGAACGTGAACGTCTTTGCCGTCGGCGATTTCGTGGACGCCATTGGCGTGACGAAGGGCCGCGGTTTCGAAGGCGTCATGAAACGCCACAATTTCCGCGGCGGCGACGCATCGCATGGCGCCAAAGGGTGGCGTCGCCGTTCGGGCGCGATCGGCCAGCGTCTGTTTCCGGGCACGGTCATGCGCGGGATGAAGATGCCGGGCCACATGGGCCAGGTGCGGCGCACAGTTCAGAATCTTGAAATCATCCAGGTGCGCGAGTCGGACAATGTGTTGCTGATCAAGGGCGCGATTCCCGGTGCGGAAGGAGATTTCGTCGTGATTCGCGAAGCCAAGAAGCACCCGAAGAAGGCGGCGGCGGCCAAGAAATAATCGGAGCGATCCTTCATGAAGCTTACAGTCAAAGACAGCAAAGGGAACAACGTCAGCGAAGTGGAAGTGAGCTTCCCGATCGTTGAAAACGGGAAGGGCACGCAGGCGGTCCACGACGTCGTGGTGGCCTACATGGCCGCCCAGCGCAGCGGCACGGCTTGCACCAAGACGATGGGCGAAGTCGCCGGCACCGGCAAGAAGCCCTGGCGCCAGAAGGGCACGGGCCGCGCTCGCGCGGGTTCGTTCCAATCCCCCTTGTGGCGTGGCGGCGGTGTGGTGTTCGGTCCCAAGCCCCGCGATTTCAGCAAGAAGGTGACGAAGTCCACCAAAGCGCTGGCTCTGCGCAAAGCGTTGAGTGAACGTTTGAAAGCGGGCGATGTGACCGTGGTGGACGACCTGAAGCTCGCTTCGCCCAAAACGAAGGAATTCCTGGGCGTCCTCTCCGCGTTGAACGTGGATGGCACGGCGCTCGTTGTGACCGAACAGGACAAGAACCTGCTCCTGGCGTCACGCAATGTTCCGAACGTCGAGTTGACCACGAGCGACTCGCTGAACACCTACCAGGTGTTGCGCAGCGACAAGCTGGTCTTCACGCGCAGTTCGTTTGAAAAAGTCGGGCAACGTCTGGCCAAGTAGAATTTCGACATGAACGCATTTGACATCATCAAGAGCGTCCGCCTGACCGAGAAGGGCACAACGCAGGCCGACCGCTTCAACCAATACACGGTCGTGGCGGACCCGCGGGCCAACAAGGTCCAGATCCGTCAGGCTGTGCAGGAGCTCTTCAAAGTGAAGGTGCTCAACGTGAACACCGTCAACGTGCGGGGCAAGGCGCGCCGCAAGCGCACGCTTCAAGCGGGCAGCACGCCTGACTGGAAGAAGGCCATCGTAACGCTGAAGAAGGGCGAGAAGATCAGCCTGACCTAACTGAATTGATTTTATGGCAGTCAAGACTTTCAGACCACTGACTCCTTCGACGCGCTATGTCACCATAGCGTCGTACGACGAGATCACGAAGACGCGGCCGGAGAAAAGCCTCGTTCAGATCCGCAAGAAGACCGGCGGGCGTAATTGCTACGGTCGCGTGACCAGCCGCGGGATTGGCGGCGGCCACAAGCAGAAGCTTCGCCTGGTGGATTTCCGCCGCAACAAGCATGGCGTGGAAGCCAAGGTAGCGGCGATTGAATATGATCCGCGTCGGTCGGCGCGTCTGGCGCTCCTGGAATACAAGGATGGCGAAAAGCGTTACATCGTCGCGCCGGTGGGTTTGACGGTTGGCGCCTCGGTGCAGAGCGGCCCGAATGCGACTCCTGACCTCGGCAACGCGCTGCCCCTGAAAAATATTCCCGTGGGCCTGACCATCCACAACATCGAACTGACGCAGGGCAAGGGCGGACAGATCGTGCGTTCGGCTGGTTCCGGCGCCACGTTGATGTCGCGCGACGGCGGTTACGCGCAGATTCGTCTGCCTTCTGGTGAAATCCGCAAGGTTCATGAAGAATGCTACGCCACGATCGGCCAGGTGGGCAATACCGAGCACGAAAACGTGATTCTCGGCAAGGCGGGCCGCAGCCGTCATCGCGGTATTCGCCCGTTGAGCCGCGCGGTGGCGAAAAACCCGGTGGACCATCCGATGGGTGGCGGCGCCGGCAAGACTTCCGGCGGCGGTCACCCGGTCACACCTTGGGGTGTGATCACGAAGGGTTACAAGACCCGCGCCAAACAAAAGTATTCCAACCGTTTCATTGTTGTGCGGCGTGATGGCCGGCCGATGAAGAACAAGTAAGACCTATGGGACGCTCGATTAAAAAGGGACCGTTTGTTGACCTGCACCTGCAGGACAAGATTCGCAAGGCGAAGGAAACGAAGTCCAAGGCGCCGATCAAGACCTGGTCGCGCCGCTCGATGATCACGCCGGAATTTGTCGGACTGACGTTCAACGTTCACAACGGGAAAGTGTTCAACCCGGTGTTCGTCACCGAAAACATGGTGGGACATCGCCTGGGCGAGTTCTCCCTGACCCGCACCTTCAAGAAACACGGCGCGCACACCGCCAAAGCCGAAGCGAAGTAGTCTATGCAAGTACAAGCGATTACCCGCAACGTCAACATGTCCGCGCAAAAGGTGCGCGAAGTGGTGCGCCAGATTCAGGGTTTGCCCGCGCTCCAGGCGCAGGCCGTGCTC
>JBFMBT010000167.1:0-14708 GCA_040754875.1 Verrucomicrobiota bacterium | reverse complement strand
GAGAAATTGATTGAACTCCCTGGCGGCATAATAGTCCGTTGGGAGGTATTTGCCCTCGACGACTCGATACAAGAAAGAATCGACAGTGCGGGCTATCGGCTCGAAATACTCCCGTGGATCTTGCGGCTCGTCGTCCAAAGGGTTCCACTCTTCATGTGTAATGAAGCCAGGCACACAGCTCTTGGTGGAGAAATCGATGGCGAAGATATCGCCGTTGGGCGCGCTGCCTACGTTCAGAAACTTGTACTTGAGCAGCTTGGCAGTCGCCTCGTCCGCGTAGAGTGATTCGGACGACATGATGGAGATGTGGGCTATCTGGCAATCCGTCTGTGGCCAGGCCCACTGCATAAAGCGAAGCAGATCCATCGGCAGACCAAGCTCCTCCAGCCACTTCGAGATATGCTTTGGCGCATTGCCTGGATTCAAACTCCCAGACCGATCGAGATGCGAAATGAACTCACGACAAAGGCTTTGGTTCATAGGATGCGCAAACCAGCAAAACCAGACCGTGCCGGCTTGGAAAGCCAAAAAGCCAGCCGGCTGAACAAAACAGTGCGTGTGGGCCGACTGCGGCGGAAACCCTTGGCCCGCGGATTGGCGGGCAGTGAAGCGGCGTAAAACGCCGCGCCCCGGACCGAGTTTTGTGTTTCAGAGGCAGTGTCATGCTCCGGGCTTCCGCCGCGCCTTCCGTGTTGACATGAAATGGCGAGATGCCTAGTTTCCACGTGTAAATACCGTGCGTATGCCCCGAATTTACACTTCGGGGATTTTTATTGTCGCGACGGGGATGAAGTAAACTATGGCCAATACGATTTTAATCGGCGCCCAGTGGGGCGACGAAGGCAAAGGCAAAATCATTGATGTGCTCACGGAGCAGGCGGACGTGGTGGTCCGCACGCAGGGCGGCAACAACGCCGGCCACACGGTGTTCGTGGGCAAGCAGAAGTATGTGCTGCACCTGGTGCCGTCGGGCATCCTGCGGCCGCGCACCAAATGCGTCATCGGCAACGGCGTGGTCATCGACCCCATCAGCCTCGTCGAGGAAATTGACGGGCTGCTCAAGTTGAAGGTGAAGATCGATGGCAATCTTTACATCAGCGAAACGGCGCATGTCGTCTTTCCGTACCATCGCGAACTGGACGCGCAGCGCGAGGTGCTCAAGGGCAAGAACAAGATTGGCACCACCAAGCGCGGCATCGGCCCCGCCTACGGCGACAAGGCCGCGCGCACCGGCGTGCGGATGGTGGATTTGGTCAACCCGGCGCGCTTCGAAGTGTTGCTCAAGAACCGGCTGAAGGAAAACAACGAGATTCTACGCGCGCTGGGCGCGGTGCCGTTGTCCTTCAAGGCCGTGCATGACGCGTATCGCGCGGCGGGCGACCGCCTGCGTCCGTATGTGACCAACACGGTGGTGATGTTGCACGAAGCGACGTGCCGCAAGAAGAACGTGCTGTTTGAAGGCGCGCAGGGAACATTCCTGGACATCGACCACGGCACGTATCCGTTTGTGACGTCGTCGAACACGACGGCGGGCGGGGCTTGCACGGGGTCGGGCGTGCCGCCCAACCGCATGGACCGCGTGGTGGGCGTGATGAAAGCCTACACCACGCGGGTGGGCGAGGGCCCGTTGCCGACGGAGAACGCCGAGATTTCCGACCTGCTGCACAGCATGGGGCGCGAGTTCGGCGCCACGACCGGCCGGGCCCGGCGATGCGGATGGTTTGACGCCGTGGCCACCGGCCACGCGCGCATGGTCAACGGCATCGACGAACTGGCGGTGACGAACCTCGACGGGTTGGACACCGTGGAAACCATCAAGGTGTGCATCGGCTACCGGTGTGACGGCAAGCGTTACGATTACATCCCGAACGAAATTGATGTGTTGTCGCGCTGCGAGCCAATTTATATTGAATTCCCGGGCTGGCGCACTTCGACGGAGAAGGCGAAGTCGTGGAAGCAACTGCCGGCGAAGGCGCGGAGTTATTTGAAAGCGATTGCGGATTTGACCGGCGCGGAACTGACGATTGTATCGATCGGTCCGGCGCGCGAGCAGACGATCTTGTTGTGAGGTTACCTTGACCGCCGCCGCAACACCTCATCTCAGCGAGAAGGCGTTGGCGCACATCCCCACGCACGTCGCCATCATCATGGATGGCAACGGGCGCTGGGCCAAGCAGCGCAATCTGCCGCGCGTGGAGGGGCATCGCAACGGGGTGGAATCCGTGCGCGCCGTCGTGCGGGCCTGCGGCGAGGTGGGCGTGAAATACCTGACGCTTTACGCGTTTTCCTCGGAGAACTGGAGCCGCCCCAAGGACGAGGTGGACACGCTGATGAAGTATCTGGCGCGTTTCCTGAAGGCGGAGATCGGGGAGTTGAACCGTAACAACGTGCGGCTCGAGGCCATCGGCCAGATTTACCGGCTGCCCGAATTCGTGCAGGAACAACTGGCGAAAACCAAGGCCGCCCTCTCGCGCAACAACGGGCTTACGCTCATCCTGGCGCTCAGCTACGGTGGACGCACGGAGATCGTGGAGGCCGTGCGCGGCATCGCGTCGAAGGTCAAGCAGGGCAAGCTGGAGCCGGCCGAGATCAACGAGCAGACGATTTCCCAGCACCTTTACACCGCCAGCATCCCGGACCCGGATGTGCTGATCCGCACCAGCGGCGAAATGCGCGTGAGCAATTTTCTCCTCTGGCAGATTTCCTACGCCGAACTGGTGGTCACACAGACGTTGTGGCCCGATTTTCGCAAGCCGCAATTCTTCGAGGCACTCGAGGAATACACACGCAGGCACCGAAGATTTGGGGTTGTCTAAACTTCAAATCCAAAACTCCAAACTTCAGAGAAACCTCAAACCTTCGAGTGTTCAGTATTCAGTAAACCCCGTCCCATCGGAGAACTACGGTTGGCGGGAGGGATTAAGGCCGGGCATGTCTGCTGAAATGCCGGTGTGACGGGATTCGATTCGGCCAATGGCCTGGGAGATGGCGAGGGACATCGAGGGGTCACGGTCGGACGTTTCGGTCAACAACCTGATGTCGGCGAGCGTGCCGCGTTCGGCAAAGGCGTAGATGGCGGCCTTGCGGACCGGGTCGGAGGGATCGTCAAGCAACTTGCCGAGGGCGCGCAGGACTTCGGGCAGATGATGCGGTTGGTCGAGTTGTTTCAGGGAGTTGATCGCAAAGGTGCGTACTTGCGCGTCCCGGTCTTGCAGGACATTAAGCAGGCAGGGAACGACACCAGGCAGATCACCGCGCAGGCTGCCCATGCGCATGGCGGCCCAACCGCGGACGAAAGGGGCGGGATCCAGTGTGAGTGCAATCAAAGCCGGTGCGAAGTCGGTATCGTCCACGCGCGCAAAGCCAAAGTTCAGCGCGTTCATGGCCTGCATTTGGATGGTCCGGTCGCTGGTGTTGGCGGCGCGCACCAATTGCGGCACCAGTTCCAGCGCGTCCGCGCCGAGCCAGACCGTGGCACGCGCGGCGACGGGCCATTGGGGGTGGGAGGTTTGGGACAGAACGTCACGCAGGGTGGCAAGATGTGCGCGGTCGATGCGGGCCAGCGATGCAAGCGCGGGCGCGGCGATGTCCGGGTCGGCGCTTTGGGCGGCCTTTTGAAGGGCAGGAAGGGCGGGCCGGGCCGGTTCGCCGAGCAAACCAAGGGCGATGATGGCGCGCGGGCGGAGGGCTTGCTGGCGGTTGATGACCGCGCCAATGGATTTGGAATTGTCGGCCAGCGGCGTCAGCCATTTTTCCCAAAACGGAATCTCCACGTGGCGTTTCAAGAAGGGCACGGCCCCGTCCCCCATGGCTTGGAACGCGTAGCCGGCGGAGCGGCCACGTCCCATGCGCGAGCGCCGCGAGCCCTGGCCGGACGGGTCGATGTTCTCCAGCCATTCCGAGGCGGAACGGCCTTGGTACGCCGGTTCACGCACGTGGAAGAACCAGTAGCCGGCGGCCAGCGTGAGGACGCCTAGCGCGAAGATGGTTCTTTTGCGCGTGCCGGGTTTCAAGGTGTGAAGATATTAGGGCGTCCTTTGCGAATAGGAAAGTGCGGGATTGGGCAGGCAGATTCACGGTTGCGCCACCATGATAACCCACGGGCAAGGCACTGTCGCGGTCAAAACAGCCCCCTGCCCTTGCGACACTTTCCACCACTTCCAGCGCTGGCATTTAACGATAATTTTCCCGACAAAAGAATGAACCATTTGCGCTTTGGACTAATCTACTTTAAATAAATGTCAGACCATGTTAACAAAGGGACAATGAAACGCCTGATGCTTCTCCTCGGCCTGCTGGCCTCGCTCCAGCTCTTTGGCGCCGACCCGCTCGCGCTGGATCTCTCCAAACGCCAGCCGCTTACCCCCGGCCCCAATGATGCCCGCATCGCGCGCATTGCCTCCCGCGCCCTGGAGCAGCTTCATTATTCCCAGCAGCCGCTCAACGACGACGTTTCCAGCATGTTCCTGGACCGCTACATCGACGCGTTCGACCGCATGCGCTTCTATTTTCTCCAGTCGGACATCAAGGAATTCGATAAATACCGCACGTCGCTGGATGAAATGACTTCCGTGCAGGGCGATACGTTGCCGGCGTATGTGATTTTTGAACGTTTCCTTCAGCGCATGCGCCAGCAGCACGATTACGTGAACGAACTGCTCAAAACCGAGAAGTTTGAGTTTACCGGCGACGAACGGTTCACTTTTAATCGCAAGGATCTGCCTCGCCCCAAAGACCTCGATGAAGCGAAGAAACTCTGGCGCGACCGTCTTCACCACGAATACCTCACGGAAAAGGTGGATCGCCTCACCCGCAAGGCCAAACCGGAACCGAAGAAGGGTGAAGTCAAAATCGAGGTCAAACCGGACAGCAAGGAGGCCAAACCCGACGCGGCGAAGGTCGGGGAGCCGGCCAAGCCAACCGTCACGCAACTTGATCCGGCCAAGGAAGAGCCCATCGATCAAGTCTTGCGCCGCCGTTACGGGCGAATCCTCCGCTCGTATGCCGAACTGGACCGCGATGATGTGCTGGAGATTTATCTGTCGTCCCTGACCCACGTGTATGACCCGCACACCGATTATCTCGGCAAGGCGGAGTTGGACAACTTCTCCATTTCGATGCGCCTGTCCCTGTTCGGCATCGGCGCCGTGCTGCGCTCGGAGGATGGCTATTGCAAGATCGTCGAGCTGATGCCCGGCGGCCCGGCGGACCTGAGCAAGCAAATCAAGCCGGACGACCGCATCATTGGCGTCGCCCAAGGCGATGGCGAGGTGGTGGATGTGGTGGACATGAAGTTGAGCAAGGTGGTGGAAATGATTCGCGGACCGGAAGGCAGCGAAGTGCGTCTGACCGTCGCCGACGCGCACGACATCACGCAGCGCAAGGTCGTGACGCTCATCCGCGCGAAGATCAAACTGGAGGAACAGGAAGCCAAGGCCAGCATCGTCGAACTGCCCGACGCCACCGGCAAGCTGGTCAAGGTCGGCGTCATTGACCTGCCTTCGTTTTACGCGGATTTCGACCTCGACAACAAAAAGCCCGCCAACGAGCGCAAGAGCACCACGACCGATGTCGCGGTCCTCCTCAAGCGGCTCAAGAAGGAGGAGGTCAAGGGCGTGATTCTTGACCTGCGCCGCAACGGCGGCGGCTCGCTCGAGGAAGCCATCAACCTCACCGGCTTGTTCATCAAGCAAGGGCCAGTGGTGCAGGTGAAAGATTTCAACGGCGACATCGAGCAGGACGCGGATCGCGACCCGGCGGTCCTTTACAACGGCCCGCTCGTGGTGTTGACCAGCCGGCACAGTGCCTCGGCGTCGGAGATTCTGGCGGGCGCGTTGCAGGATTACGGCCGCGCGTTGATCGTGGGCGATGTGTCCACCCACGGCAAAGGCACCGTCCAGACCATGCAGCGCCTCAGCCGCGGCGGTGAGTTCGACCCCGGCGCCCTCAAGGTGACCATCCGGAAATTCTATCTTCCGAGCGGTTCCTCGACACAATTGGAAGGCGTCAAGCCGGATGTCGTTCTGCCGTCGGTGAACAACGTCGCGGATATTGGCGAATCCGCCTTGGAAAATGCGCTCTCGTGGGACCGCGTGCCGGCCGCCAAGTTCGAGAAAACCGACCGCATTTCACCGCTGTTGCCCGAGTTGAAACGCCGTTCCGCCGACCGCGTGGCCAAGGACAAGGACTTCGCCTACTTGCTCGAGGACATCGAGCGCTACAAGAAATTGATCGCGGACAAATCGGTGTCGCTCAACGAAGCCGAGCGCCTGCGGGAAAAGAAGGAAAATGAAGCCCGCATCGAGGCGCGCAAGGCCGAGCGGCTCGCCCGCGCCAAGACGGATGAGAAGACCCTCAAGTTCGGCCTCAAGGAAGCCAACGCCCCCACGCCGCTGGCCCAGGCCGTCGCCGAAAACAGCGCCCAGGTCGCCCGCAAGGCGCGCCTGACCGACCCCGATATCGAGGACGAGGAAGACAAGGAAGCGCTTGCTGTGGATGTCGCGTTGAAGGAAGCCGAACGCATCCTGCTGGACCTCATTTCTCTCCTCGGCAGCAAGGACGCCTTGGCGGGAAGTTAGAGAGCATGAATAGTCTCACAGGCGCAGGAACCATCCAAACGCGGCAATCGATTCTCCCTCTCCCCAAGGGAGAGGGCCGGGGTGAGGGGGAAGGGAGCGTCATCAAATCCGCGATAAAGAAATCGACTTGGCCCCGTCCAAAAAATCCTTGAATCCCGCGTTGCCTTTGGCCGTCTGTAGGACGTCTATTATATTGGAACAGAGCTTGATCGCATGGGACATCACAAACCGAACCTGGCCGACCATTTCCTGACGCGCCGTCAGTTCCTCAACCGTTGCGGCATGGGCTTCGGCGCGCTCGGCCTGGGCGCGTTGATGGATTCCGCCGGCCTGCTCACGCCTTCCGCGCACGCCGCCATCGACGCCACGTCGCCGCTCGCGCCGCGCGCCCCGCACTTCGCCGCCAAGGCCAAACGCGTCATCCATCTGTTCATGAACGGCGGGCCGTCGCACGTCGATACGTTCGACCCCAAGCCGATGCTCGACAAATACAACGGCAAGCCGTTGCCCGCCGAGCGGTCGTTCCGTACCGAGCGCCGCACCGGCGCGGCCTTCGCTTCGCCGTTCAAGTTCCAGAAATACGGCAAGAGCGGCATTGAGGTCAGCGAACTGTTCCACCACACGGCGCAGCACATCGACGACATTGCGGTCATTCGTTCGATGCACGCGGACGTGCCGAATCACGAGCCGTCGCTGCTGCTGCTGAACTGCGGCGATGCGCGCCTCGTGCGCCCCAGCATGGGTTCGTGGGTCACCTACGGCCTCGGCACGGAGAACCAGAATCTGCCCGGCTTCATCGCGATGTGCCCGGGTGGTTATCCGATTCAGGAATCGCAGAACTGGCAGTGCGCCTTCCTGCCCGGCGTTTTCCAGGGCACCTATATCGACAGCAAACACACGGACATCGAGAAGCTCATCGAAAACATCCGTAACAAAAATATTTCCCTGCCCGAACAGCGCGCGCAACTCGACCTCTTGCAGCAGTTGAACGAAAAGCATCGCCGCCAGCGCAACCAGGACGCGCAGATTGACGCGCGCATCCAATCCTTCGAGCTGGCTTACCGCATGCAGATGGAAGCGGCGGATGCCTTCGACGTCAGCAAGGAACCCGAGCACGTCCGCGCGATGTATGGCGAAGGCACGCAGGCGCGGCAGATTCTCATCGCGCGGCGGCTCGTCGAGCGCGGCGTGCGCTTCGTGCAGGTCTGGCACGGCGCAGGCCAGCCGTGGGACAGCCACGACGACATCGAAATCCAGCACCGCCGCCTCGCGCAGGAATGCGACCAGGCCATCGGTGCGCTGCTGAAAGACCTCAAGCAGCGCGGCATGTTGGACGACACGCTCGTCATCTGGGGCGGCGAATTTGGCCGCACACCCACCGTCGAACTGCCCACGCCCGGCTCGAACCAGGGCAAGATCAACGGACGCGACCACAACCATCACGGCTTCACGACGTGGCTCGCCGGCGGCGGCGTCAAAGGCGGCACCATTTATGGCGCCACCGATGAGTTCGGTTTTCAGGCCGTCGAGAACAAGGTGCACGTCCACGACCTCCAGGCCACGATCCTGGCGTTGCTGGGCTTCGACCACGAGAAGCTCACCTTCCGCCATGCCGGCCGCGATTTCCGCCTCACCGACGTCCACGGCCACGTCGTCAAAGACATCATCGCGTAAGCGTTGAACTTGAGGCTTTGCCGCGTGTAACCTTTTCCTCCCCGGCACCCTCTGAATACTCGACCTTTTGTTTGAGTCCAACCAACTCCCGCACGGTGGGTTACCGACTTCGCAATTTTTGCGTATGGAATGGCATGTATGTTTGGCAAGCCCCGCTGGCTGGGGTATTTTTTATTGATTGGCCGGGAATCCAACGGCTACGCTGACATAACATTGATGCATCGTAACTTAAGAACGACGCGCGACCGCCAACGCACCCCCATCCGGGGCGCGACGCTGGCAGCTTGTGTCGCCCTTTTCCTCGCGGGCTGCGACCAACCGCAAATCGCCGTGTATGAAATCCCCAAGGAGCAGGCGTTCGCCGCGGCAACGCCCTCCACGCGTGAGACTTCCGACCGCCCCCATGTCCATTTTGACAAGGTGCCGTCCGGCTGGACGGAGAAGCCTGCCAGTGGCATGCGGGTCGCGAACTTCTCGCTCGGCGCGGGTGAACGCACGGCGGAAGTCACGATCATCCCGTTGTCGGGTGCGTTTGGGACGGAGTTGAGCAATTTGAACCGCTGGCGCAACGAACTGGGCCTGGCGCCCATCAACGAAGAGGAAGCCGCGCGCGCCGCCGCGCCGGTGAGCATCGCCGGGCAGACCGGCAAGCTGTTTGATCTGGTAAGCGACACGCCGAATCTCGCGGACAAGTTCAAGGAACGCACAACCGCCGCGATGGTGCAGACCGGCGACACGATGTGGTTCGTGAAGATGCGCGGCGAAGATGAATTGGTGGCGTCGCAAAAGGGCGCATTCATCGAGTTCCTTTCCGGAGTTTCCTTCCACACCACGGCGGATGACGAACCAGCGGTGGCGCAAGCGCCGGCCAATCCGGGCGCGCCGGCGTGGACGTTGCCCGCCGGCTGGAAAGAGGTGCCGGCCACGACGATGTTGCTGGCAAAGTTCACCGCGGGCAGCGCCGAGGTGACGGTGAGCAAATTTCCCGGCGACGTCGGCGGCCTCGTGGCGAATGTCAACCGCTGGCGCCGGCAGATCGGCCTGACGGATGCGGGCGAAGCGGAAATCGCGCAGCAAATCAGTGTGCTCGAACTCAACGGCGGCAAGGCGACGCTGGTGGACGTGGCCGGCGCGAAGGGCCGAATCGTGGGCGTGATTGTGCCGCGCGGCGGCGAGACGTGGTTTTACAAACTGATGGGCGATGCCGACACCGTGGGCGCGGAGAAGGCGAAGTTTTTGAGTTTTGTGCAAACCATGAGGTATCCGAATGGCTAACCGCATTTTCAACTTCCTGTCGTCGCTCAAGCTCACGGTGGTGTGCCTGGCGTTCGGCATCGTGCTGGTGTTCGTGGGCACGCTCGCGCAGGTGAAGCTCGGCCTCTACGCCGCGCAGGAACAATATTTCCGCCACTTTTTCGTGTACTGGTCCCCGACAGGCGCGGACTGGAAAATCCCCGTGTTGCCGGGCGGTTATCTGCTGGGCTCGGTGCTGCTGGTGAACCTGTTTGCCGCGCATTACAAACGCTTTGAACTCACGCGCAAGAAGGCGGGCATCTTCATGGTACACGCGGGCATCGTGCTGTTGTTGCTCGGCCAGTTGTTCACCGACCTGCTCTCCGAGGAAAGCGCCATGCTGTTGCGCGTGGGCGAGACGAAGAATTACTCGGAAGATTTCCAACACAACGAACTGGTGCTCATCGACAAGTCGAAACCGGATTCGGACGTGGTGCATGCGGTGCCCGAGGAATTGCTGGCGCAGAAGGGCGCCATTCAGGATGCGAAGCTCCCCTTCACGCTCACGGTGAAGGATTACTGGCCGAACAGCGACCTCACCACCAGCACCAACCCGCCACCCAAGGCCGTCAAGGCCGGCGCCACGGAAGGCTTCGGCGTGGCCGCCCACGTGTTGCCGCTGCCCAAGACCACGACGATGGAAGATCGCAATCTCCCGAGCGCCGTGGTCGAGGTACACGGCCCCAAAGGCTCGCTCGGCACGTGGCTGGTTTCCACGCTGACGACGACCAAGCAGAAGTTCACCGCCGACGGCAAGGAATACGAAATCGGCATGCGCTTCAAACGGCATTACACGGACCACCGCATCACGCTGCTGGAATGCACGCACGAAATTTATCGCGGCACCGAGGTGCCGAAGAATTTCTCCAGCCGCATCCTGCTGGAGAACCCGAGGAAAAACGAAAAGCGCGAGGTGCTGATTTACATGAACAATCCGTTGCGTTACGCGGGCCTGACGTATTTCCAATATCAGATGGGCAAGGGCGGCCCCGATGGCAAGGCGGAACACTCGACGTTTCAAGTGGTGCGCAACCCGAGCTGGCTCACGCCGTATTTGGCCTGCGTGATTGTCGGCCTGGGTTTGATTGTGCAATTCATGATTCATCTGGTCGGCTTTGCGAAGCGCTCCGCCGGCGGCGGACGCGGCCAGCCGCAAAAGGAAATCCGCAAGGCAGCGAAGGGCCGCAAGGCCGAACCGGAAGTCGCCGCCGTGGCGGCCACCGCCCTGCCCGCCCAAGCCCGGAGGAACGTATGAAGAAGTGGTTGCCATGGATATTGACGGGCGTGCTGGCGCTGTGGGCGCTGGCGGCGTTGCGCCCGCCCACCGAGCGCGAAGGTTTTCACGTCAAAGGCTTCGGCCAGTTGCCCGTGTTGCTCAACGGCCGTGTGCAGCCGCTGGATTCCGTGGCGCGCAATTCCTTGCTCACGATGCAGGGGCGCCAGACGGTTTATCTCACCGAGGTCAAGTGGTACGAGCGCCTCGTCGGCAAACGACCGAAGACGCTCAAGCCCGCCGAGTGGTTGCTCGACGTCATGATGCGTCCCGAGGAATCGGATAAATACAAAATCTTCCGCGTGCAGCATCCGGACGTGCAGAGCCTCGTGGGTGAACGCAAGGACGGGCTGGTCTATTATTCCTACAACGACCTCGCGCCGAAAATCGACGACATGCGTTCGCAAATCATGCCGATTGTCGAGGCGGAGCGCGCGAAGAAGTCCGACCCGCAATTGCGCACGCCGTATCAAAAGGATTTGTTCCACGTCTTCGACAGCCTGGTCCTCTACCAGCGCATCAAGAACACCATCCGCCGCGAGGCCTCGCCGGATTTCGCCGGGGAATTGCAAATTTACCAGGAAGCCATCGGCCCGGGCCGCGAGGCGCTCATGCGCAGCGAAATGAAGCAGCCGTACAACGAGCAGGATTTGCAGGCCATCGCCGGCTTCTTCCGCACGTATCAGCAGCTTTCCAACTTCGCCTACGCGCTGGCCATTCCCCCGCTGGAGCCGCAGGAGAAACGCGACGGCTGGGTGAACATCGGGACGAGCCTCATGGAATCGATGCGCGACGCGAAGATTCATCCCGCGGTGAATTATTTCGCGACCATGACCAAAGCCTATCGCGAGCGCAATGCCGCCACCTTCAACGGCGCGGTGGATGATTACCGCGGCTGGCTGGCGGACAAGGGATTCAACATCGAGTTGAAGAAGGCGTCGCGCGAGTTCCTGTTCAACCAGGCCGCGCCGTTCTACAAAAGCCTGACCATTTACATCATCGCGTTGCTGCTAGGCTGCGCGTTCTGGTTGAACTGGTCGGAGACACTGCGGCGCACATCGGTCTGGCTCATCGGTCTGGCGCTGGTGATCCACACGGCGGGCCTCATCACGCGCATGGTGCTGGAAGGCCGCCCGCCGGTGACCAATCTTTATTCCTCCGCCGTATTCATCGGCTGGGGCGCCGTGGTGCTGGGGTTGATTCTGGAACGCATCTATCGCGATGGCATCGGCGCGGTGGTCGCGTCGTTCATCGGTTTCACCACGCTCATCATCGCGCATCATCTGTCGCTCAGCGGCGACACGATGGCGATGTTGCAGGCGGTGCTGGACACGAACTTCTGGCTGGCGACGCACGTCGTCGTCATTACGACGGGTTACGCGTCGATGTTCCTCGCGGGCGCGCTGGCCACCATCTACATCCTGCGCGGGCTGTTCACGCGTTCATTGACCGCCAACACATCGAAGGGGCTCACGCGCATGGTGTATGGCATTGTGTGCTTCTCCACGCTGTTCAGCTTTGTGGGCACGGTGCTCGGGGGCATCTGGGCGGACCAATCGTGGGGGCGCTTCTGGGGCTGGGATCCGAAGGAGAACGGCGCGTTGCTGATTGTGTTGTGGTGCGCGGTCATTCTGCACGCGCGCTGGGGCGGCATGATCCGCGAGCGCGGGCTGATGGCGATGGCGGTGTTCGGCAACATCGTGACGGCCTTCTCGTGGTTCGGCGTGAACATGCTGGGCGTGGGCCTGCACTCGTACGGGTTCATGGACAAGGAGTTTCCTTGGATGGTCGGCTACATGATCAGCCAGATGGTGCTCATCGGGCTGGCGCTCATTCCGTTGCGCCACTGGGCGAGCTTCCGGCATCTCTCGGCGGGCGAACCGGCGGACGAGAAGCCGAAGGGACTGGCTCCGGCGCCAGCGGCGGGTGGGTGATTGGCGGGTTGAATCGCCGAAATTATCAAAGGGCCTCAAAGGGATTTTGCGATGTGCGATTGGTGGGAGAGGCAAAATCATTGGATGGTACGGTGACGGACACATCAGATTCCCCCAAGCGTTGCGCTGGATTGAAGCCAGTGATGCGATTAAACCCGAGCGCGTGACAAGTCACTCCCTCTCCTTGGGGAGAGGGCTGACTACACCAGGCCGATGGTTGAAGGTCGGAAGTCCGATGGGAGCGCATCATGATGGCAGAAGAAAAGTGTGAGTAGTTTGAAGCTCGCCCTCACCCTGACCCTCTCCCCCAGGAGAGGGGATGCATAGACACGTTGTTCGGTAAACCATGCATCTCGGCCTTGCCCCGCGTCGGGCTTTGCGCGGAATCCAATCCCCAAAGCAAAAAAGCGTGGCCTTGCGGGCCACGCTTTTGCGCGAGTCTTGGAGGACTCCGACCAATCAATCACCAGGCAGGATGGTCCACATGCCGGTCTGCCGCGAAGGGGCAGTGTTGGTGCGCCCGAGGGTCTTGCCGCGGTTGAGGAGTTCGACGTGACCGTCCACCATCATGTAGTTGAACGTATCGATGCCATGAAGCGTGCGCATGAGAACGGTCGCATTCCAACCGGGCGGGAGGGTGTGGATTTGATTGGACGGAAGCGGAATGGAGGGGCCGACTTCGCCGCTGCCCCAGACGTTGATGTGGGTGATGTATTCGGTGTTGGCGATGGTTTCGGAATTGTCGCGCACCATGGTTTCACGCACAGCGGGCACGTTTTTGGTCGTGCGGGCAGCGTTGCGCGGGGGCCCATCAATGAGGCCGCCGACCGGCCAGCCGTTGGTGAGGCGCTGGCTCAATTGCCAAGCTGCCCAACTCCAATGCAGGCCGGTGCCAGTGGGAGAAACGGAACTGACCGGCAGATTGGCCGGATTCGCGGTGTTGAAACGTGGCGGCGCGTAGCTACGCCGCGTGGCATTGGAAGTCAGGCCCGCCCACGTGGAGGCATGCGGAACCTTGTCCGCCGGGCACTTCACCACCATGACGGTTTTGTGAAAATTGGTGCGTCCATGGTTGTCAAGTTCGACGGGCGTCTGGCTGCCGCCCAGATAGCCGTCGAGCAAGTCGTCCCAACTGGTGCTCTGCGAACGGTAATGCACCGAAGCGAACGGGAGCTTGCTGTCGTTATCGCCGGAATACATTTTGTAGGCGATACCGATCTGCTTGAGGTTGCTGGCGCAACGGGAAGTCAGGGCGGACTGTTTGGCTTTGGCCAAGGCGGGCAGGAGCATCGCGGCGAGGATGGCGATGATGGCGATGACCACGAGGAGTTCGATCAGGGTGAACGCGCTCCAGAAACGCGCGGGGCATGTCGAGACGTTCTTCATAGGCGGATGGGTTGGGGTTTAGGGCGGGCGAAGCAGGCTCTCGGTTTCATTTTAAGTTTATAAAAACCATGAAACTGATTTGTCATTATGAGATACCAAACTAATGAATAATTCCATAGGCACTTTGGGTGATAGAATAAATAATTAAACGAAACACGCAAACAATTAACATTACTTATACAGATTCTAGCCGACGTATCGCCCTTTATCGCTTGGATTGGAATGGGTTATGAGGATGCACCAGCCAAAGAATGCCATGACGCAGGCAGGATTATCGCCTCCTAAGAGGGCAGTGTGCCTGTGGTCCGGGGCGGACCGCGCGGCTCCAGCCGCGCTTACCGTGTGACAAGCCGAGTGGGACGGAATCCGTCTACGATGACCACCGGTATTGGGCTTGTTCAACCGGGTACATCATCAAGCGTGGGAGAGGTTTCACCCGTGCTGATATGCCATGTCGTAAGCGGGCAGGATGCGCAGGATGCCCGCGGCCCGGAAGCAAAAAAGCATGGCCTTGCGGCCATGCTTTGCACATGAACTGTCTGATCCGGGTCGGGCTCTAATCGCCCACCA
>JBFMBT010000166.1:0-14715 GCA_040754875.1 Verrucomicrobiota bacterium | reverse complement strand
CAGCCGGAACCGCCTGCGCCAGCGCCGCCCCCGCCTCGTTCCCAGCCCAAACAGGTGGTCGCCCCGGTCGAACCTCCCCGCGCGAAAGAAACCCGGCCGACGCCCAAGGTCAAACAGGTCGCCAAGGCGGACACCAAACGGGAAATGCCCAAGGCGCCGGAAGCGGACACCAAATCGAAGATCAAGGTCAACATCGACGACGTGGTGACGCGCAGCGATTCGAAGACCAAGACGACTGCAAAACAGGCCGCGCGTTCCACGCCGCAAAATACGGCGGCACAAAAGGCCGCGCGTGAGCGAGCCGAGCGTTTGGAACAGGCGTTGACGCGGTTGGAGGAGGGGCTTTCGCGAAGCACTTCCATCACCCTGCCGGAAGGACAAGATGGCGATGGCGGCGGCAGCGCGGATTATGGGGCGCTCGTGAAGGAGCGATTCGATGCTGCGTGGATCGGGACTGAAGGATCGGACACGCGCGCCTCGGTGAAGGTGTCCATCACGATTTCGCGAGACGGACGGGTTCGGTCGGCTACCATCGTTAATCGCTCCAACGACGCCGCATTGAATCGTTCGGTGCAGAGCGCGCTTGATCGCGTGAAAATCGTCCCTCCCTTTCCGCCTGACATCAAAGCCGAACAATTGACTTTTCAACTCACGTTTAGCCACAACAACCGACGGTCCCAAGGATGAAACTTCAAAGTGCCATTTTCGCTTTCGCCGCGAGCCTTTTCACTTCCGGTCTGCACGCCCAAATTGATTTGGGGGTGCTTGAACGTGATCCCAATGCCCCCATTCCGATTGCCATTTCAGGTTTCACCGGCGAGGCGGCGGCGGCATTGCGCCTGGATTTGTGGACGATCGGGTGTGCCGAAACAAACGAAAGCGAGGCGCGTTTTCTCGTCACCGGCAGCAACAACGGGCGCCTCGAAGGGCGGCTGATTTACGCGCCCGGCAAACAACAGCTTCTCGGCAAAGCCTACGCGGGGAGCAACGCCCGCCTGCTCGCCCACGCCTTCGCCGATGACATTGCGCAGGTTTTCAAACGCAAAGGCATAGCCCAGACCAAAATCGCTTTCAAGGTCAGCGCGGGCAAGACCAGCGAAATCTATGTGGCCGATTACGACGGCCACAATGCCGTGCAATTGACGCGCGACAACGACATCGTTGCCGCTCCGGCATGGGCGGCCCCGCGGATGTTGCTCTACACCTCATATCGTTTGGGCGATCCGCATATTTACTCGCACGACCTCAACACAGGCGCGCGCGCGATTATGTCGCGTTACTCGGGTCTGAACACGAGCGCCGCGGTGTCGCCCGATGGCCGGCGCGTGGCGATGATTTTGAGCAAGGGCGGCAGCCCGGATGTGTATGTGGCGAATGTGGATGGCTCGGACCTCGTGCAATTGACCAAGACGCGCGAACCAGAGTCTTCGCCCTGCTGGTCGCCGGATGGCATGACGATTTGCTTTTCGTCCACGGCGGAAGGCCGCTCCGCGCTCTACACCGTGCGCGCCAGTGGGGGCCAGATGCTCAAGCTGCGCACCGCCGGAGTGCCCAATGCCACCGAGCCGGATTGGTCGCCCGACGGCAAAAACATTATCTTCACCTCGCAGATGGGAAGTTTTCAAATTTGCATCGTGCCCGCCGGTGGCGGGAACGCCACGACGCTGGTCGAGGGCGAAGATCCATCGTGGGCGCCGAATTCGCGGACGGTGATTTTTGCGCGTCGGGACCGCAAGGTAAACCGCACCCTGTCTTTACTTGACGTGCCTACGAAACGGGTCAAGGATGTGAAAAACGTTCCGGGAAGCGTTTCACAGCCGGCGTGGGCCCGATAACCAACAATGCTGCTTCCCTGGAGAACCGTAGAATGAAAAACCTGAAGTTTTGCCTGTTCATCGCGCTCTGCGCCTTCGTCGCCCTGGGCACCGGTTGCCGCAAGGGCCCCTCGAAAGGAATTACCAAGATCCCGGGAGAACGAGGAGACAAAGTTGGTGATGGAGGGCCTGCTGATCTGGCGAGTAAGCCGCCGGGTCCGGGCACAGGATCGAGCGTGGGCACACCAACTGTTCCGATAACAACAGAGGTCCCTCCCGGTGGTGTTCCGCTCTCCGACCCCGGCTCAATCATGGGCATGATTCCAGATCCGGCTATCTTTGCCGCCCAGACCGTTTACTTTGATTTTGATAAAGCGGTCGTGAAAGCTTCGGAGCGCCCCAAAGTTCAAGTGGTTGCCGAGCGGTTGCGGCAGGATTCGCAAAATAAGCTGATGATTTATGGCCACTGCGATGAGCGCGGCACCGAAGAATACAACCGTGCCCTCGGCGAACGCCGTGCGCTCGCCTTGCGCGAATATCTGATCACCCTCGGCATCGGTCCCGATCGCGTCTTCACTCGCAGCTACGGCGAAGACAAGCCGGCGCTGGAAGGGCACGACGAAGCCGCCTGGTCCAAGAACCGCCGTGGCGAATTTATCCTGTTGACTCCCAAGCCTTAAGGAAAACCCTGAGGGCGCGCTTGTAACAATAACTGTCGCCCGCGCGTCTAACCATTATAGTAAAGGCATTATGACAACACTTATGTTCGGATTCCTCGGCATGTGGGAGACCATCGCAATCCTGGCCGTCGTGCTCGTGCTCTTCGGCGCCAAGAAGATTCCCGAGCTGGCCAAGGGTCTGGGAACCGGCATCAAGGAATTCAAGAAGGCCAGCCAGGAAGCCACCGAGGAAGTCCACCGCGCCATCCAGGAACCGCCCGCTCCTCCTCCTCCGGCCAACAAGCTGCCGCCCGTCGGCAAGGCTTAGGCTGATTTCCACAGGATTTCCGCATGGCCAATCCGTCGGATGAATCGCGCTCACCAAACCAGACTGAGGGCGGGAACGTAAAAACTCCCGAAACTCAGGGCGCATCTTCCGGCCAGAACAGCCAGGCCACTTCCGCTCCGGCGCAGGAAACCCGCGAAACAACTCCTGCCCCCACGCCCGCACCCGGCGCCGTGCCCCGCTCCGATTCGCCAAAGTCTGATTCCGACTCGTCCGACGCACCTTCCGCCTCCGACAAAAAAGACGAACCCATCACCCACGACGAAGGCTGGGACTGGCACGCCTCCAACGACCAGACGCAACCGCAGACCGACCCGAACGATCCCTACCACAACGACCCTTATCACGATTCGCACCACGGCGACCCGCATTATGACGAGTACCATTCCATGCACGCGGGGCATGACGACCCGCATCGCGCGGAGGAATATCATCACGACGAGTATCATCACGATGAACCTTCCGCCGCCGGTGGCTCCGGTGGTTACTACGGCGGAACTGTCGGCGGCAAACCCGCGGACGCCTCGCCTTCCGAGGAAGACGAGGACGAGGGTGGGGGACCGGTAAAAGGATTTTTGGAGCACCTGGAAGACCTCCGCTGGGTGCTTATCAAATGCGTCGTTTCCGTGTTGGTGGCGATGGTGGTGTGTCTCGTCGCGGGGAACAAGATTGTGGATTTTCTGGCGAAGCCTTTGCTCGACGCCGCGCGTCTGAGCTTTACCGCCACGCCGAAACTATTCCTTCGGTTTGGCACCAACGAATACTGGATCAACTGGACCACCAACGACACATTCGGTCCCATTCCGCTCGGCACCAACAGCGTCAAGGCGCTGGATCTTGTCGCCGTGCAAGTCGGCACCAACCACGTGCTGGCGTTGCAACCCAATCCCAACCCGCCGAAGGCTGAGGACAAACATATCGGCCTCACTGTGCTGGGTCCCATCGAGGCGTTTGGTGTTATTCTCGACATCGCGCTATGGGGCGGACTCGGATTTGCCTCGCCATTTGTCTTCTATTTCATCGGGCAATTCGTGATGCCCGCTTTGCGCAAGAAGGAGAAGAAATGGCTGCTGCAAGGCGTGACCATTGGCGGCGGGCTGTTCCTCATCGGCGTGGCGTTTTGCTATCTCATCATGATGCAGGTGACGCTCTTCGCTTCCAAGGAATTCGCCGAGTGGATGGGCTTCACCGTGGAGAACTGGCGCGCCGGCGAATACATCAGCTTCACCGTCAAGTTCATGATCGGCATGGGCCTGAGTTTCGAGCTGCCGGTCATTCTGCTTACGCTGGTGAAGGTGGGCATGCTGGATTACAAGAAACTCTCGAACTTCCGTTCCTACATGATCGTCATCCTGCTGGTCATCGCGGGCTTCGTGACGCCTTCGGGCGACCCCTTCACGATGGTCCTGATGGCCGCGCCGCTCTGGGTGCTGTTTGAAATCAGCGTCTTCGTCGCCTGGATCTGGTATCGCCGCGAGCAACGCGAACTTGCCGCCCAGGAAGCCGCCGAAAATGCGAAGAAGTAATCGCGGCGAGCGGGTGTTTTTTTCTGGCTGCATTTGACCGCGCCGTGTTCGCATCGTAGCTTGGGAGCGCGTCAGGAAGACGTGACAACATGACCAGACCACTTTTCAGCGGCCCGCCCACCCCCGAGGAATTCCAGAAGCAGATGCAGGATTTCATCCGCCAGCACCTGCAAGCCGGCCCCGCCGCCGGCTTCACCAAGCCGGAAACCACGGACATCCCGGTGGATGAGCCGGCCGAGTCCGCGCCCGGCGGTTTCAAGTTCGATTACAAGCCCCGCCAGGTGAAGGATTACCTGGACCGTTTCGTCATCAAGCAGGACGAAGCCAAGAAGGTGCTCAGCGTGGCCTTGTGCGATCATTACAACCACGTGCGCCTCGCCATCGAAGGCAGGGATCAGCCCAATTACTCGAAGCAAAACATCCTGCTCATCGGCCCGACGGGCGTGGGCAAGACGTATCTGATCCGCAGCATGGCCGATTTGATCGGCGTGCCGTTCGTCAAGGCGGATGCCACGAAGTTTTCGGAGACGGGCTATGTCGGCGGCGATGTCGAGGACCTCGTGCGCGACCTGGTCCGCCGCGCCAATGGCGAGGTCGAGCGCGCGCAATACGGCATCATTTACATCGATGAAATCGACAAGATCGCGGGTGCGACGAACATGACCGGGCGCGACGTCAGCGGCCGCGGCGTGCAGACAAACCTGCTGAAGTTGATGGAGGAAACCGAGGTGCCCACGCGCGCGCCCAACGACATCGCGGGCCAGATCCAGGCGATGATGGAAATGTCCCAGCGCAGCGGCAAACGCCAGCCGGCCACCATCAACACGAAGCACATTTTGTTCGTGGTCAGCGGCGCGTTCGACGGTTTGAACAAGATTGTGCGCAAGCGCCTGCGCGAGGCGACGATTGGTTTTGCCGCCAAGGACAGCGCCATCGAAACGGCCGAGGAAGTCCATCAGTTTGCTTCGACGCAGGATTTCATCGAATTCGGTTTCGAGCCGGAATTCATCGGGCGCCTGCCGGTGCGCGTGGTCTGCCAGTCGTTGAGCGTTGATGATTTGTTTCTGATCCTGAAATCGTCGGAAGGCAGCATCATCCGGCAGTACGAGCAATCGTTTGCCGCGTATGGCATCGAGGTGTTGTTCCGCGAGGACGGCCTGCGGCGCATCGCCGAGCTGGCGGCGCAGGAGAAGACCGGCGCGCGCGGCTTGATGACGGTTTGCGAGCGGGCGTTCCGCAACTTCAAATTCGAACTGCCGTCCACGCACGTGAAACGCTTCGTCGTCACGCGCGAGGTCATCGACAATCCGGCCGCCGAACTCGACAAGATTCTCGTCGAGCATCAGAAGGAGGAGCGCGTGGTGATGCGGCAGTTGGTGACAGAGTTCGCGCAGCGCTTCAAGGAAACGCACGGCCTGACGATTCAATTCACCGACGCGGCGGCGGACCGTCTGGTGGCGCTCGCGCTCGCGGAGTCGAAGCAAGTGCGTGACTTGTGTGCCGATAAATTCAAGGACTTTCAGTTCGGCCTGAAGCTCATCGCGCAGAACACCGGCCAGAAGGAATTCACGGTCGATGTCGATGCGGTCGAGGCGCCGGACAAGGTGTTGAGCGGCTGGGTGGTGGCGAGCTACCGGCAGAATCAAGGCCAGGAAAACAAGGGTTAGGGATTGCCCGCGGCGACGCGTTGGCGCATGCTGCTGCGCGGATCGGGCGGAGAGTCCCGGGATATCAGGGTTATGAAGATTGCTGTCTTCGACACGCACCAGTTCGACCGCAAGGCGCTCACGGACGCGAACAAGAGCTTCAAGCTGGACCTCACCTTTTTCGACGCGCGGCTGAAACCGGAAACGGCCGTGCTGGCCAGCGGCTTCGACGTCGTGTGCGTGTTCGTCAACGACCACCTGGACCGCGACACGCTGCTGGCGTTGCGCACGGGCGGTGTGAAGTTGATCGCGTTGCGTTGCGCGGGATTCAACAATGTGGATTTGCGCGTCGCGAAGGACCTCGCGCTGCCGGTCGTGCGCGTGCCGGAATATTCGCCGTTTGCCGTCGCGGAGCACGCCGTGGCGTTGATGCAGGTGTTGAACCGCAAGATTCATCGCGCTTACGGCCGCGTGCGCGAAGGCAACTTCTCGCTCGATGGGTTGGTGGGATTCGACGTGCGCGGCAAGACCGTGGGCGTCATTGGCACCGGCAAGATCGGGCGGGTATTCGCGCAGATCATGCATGGGTTTGGTTGCAGCCTGCTGGCGTTCGACGCGCAGCCCGATGAATCGCTCGTGAAGGAAACGGGCATCACGTACGTCAAGCTGCCGCAATTGCTCGCCGAGTCGGATGTCATTTCGTTGCACGTGCCGTTGACGCCGAAGACACATCATTTGATCGATGACGCCGCCATTTCACAGATGAAGAAGGGTGCGATGATCATCAACACCAGCCGCGGCGGCCTCATCGACACCAAGGCGATGCTCAAGGCGCTCAAGTCCGGCCACGTCAGTGCCGCGGGGCTGGACGTTTACGAGGAGGAGGAGGCGGTGTTCTTTCAGGATTTGTCCGGGCAGGTCATTCAGGACGACGTGCTGGCGCGCCTGCTCACGTTTCCCAACGTCATCATCACATCACACCAGGCGTTTCTCACGAACGAGGCGTTGTCGAACATTGCGACGATGACGCTGGCGAACATCCAGGCGTTCGTGAAGTGGGGCAAGTTGCAGAATGAAGTGAAGGCGGACTGAGGCTCGTGTTGGAAGACAAGGCGGGC
The DNA here is from genome assembly GCA_040754875.1 of Verrucomicrobiota bacterium. Classification (GTDB taxonomy): domain Bacteria; phylum Verrucomicrobiota; class Verrucomicrobiia; order Limisphaerales; family JBFMBT01; genus JBFMBT01. Next base: position 7,606 of record JBFMBT010000166.1, on the reverse strand, counting down.
GACGTTGCCAGCACCCAATGCAAGGCAAACCTGACGTACTCGGCGTCCATTTATTTGCCCTAATCCAGCAACGCGCCCGCCATGGAATGAAACGCAGGGCCGCCGGTTTTGGTTCGGAGAACTTTCCCGTATCTGTTAGCAAACCTGCTGCATGTATTGTGCAAAGGCGGCAACAACGATCTCCCTCTCCCCAAGGGAGAGGGCCGGGGTGAGGGGGAAGGAGCCTGCGATTCCAGGATCGGTTCAAATGCTGCACGCTTCACAATGTACCCAGCGCGGATTCCGCATCCGGTGGATTCCACCACACGGGATGCGCGTGATCGGACGCGATGACCCGCGCCGCGTTGTAACCGCAAAGGCCAGTGACGTTGCCGCCGGGATGCGTCGAGCCGCCGCACAAATAAAGCCCTTCCACCGGCGTCCGGTAACAGCCCGCGCCCGGAAATGGGCGATTGAATCCGATCTGGCCGTTGGCGAATGAGCCTACCAGCAAATCGCCCTGCCGCATGTTGGGCAGCGTGCGCTCGGTGTCCAGCGGCGACAACGTGAAGCGGTCGAGGATGTTTGTGTCGTCGAGATTGGGGGCGAGGCTGCGCCACAGTTCGAGCAAGTGCCGGCCATGAGCGTCTTTCGCCGCGTCCCAGTTGCGCGCGTCGCCGCGCAGGGCGTAGGGCAGTTTCTCCCAGAGGAAGGACACGTGATTTCCATCGGGCGCCTGGGTCGCGTCGAACACTGTCGGCGTCGCGCCCCACGCGACCGTCGGCGGAATCTCGCCGCGTTCGTGGGCGGCGACGATGTCGTGAAATTGTTCAAAGCGTTCCAAGCCCGCGATGACCATGAACGCTTTCGCAAGTTCCGGATGTTTGTCGGTCGCGCGATAACGTGGCGGCTCCTTCAACGCCAGATGCAGTGCAAACAACGGCGCGAGCAGATTGTATTGGAATTGCGCGGCGCGCTGGCGCAATTCCGCCGCGGCCACGTGTTCGGGCAGCAATTGCAGGAATGTTTGTTGCGGATTGAGGCCGGAGGCGACGAATTGCGCGGTGATGGTTTCGCCGTCAGTGAGTTCGATTCCGCACGCCCTGCCGTTGCGCGTCACGATGCGCTTGAGTTCCACGCCGCAGCGGATTTGCCCGCCATGCTCCGTGATGTCTTTCACCAGCCCGCGCGCGAGCGATTCCGAACCGCCCACGCACATCTGCGCCTTGGTCGGCGAGGCCAGCAGCGCCGGTATCGCGTGCCCGAATCCGGGCAAACGCAAATCCACTTCGCGCAGCCCGTTGAAGAACAGCAACCCCGCGCGGATGACATCGTTCTCGAACTCGCGCGTAACAAATTCCAACGGTGACCACGCCGAGACTTCCAGCAAGCGGCGACCGGGCGCCGAACGTTCGAGCAATGCGCGCCGTTGCTCGGGTGGCAACGGCGGTGATTGCGCCTCGGGAATCAGGATGCGTTCCACGATGGGGCGAAATTCCTCCGTCCACCGGCGCAACGCCTGCGCGTCCTTCTTCGAGAATTGCGAGAAGGATTCCACCGTGCGCTCGAAATCCGTCCACCATTGCAGCGAGCGCCCGTCCTTGAGCACCATCGCCACGTTTAGTTCCGGCTCCAGATAACGCACGCCATGGCGTTCCAGTTCCAGATCGCGGAACCACGGCATGCGTGTGATGGCGCGATGAAAGAACGAGTGCGGATGATGCACGAACCCCCGCAAACGCGGGTTCTCGCTGATGTTCAACCCGCCACCCGGCCGTGCCGCGCGGTCCAGGGCCAGCGTGCGCAGTCCGCAGCGTGACAGATACGCCTGCAACACCAGCGCATTGTGGCCCGTCCCCAGAATGATGCCGTCGAAGTCGCTCATCCGATTTCCGGCGCGGCCAGCGCGAACACGCTGGCCGGCTCGCCGGGATGCCGGTTCTCGCCGCGATACATGCGCAGCAGCGTGCGTTGTTGCTGAAAACCAAGTTCCTTTGCGAGTTGGACTGCCGGCGCGTTCGCATCGGGAATGTCCCAGAAGACCGTGCCCTGCGCCGTTGCCAGCAACGTCCGCACCAATGCACAGCCTGCTTCCACCGAGGTTGCCACCACCGGCCCCAGATAATCCGCGCGCGCGCCGGGCCGGATGAAACCGAATCCGTTCAAACGCCCGTTCGCTTCGCTGACGAACCCCCGGCTTTGCGCCGCCAGCCGTTCCAACATCCCGCGCCGCGACACACCAAAGACCGGCACATCCAGCGCGTCCGCGGCGGTCAGATCGGACGTCTTCAGCGCGCGAATCGATGCGGGTGCTTTGAATTCCAGTTGGTTGGCGAACCGCGCCTCCCACCGTGCCAGCGTCCATTCGGCATGGAATCCCAGCTTCTCGTAAAGCGGCTGCCCCTGCGGCGTGGCGTCGAGCTTCACGCAACGCATGGGCCGCGCGTCCAGGCAATCCAGGCAATGCTGCAACAACGCCTTGCCGATGCCATTGCGCCTGAAGTCCGGATGCACCAGCACCATGCCAATCCACGCCAGCTCCGTGCCGTAACACGCGGTCGTCGCCGTGCCTGCGGGCGTGCCGCTCCATTCCGCCAGGAAACACCCCTCGGGTTCATAGGCGATGAACCGCCGCCAATCCTCCAGCGTCTGGTTCCAACCCGCCTGCGCGCGGAAAGCATCCGCGAACGACAGGTCGCGCTCCGTCAGCGTGCGAATCAACAAAGACATGGTGCCGCAGCAGCATAGCCATTCCCGCGCCCATTTCCAGCGCGTGCTTTAAATCCCCAATCATTGCTTTTCCGCGCGCTTCGCGTATTCTCCTCGCGGTCATTATGTCGGGTCATTCAACTCCATCGGGAAACGGCCATGCCTGGAAATTCTTTCGTGCCGGCGGCCTCGACCAGGCGCTTCTCCAATCCGGCGCGGACCTTCTCGCGCTCGACCAGCTTGACCAGAAACTCTGGGTCGCCTTGAGCTGCCCCACGCGCGGGTTGGAGTTCGATTCCAAGACGCTCGACCTCATCGACACCGACAAGGACGGCCGCATTCGCGTGCCGGACCTGCTGGCCGCCGTCAAATGGGCGTGCGAACACGTCAAGAACCCGGGCGACCTGCTGAAGGGCGGCGGGGCGTTGCCGCTCGGCGCCATCAACGACACGCACGATTCCGGCAAACAACTGATGGCCTCCGCGAAGGAGATTCTTAAGAACCTTGGCAAGCCCGACGCTTCGGCCATCACGGTCGAAGACACAACCGACACCGCCAAAATCTTCGCGCAAACCCGCTTCAACGGCGACGGCGTCATTCCCCCGGCATCCGCGGCTGATGACGAAACGAAACTCATCATTGGCGAAATCATCGGGACCGTCGGCGCCGAAGCCGATCGTTCCGGCGCGCCCGGCGTCAACCAGGCGAAGGTGGACGCGTTTTTCGGTGAATTGCAGAGCTACCACAGTTGGTGGCACAAGGCCAAAGCCGAAGGCGCGTCTATCCTGCCGATGGGCGACGCCACACCGTCGGCCTACGACGCCTTCAAGGCGGTGCGCGCGAAGGTGGACGATTATTTTGCCCGCTGCCGGATCGCCGCGTTTGATTCGCGCGCGGCCGGGCCGCTGAACCGTTCCGAGGCGGAATTCGTCGCGCTCGCGGCCAAGGAACTTACCAACGGTTCGGCGGAATTGGCGGCGTTGCCGCTGGCGCGGGTTGAAGCCGGGCGCGCCTTGCCTCTGAAGGAGGGCGTCAATCCCGCATGGGCTGCGGCCATCGACCGGTTGCAGCGCGAAGTTATCACGCCCCTGTGCGGCGCGGACAAGACGTCGCTCACCGCCGGCGATTGGGAAACCATCGGCGCCAAGCTTGCGGGCTACGAGGCATGGCTCGGCGGCAAGGCCGGCAGCGTCGTGGAAAAGCTCGGCATCCAGCGCATCGAACAGATTCTCGCCGGCAAGACGCGCGATGAATTGAACCGCCTCATTGCCTCCGACAAGGCCCTCGAACCGGAATTCGCCGCCATCGCCGCCGTGGACAAACTGGCGCGCCTCTACCGCGACCTGGCGACCTTGCTGAACAATTTCGTTTCCTTCCCGGATTTTTACTCGCGCCAGAAAAAAGCGATCTTCCAATGCGGCACGCTCTTTCTGGACGGCCGCAGTTGCGACCTCTGCATCAAGGTCGATGACGTTGGCAAACATGCCGCGCTCGCGCCCTTGAGCAAGATGTACCTCGCCTACTGCGATTGCGTGCGCAAAGTATCCAACGAGAAAATGACCATCGCCGCGGTGTTCTCCGCCGGCGACTCGGACAATCTGATGGTCGGGCGCAACGGCATTTTCTACGACCGCGCCGGGCGCGACTGGGACGCCACCATCACGAAAATTGTCGAGAACCCCATCAGCATTGGGCAGGCCTTCTGGTCGCCCTACAAGAAGGTCGTGCGTTTCATCGAGGAACAGGTGACCAAGCGCGCCGCGGCGGCGGACGCGGCGGCTTCGGGCAAATTGACCAGCGCGGTAACGGACGTCGGCAAAGCCGCCGAAACGGGCAAGTCGCTGGAACAAAAACCGAAGCTCGACACGGGACTCATCGCGGCCCTGGGCGTCGCTGCGGCGGGCTTGGGCGGCATGATTGGCGGCATCACCAGCGCGTTTCTCGGACTGGGCCCGCTCATGCCGCTGGGCATCCTCGGCTTGATCCTGCTCATCTCCGGGCCTTCGATGGTTCTGGCCTGGCTCAAGCTGCGCAAACGCAACCTTGGTCCGTTGCTCGACGCCAACGGTTGGGCCATCAACGGCTACGTGAAGGTCAACTTCCTGCTCGGCCGCATGTTGACGAAGACGGCGCAGCTTCCTCCGGGCGCGATTCATTCGCTCGAAGACCCTTTTGAAGACAAGGACGCCAGACAGCGCCGCCGCGTGTGGGTGTTGATCGCCCTGCTCGCCGCCATCGTCATCATCCTCAACCAAAAGGGCGTGCCCGAATTCCTCGGCGAACGATTCGCGAAGTAAGGTTCCTGGGCAGATCTTTCTCCAGTTTGGAGTTCAAGCTTCAGCTTGTGGCAGGACGTTTCGCCCGCACGTAGAAGCGTGAACTCCAAAAAAAAGGCGCGGACTCGCATCCGCGCCTTCAGATTGATTTTCGCGCAACTTACGCGCGGCCCATCGACAGGAGGAATTCGATGTTGCTGCCGGTCTTTTTCAACTTGCCGAGCAGCAGCTCCATCGCCTCGACCGGCGGCACGCCGGTGAGCGCGCGGCGCAGCACCACGATCTTGTTGTATTCGTCCGGATGATAGAGCAGCTCCTCTTTGCGCGTGCCGGACAACTCGATGTTGATCGTCGGGAAAATTCGGCGGTCCACCAGATGGCGGTCCAGGTGCACCTCCATGTTGCCCGTGCCCTTGAACTCTTCAAAGATGACTTCATCCATGCGCGAACCCGTGTCCACCAGCGCCGTCGCGATGATCGTCAGCGAGCCGCCTTCCTCGATGTTGCGCGCCGCGCCGAAGAAACGCTTCGGCTTGTGCAACGCGTTCGCATCCACGCCGCCGGACAGAATCTTGCCCGAGTGCGGCTGGATGGTGTTGTAAGCGCGCGCCAGGCGCGTGATCGAGTCCAGCAGAATCACCACATCCTTCTTGTGCTCGACCATGCGGCGCGCCTTTTCGATGACCATCTCGGCCACGGCCACATGCCGCTCCGGCGGTTCATCGAACGTCGAGCTGATCACCTCCGCCGGTTTGCAGGAGCGCTCCATGTCCGTGACTTCCTCGGGCCGCTCGTCAATCAGCAGGATGAACAGATACGACTCCGGGTTGTTCTTCAAAATCGCGTTGGCGAGCTTTTGCAACAACACCGTCTTGCCCGTGCGCGGCGGCGCCACAATCAATCCGCGCGTCCCCTTGCCGATGGGACACACCAGGTCCACCACGCGCGTGGACAATTCATCCGACGCCGTCTCCAAAATGAACCGCTTGTTCGGGAACAGCGGCGTGAGATTGTCGAAATGCGTCTTGTCCTTCGCCTTCTCGGGATCCTCGTGGTCCACGGCCTCGACCTTGAGCAGCGCGAAGAAACGTTCCTTCTCCTTTGGCGGACGAATCTGGCCCGCCACGATGTCACCCGTCTGCAGGTCGAACCGCCGGATTTGCGATGGCGAGACGTAAATGTCTTCGGGGCAGGGGAGGTAATTGAAGCTCTGCGAACGCAGGAAGCCGAAACCCTCGGGCAAAATCTCCAGCACACCCTCGGCGAACATCGTGCCGCTGCGCTCGGCGTTCTTCCGGAGAATCTGGAAGATCACCTCGTGCTTCTTCATCGTGCCGAAGTTCTCGATCGCCATCTCCTTGGCCATCTTGTTCAGGTCGGCAATCGACATCGATTGCAACTGGCTGATGTTGATGGTTATCCCGCCGCCCTGGGGCGCGGGACGCGGCGTCTCCGGCTTGTCGGCGTCCGGCTCCTCGATGGCGTGGGTGGGCGGCTCCAGTTCATCGGAGGTTTCCGGGACGTGCGAGCCCGCGGCCGCACGGGCTGCCGCCTCGGCCCGCATGAACTCCTCGGCGGGATCCTCGGTGGGCAAACCTTCGATTCTCTTCGCCTTCGGCCCCTTGGGCCGGGCGCCTTTTTTGGCTACTCGTGGCATATGGTAAAGCGACTGATTTGACAGCGGACTGCGATGGCTGCCGATATGAGACAGAACGGCAAATAAGCCGCTCAAAATACAAATCCTGAATCGTCAGTGATTTCCGACGAACGGGGGTTCAATCGTGGATATCTCCACCTACTCTTAATACGGCAGTGGAAATCTGGCGGTCAATTCGCGGACACGTTGGCGAACCTGGTGCGCGGCGTCAAGGTTTTTTATGTCCAGCAAAACTTCGCTGATCATGTCGGCAATCGCCGCCATTTCCGTTTCCTTCATCCCGCGGGTGGTCACCGCCGGCGTGCCCACGCGGATGCCGCTCGCCAGGAACGGCGAGCGCGTCTCGAAGGGAATGGTGTTCTTGTTCACCGTGATGCCCGCTTCGTCCAGCGCGATCTGGCAGTCCTTGCCGGTGAGGTTGCGCGCGCCCACGTCCACGAGCATCAAATGGTTGTCCGTCCCGCCGCTGACCAGGCGGAACCCGTTGCGCCGCAAGCCTTCAGCCATGGCCTTGGCGTTGCGCACGATCTGGCGTTGATAATCCTTGAACGACGGCTCCAGCGCTTCCTTGAAGCACACCGCCTTCGCCGCAATGACGTGCATCAGCGGCCCGCCCTGGATGCCCGGAAACGTCTGCGAATTGATGTCTTTCGCATACTTCTCCTTGCACAAAACCAATCCGCCGCGCGGCCCGCGCAACGTCTTGTGCGTCGTCGTCGTCACAAAGTCTGCCACCGGCACCGGGCTGGGGTGTTCACCCGCCGCCACCAGGCCCGCGATGTGCGCGATGTCCGCCAGCAGATACGCGCCCACCTCCTGCGCGATTTCCGCCATGCGCTGGAAATTGATGATGCGCGGATACGCACTGGCGCCCACCGTGATCATGCGCGGCTTGTGGTCGCGCGCCATCTGCGCCAGTTGGTCGTAATCAATCTGCTCGTCCTCCTTGCGCACGCCGTAATGGATGACTTCGAAAAAGCGCCCG
>JBFMBT010000165.1:0-14729 GCA_040754875.1 Verrucomicrobiota bacterium | reverse complement strand
TGGCATCGGGATTGACCCGCAATTTGCGGAGCGGATTTTTGTCCTGTTCCAACGGCTGCACAGCCACGCCGAATACCCCGGCACGGGGATCGGCCTGGCCATCTGCAAAAAGATTGTCGAGCGGCACGGCGGGCGCATCTGGGTGGAGTCGCAGCCCGGCAAAGGCGCCGCGTTCCGCTTCACGCTGCCCGCTGTCCCCAATCACAATCACAACCATAACCACGACCACGCGACCCCCAAAAAGCATGAGACCGCAACCCAACGGCCGACCCATTGAAATCCTGCTGGTGGAAGACAATCCCGGCGATGTGCGCCTGACCATCGAATCGCTGAAGGAAAGCAAGGTGCGCAACAATTTGAACGTGGTCCCCGACGGCGTGGAGGCGCTGGCCTTTCTGCGGGGCCAGGGGGCGCACAAGGATGCGCCGCGGCCGGACATCATCCTGCTGGATTTGAACCTGCCGAAAAAGGACGGGCGCGAGGTGCTGGGCGAAATCAAGCGCGACCCCGACCTCAAGCGCATCCCGGTGGTCATCATCACGACGTCGAAGGCGGAGGAAGACATTCTGCGCACGTACGATTTGCATGCGAATTGCTACATCACCAAACCAGTGAACCTGGACCAGTTCATGCAGGTCGTGAAGGCCATCGAGGATTTCTGGCTGATGATTGTGAAACTGCCGCCCGAATAGATGAACAACGCCGCCGTCAACGTTCTGCTGGTCGAGGACAACCTTGGCGACGCCCGGCTGTTGCGGGAAGCGCTGGCCGAGGCGGGCGCGGAGCGTTTCCGGCTGGCGCACGTGGACCGGCTGTCCGAGGCGCTGAACGTGCTGGCGCAGGGCGGCGTGGACGTGGTGCTGCTGGATCTGTCGCTGCCGGATGAACAAGGGTTGCGCACCGTCACGCGCACGCGGGCGGCCGCGCCGAACGTGCCGATTGTCGTGTTGACCGGACTTGATGACGAAGACTTCGCCGTCAAGGCGGTGCGGGAAGGAGCCGAGGATTATCTGGTCAAGGGACAGATTGGCGGCCATTTGCTGGCGCGCTGCCTGCGCTACGCCGTGGAACGCCATCGCCTCCTGGGTGAGCGCAAGCGCGCGGAGGAAGCGTTGCTGGTGTCGCGCGAGTACGCGTTGAACATCATCGACAGCTCGCTGGACATGATCATCGCGTCGGACAACGACCAGCGCATCGTCGAGTTCAATCCCGCCGCGTTGAAAGCGTTTGGGTACCGCCTCGAAGAGGTCTATCACAAGCACATCAGCATGCTCTACGCCAACCCCATGGAGGGGGCCTTGGTCCACCAGGAAACGATGGATGACGGCTATTGCGTGCGGGAAGTGCTCAACGTGCGGAAGAATGGCGAGATTTTTTCCTGCCTGCTCTCGGCTTGCTCCCTGCGCAACGCCCGGGGCGAAGCGGTCGGCGTCATGGGCATCTCGCGCGACATCACGGAGCGCAAGCAGGCCGAGGAGGCGTTGCGCAAATCCGAGGAGCGCTTCGCGAAGGCGTTCCGTTCCAGCCCCGTCGGCATCTGCATCACCACCGTCACCGAAGACCGTTTCCTCGACGTCAACGACGCTTTTCTCACCATCACCGGTTTTGCCAAGGATGAGGTCACGGGCCGCACCTCCAACGAACTCGGCATCTGGGTGGAGCCCGACGACCGCCGCAAACTGGTCGAAGTCTTGCTCCGCCGCGGCCAGGTCAAGGATTACGACCTGCGCTTCCGTCGCAAGTCCGGTGAAATCGGCCATTCGTTGCGCTCGCTCGAACTGGTGGAACTGGGCGGCCAGCAGTTCATCCTCACGTTCTTCCACGACACCACCGAGCGCGTCCGCGCCGAGGCCCAGATCCGCAAGCTCGCGGCCTTCCCGCATTTCAACCCGAATCCCGTCCTGGAATTCTCCGCCACCGGCGGGTTGAACTACTTCAACGACGCCGCCATGGCCATGGCCCGGGCGCTCGGACACGAGCATCCGCTGGAAATCCTGCCGCCCGGCACCGTCGGCATCGTTGCCGAATGCCTGGCCACGCGCCAAAGCAACCTCCGTCTGGAAACAACCACCAACAAACGCACGTTGTCGTGGTCCTTTTTCCCCATCAACGAACTGGGCGTCGTTCATTGCTACGCGGGCGACGTCACCGAGAGGCAGAATCTCGAGGAACAATTGCGCCAGTCGCAAAAAATGGAATCGGTGGGCAAACTTGCCGGCGGCGTCGCGCACGATTTCAACAACATGCTCACAGTCATCCAGGGCAACGCGCAGTTGCTCAAGCAACGCCAGCGGCTGGAGCCGCGCCAGGCCGAATCCGTGGAGTTGATCGCCCAGGCCGCCGACCGCGCCGCCAATCTCACCCGCCAGTTGCTCACCTTCAGCCGCCAGCAGGTCATCCAGCTTAAAAACCAGAACCTCAACGAAATCGTCACGCAGATGACCGAAATGCTCCAGCGCATCCTCGGCGAGGATATGACCTTCGAGGTGCGCTACGCGTCCCACCTGCCGCCCGTCCATGCGGACCGCGGCATGCTCGAACAAGTACTGATGAATCTGGTCGTCAACTCCCGCGACGCCATGCCGAAAGGCGGCCGGCTCGTGGTGAGCACTTCGGCGCGTCAGATTGACAGCGCCTATGCCCGCCAACATCCCGATGCCACGCCCGGTCCCTGCGTCTGCCTTTCGGTCAGCGACACCGGGTGCGGCATTCCCCCCGATTGCCTGCCCCATATCTTCGAACCGTTCTTCACGACCAAGGAAGTCGGCAAAGGCACCGGGTTGGGCCTGGCCACCGTCTATGGCATCGTCAAGCAACACAAAGGCTGGATCGAGGTTCAAAGCGAAGTTGGCCGGGGCACCACTTTCACGGTGTATTTGCCCGCATCCGTGCAGGAAGATAAGCGCACTGAAGCGCCGCCGCCCGACACCGCCCCGCTGCGCGGTACCGAAACCATTCTTGTCGTCGAAGACGAGGAACCCGTCCGCACACTCGTGCGCGCCGTGTTGGAACAATACGGTTACCGCGTGATCGAAGCGGACAGCGGTGTGGCCGCCATCTCGGTCTGGGAACAGCACCGGTCTTCAGTGGACCTGGTTCTGACGGACCTCGTGATGCCCGGTGGCGTGAACGGCCGTGAACTGGCCGATAAACTGCATGAAAGCCGCCCGGACTTGAAGGTGATCTTCACGAGCGGTTACTCCCCGGGCATGGCGGGCGGCAATTTCAAATTCATGGAGAGTCTCAGCTTTCTCCAAAAGCCCTACCTGCCCCAGACCCTCGCCCGGGCCGTGCGCGAACGCCTCGATGCGCCGGCGTGATGCACCGCAGGCTACGCCTGGTGCGTCAACCGCTCGCGCGCCTGGCGGACGCGGTCGATCGCTTCGGTCACGGTGGCGCCGGTGGCGGTGAGGTGGCCCATCTTGCGACCGGCGCGCGGCTGGGCCTTGCCGTAGAGATGCAACTTCACGTGCGGAATCGCCAGCGCGGCGGCCCAGTCGGGTTCGCGCGTTTTCCACAGGTGGCCGAGGAGATTGGCCATGGCGGCGGGTTGCAACAGTTCGGTCGAGCCCAGCGGCAGGCCGCAAACGGCGCGCACCTGTTGCTCGAACTGGCTCGTCACGCAGGCATCGATGGTCAGGTGGCCGGAGTTGTGTGTGCGCGGAGCCAGTTCATTTACGAGCACGCGGCCGTCCTTGGTCACAAACATTTCGACGGTGAGCAAGCCCACGACGCCGAGCTTTTCCAGAATACCCGCGGCGAGATCCTCAGCCTGCCTCGCCAGCGCCGGTGCGATGTCCGCCGGTGCGAAGGTGAGGTCGAGGATATGATTGGCGTGCGCGTTTTCAAACACGGGAAACGCACGGAACTCGCCATTGACCGTGCGCGCGGCCACGACGGAAATCTCCTTCGCGAAATCGACGAAACCTTCGTAGATGCCCTCGGCGCCGGCGAGTCCTTTCCACGCGGCTTCGAGCTGCTCGCGCGACTGAAGCTTCACCTGGCCTTTGCCGTCGTAGCCGAAATTCGCGGTCTTTAACACGGCGGGCAGGCCGATGTCGCGCGCGGCCGCTTCGAGGTCCGCCAGCGAATGAATGGCGCGGAACGGCGTGACCGGAAATCCGTTGTCCGCCAGGAACGTTTTTTCGCGCAACCGTTGCTGCGTAATGTGGAGCACCTGGCCGTCGGGACGCACAGGAACGATTTCCGCAACGGCGCGCGTCGTGGCGGACGGGACGTTCTCAAACTCGAACGTGACGACCTGCACCTGGCGGGCGAAGTCGCGCACCTGGTCGAGATCATCGTAGGAAGCGGAATATTCCTTGTCGCCAATCTGGCCGGCGGGCGAATCGTTGTCGGGTGAGTAAATGATGATGCGGTAGCCGAGTTCGCGCGCGGCGATGGCGAACATGCGCCCAAGCTGGCCGCTGCCAAGGACGCCGATGGTGGCACCGGGGAGGATGGGTTTCATGGCCGAAAATCGAAATGACGAAAGAAATCCGAAGGACGGAAATCGAAAGGATTTGTGATTTGCGATTTGTGATTTGCGATTGAGGAGACAGATTGGTGACGTTGCGGGGTTTGCATTCTGAGCGCATAGATTCGCGACATCGCGGTCCCCCTCACCCCGGCCCTCTCTCCGAGGAGAGGGTGGTGCTGTTGCCGCGTTTGGACGAAGTAATGCGTTTGGGATTGCAGAATCAAATCCGGATTCATCGGTCAAGGCGCGGTCACTTGGCCGGCGTGGCGGGCGGAAGTTTGCGGTTGGAAAGGACCTTCGCGGTCTGCTGTTTGCGGAACGCGTCGTAGGCGGCGCGGAATTTCGGATATTTGTTGCCGAGGATCGCCGTGGCCAGCAACGCCGCGTTGATGGCGCCGGCCTTGCCGATGGCGAGCGTTCCCACCGGCACGCCGCCGGGCATCTGCGCGATGGAGAGTAGTGAGTCGAGCCCCTTCAACGCCTTTGATTCAACTGGCACGCCCAGCACGGGCAGCGACGTCTTCGATGCTGTCATGCCGGGCAGATGCGCCGCGCCACCCGCGCCCGCGATGATGACTTCGATGCCGCGCGCAGCGGCCGATGCGGCGTATTTGAACATGAGGTCCGGCGTGCGATGCGCCGAGGTGACCTGCGCCTCGTACGGCACGCCGAGTTGGTCGAGTTGAGCGGCGGCATGCTGCATGGTTTCCCAGTCGGACTGGCTGCCCATGATGATGCCGACCAATGGCTTTGGTTTGCTGGCCATAGATGCGCGCACAGATTGCCGGAAGGCGCGGCGGGCGTCGAGGAGGGAAGTTGAAAACCCAAGAGCGAAATCCCAAAAGCGAACCCGCCGCGGCCAACGGGGCATCGGCGGGTTGCTGGACCCATGAACCAAACCAGAACATCTGGCTGGCAATTGTCTAGTTAAACACCGCCCGTGGAAAATCGTTCAATTATTCTTTTGGGAAAGTTTCGTGGACTTCGCCGCCGCCTTGTCCAAGGCGTCTTGAACAATTCCCGGAGTCAACACCTCGGGCAGGACAATCGGCGGCGCACTGGCGTCGGCGGGATAGACCAAAACCAAGGGAACACCGGCGCGGCCGTATTTCTGCAACTCACTGTAAATCAACGGGTCGCTGGCTGTGAAATCTCCCAGCAACGCCACGGCGCCCAATTCCTTCAGCTTGGTGCGCGTCCCGGGAATCTCGATGCTGGTCTTCTTGTTGACCTTGCAGGTCAGGCACCAGTCCGCCGTGAAATCCACCAGCACCACCTTGCCGTCTTTGCGCGCCCTTTCGACCGCCGCCAGACTCCACCGCCGCCACGGAATTCCATTCGGGCCGTCCTGGATGATTTCCTCGCCATCGGTCGGAGCGGCCGCAACGACCGGCGCGCGCCAGCGCAATTCGCCTTCGAGGATGTAGGCGTAACCGCCGAGAATCAGCACCGCCGCGAGGCCCATCGCGAAACCTTTGTTCGCGCGCCCGCGTTGCACGAACTCGCCCCAGATCCACACCGCCAGCGCGAGCACGACGAGGAAGATGCCGAACCACAACGCGCCGCCCTTGCCGAAGCGCGGCGCCGCCAGCGAAAACAACCACACCGCCGTGCCCAGCATCGGAAAGCCCATGGCGATCTTGAATTTCTCCATCCATGCGCCGGGCTTGGGCAGGAATTTCAACCACGCCGGGTTCCAGCTCAACACGACATACGGCGCGGCCAGGCCCAACCCTACAGTGAGGAACATGAGCAGAATCGTGGGCGCGGGTTGGGCGAAGGCAAACCCGAGCGCCGCGCCGAGGAACGGCGCCGTGCAAGGCGTCGCCAGCGCCGTGGCCAGCACGCCGTTGAAGAACGCGCCGACCGGCCCTTCCTTCGACGCTAGTTCGCTTGCGGCTCCCATCGCGCCGCCGCCCAGAGTGATTTCGAACAAGCCGAACAAGTTCAGCGCCACGAGGGTCACGAGAATGGTCAGCACCACGACGAATTGCGTGTTTTGAAATTGCATGCCCCAACTGGCCACCGCGCCCGCCTGCTTCACGCCGATGACGATGCCCGCCATCACCAGAAACGAAACGAGCACGCCCAAGCCGTAAATCAATCCGAGCTTGCGCACGCGCTTGGGCTCTTCCTTGCTCTGGTTCACGAAGCCGAGAATCTTCAGGGCGATGACCGGCAGCACGCAGGGCATGATGTTGAGGATGAGTCCGCCAATGAAGGCGAAGAACAACATCAACGGCAGAAGGCGCGCCGGTTGCGGCGCAGGCGCGTCCGGTGTCGCGGTCGGAGCAGAAGAGGACGCCGCGGCGGCGGGCGGAGCGGCGGAGGCGCTGGCGGTCGCACCGGCAAGCGGGAGCTTCATTTCCCAGCCCGTTCCTGGATGGCTGACCTGCTTGCCCGCGACCAGCACGCCATTCAATGCGTCCGGCCATTTGTTCTCGGACGAGCGGACAATCTTGCGCAGGCGCACCACTCCGGCGGGCGAGGCGAGTTTTTCCACCGACGGCGCGACGCTGAAATCCTCGTGCCCATAAGGAAAGAAATCGTATTCCAAATCCGCACCGCGCTCGGGGAACTCGATGACCACCGGCCGCTCGCCGTCCTTGGGCGCGGCTTCCCATTGGGCGCTCACCGGCATCGCCGGGTCCATGTGCGGCACGCGCAGTTTCACCGCTTCGAGCAACGCCGCATCGGGCGATACTTCCGAGGTGTCGCCAATGGTCAACGTTGCCGTCACTTCGGCCTTGCCCGGCACGCAAATTTTCTCGCATTCGAGCCAGCCGATGTTCGCCTTGATTTCGACGGCGCCCGGCTTGGCATCCGGCGCAATGGTCAAGGGCACCAGCAACGTCGTTTCGTCGTGGTAAACGTAGGTGTATTCGCCCTGGTAATAATATTTCTCGGGCAACGGCCACTCGACCTCCTTCGCCGTGATACCCGGCGGCAACGTCCACTTGACGCTCGTCGGATAACCGGAATCGCCGCCGTAGCGCCAGTAAATGTGCCAGCCCTTGTCCATCGTCAGATGCACGCCGGCCAGCACGGTGTCGCCCGGTTTGGCGGCGGTGGCGGACAACACGAGCCGCGCATCTGTCTTGTAGAACGCGCCTTGCGCCGGATGCGCCACCACTGCCAGCGCCAGCAACCAAAACCATCTGACCCACTTGTTCATATATGCCAGTTAGATACCGGAACGGCCGTTTTATTTGAAAATGATTGCGTAGCATGGGGCATTTTTGGCCGCTTGGCAAATGCGGCGAGCGTTCCGAACTGGACGCCCGCTCCGCCAGCGGGTAACTTCCGGTCTTAATCTATGAACTCCCCGCGCGCTCTTCTTTGCCTTGGCACCACACTGGCCGCCCTGACGTTGCTGGTCTTTGCGCACTCGCCTTCCGCCACCGCCGCCGGCAAATCCGGCAGCGCGCGCGACTTCTTCAAGAACGCACAGCAAGGCAATCCCGATCTCAAATCCGCCGGGCGCATCAGCTTTGGCCCGCACGGG
The DNA here is from genome assembly GCA_040754875.1 of Verrucomicrobiota bacterium. Lineage (GTDB taxonomy): Bacteria > Verrucomicrobiota > Verrucomicrobiia > Limisphaerales > JBFMBT01 > JBFMBT01. The sequence goes on along the minus strand of JBFMBT010000165.1, from coordinate 6,744 downwards.
TTGCTGCTCGTCGCGGACACGCGCGCCGCATCAGTCGTCGCCATCGACACCAGCGATGTTGGTCCTGTCGCGAAATTAAAAAAGCGCATTGATAACGTCGATGCCTTGCTCGCCGCCAGCCTGGGCGCGCCCGCCAACGGCATTCAGATCACCGACCTCGCGGTGAACCCCGCCAGCGGCAAAATCTACTTTTCCATTTTACGCCAGGCGGACAAGCGGCCCGCCATTCTCATCATCAACGCCGATGGCAAGGTCAGCGACCTTGATTTGAAGAACGTCGCTTACGTGCGCGTGCCGCTGCCAACCGGCGAGAATTCCCAGGCGCGCAACATCACGGACCTCGCCTTTGCGAGGGACCGCATCGTGGTCGCCGGCAGTTCCAACGAGGAATTCGCCAACAAGATCTTCTCCATTCCCCTGCCCCTCACGCACAGCGTCGCGGGCCGGTTCGCGAGCGCGGAAACCTATCACGTCTCGCATCGCAAGTGGGAAACCAAGGCGCCCATCAGTTCGTTCATTCCGTATGAAGAGAATGGGAAGAGTTATGTCGTGGGCGCATTCGCGTGCACGCCGATTGCAAAATTCCCGCTGGATGACTTGCAACCGGGCGCGCAGATCAAGGGCACCAGCGTCGTCGAGCTCGGCTCGGGCAACCGGCCGCTCGACATGTTCACTTATGAGAAAGGCGGCAAACGCTGGGTCGTCACCAACACGCAACGCTTCAAGGAAAACCTCTTCGGCCCGAGCAAATATTGGGGCGTGCGCGTGGATATGAATTATCTCGCCGTTAACGAACCGGACAAAGTTAACGAGAAAGCGGCGCGCCGCGATGTGAAAAACGCCAAAGGCCCCGAGGGAATCGAGGTGGTCGAGGCGTTGTTCGGCGCGGTGCAGGTCGGCAAGTTGAGCGACACCGAGATGGTTGTCCTGCGCGAAGCCGGTGAAAACGGCCACTCGCTGGAAGTCGCACAATTGCCTTGAACGCTCCTCATTCGAATACTGTCATCACCCCATAAGCCGTACGCGCCGCGCCTTCGAACCGGCACGCCAACTGCTTTCTTATCGTCATGAACTTGAACTGGGGCATTTTGGGTACCGGCGTCATTGCCAAAAAATTCGCCGAACAACTGCCATTGACCACCGGCGGCAAGCTGGTCGCCGTCGGCTCGCGTTCCATTGAATCCGCCAAGACGTTCGCCGCGCAATTCGGCTTGCGCACCTTCGGCTCCTACGAATCCGTGCTCGCCAACCCCGAGGTCGAGGCCGTGTATGTGTCGCTTCCCAATCACATGCATTGCCTGTGGACCATCAACGCGCTGCGCGACGGCAAACACGTGTTGTGTGAAAAACCGATGGCGTCCAATGAATTTGAAGCGATCGACATGTTCGAGGCCGCGGCGCGCGCCAAGCGCGTGCTCATCGAGGCGTTCATGTACCGTTGTCACCCCGCCATCCGCCGCATCCTCGCGATGGTCAGCGAAGGCGCGATTGGCGAGGTGCGCCTCATCCGCACCAACTTCACCTTCAACCGTCCCGTGCAGGAAGCCGACACGCGTTACCAGCCTGCCATGGCGGGCGGCTCGTTGATGGATGTCGGTTGTTATTGCCTGAATTTCGCGCGCGCCATTGTTGGCAAGGAGCCGACCCGCGTTCACGCGTTCGCGCATCTGCATCCTTCCGGCGTGGATGAATACGCCGCGGGCACGCTGGATTTTGGCGGAAAGACCCTCGCGTCGTTCACTTGCGGGATGACCGTCGATGCCGACCGCATCACCACCATCGGCGGCTCCGAAGGCTTCCTGCAAATTGATTTCCCGTGGCTCGGCCCCGGCACATTTCACCTCACCCGCAACGGCAAGGTGGACGAATTTGAACTGCCGCCCGCGCGCGGCCTCTACGCCATCGAAGCCGATGCCTTCGCCGCCGTCGTCCACGGCCAGGCCGAACCGTGGATCACCCCGGCCGACACGCTGGGCAACATGAAGCTGCTCGACGTCCTTCGAGAGCAAGCCGAAATCTGGTTCCCGCGGCAAAAGTGATTAAGGGCATAGTCAACGGCGGTTGGTAGAGTAACAGCAGGGATTATTTCTTCAGGGCGCGCGACTGGCTCTTCCCTCTCCCCTCAACGGGGAGAGGGACCGAGGGTGAGGGGTGGTTGAACCGAAGCGCGCGGCGATAACCCAAACGCGGGAACAACATCTCCCTCTCCCAAGGGAGAGGGCCGGGTAATGGGAAGGGAGCGTTATTATGCCCGTGTGCGCAAAAGTCTTTGCCTGCCAACCCACCCATGAAATAACTTCCCGCCATGAACCACCGGGCATCCACCGCACCCAGCCGCACGGCGCGCCGGTCAATCGTAAATCATAAATCGTAAATCATTAATGCGCCCCAACATCCTCTGGCTGTGCACCGACCAGCAGCGCTACGACACCGTCCGCGCGCTGGGCAACGGGCGCATCCGCACGCCAGTGTTGGATCAACTCGCCTCGGAAGGCGTCGCCTTCGAGCAGGTTTACGCGCAAAGCCCCGTCTGCACACCCAGCCGCGCCGCCTTTCTGACCGGCCGCTATCCGCGCACGACCGGTTGCCGCCAGAACGGGCAATCCATGCCTGCGGATGAAAAGCTCGTGAGCAAATTGTTCGCGGATGCGGGGTATCGCTGCGGGCTGGCTGGCAAGTTGCATCTCTCCTCCTGCGCCGAGGGACGCGTCGAAACGCGCATCGACGACGGTTACCACGAATTCCACTGGTCGCATCATCCGCAACCCGATTGGCCGGAGAACGCCTACACGCAATGGCTCGCGTCCAAGGGCAAGACGTGGCGCGAACTCTACACGGGGCCTTCGACGCCCTACATCAAACACGGCGTCCCCGATGAATTTCATCAGACCACGTGGTGCGCCGAGAAGACCATCGATTTCATCCGTGCCAACCAAGGGCGACCGTGGTTTTTCAGCTTCAACTGTTTTGCGCCGCATCATCCGTTTGATCCGCCCGGCGAGTATTTGCGGCGTTACAATCCGGCCGATATGCCATTGCCGAAATTCCGGCCTGGCGAATGGGAGCGGAAACCCGTCTATCAGCAACTTGACCACGAATGGGCTCATGGCGAGAAGGGCGGTTACCACGTCTCGGCGATGACGCCCGCTGACATGCGCCAGGTCACCGCCGCGTATTACGCGATGTGCGAACACATCGACACGAACGTCGGCCGCATCCTCCAGGCGCTCGATGACACTGGGCAGGCGGAGGACACGCTCGTCGTCTTCATGTCCGACCACGGCGAAATGCTCGGCGACCACGGCATCTATTACAAGGGCCCACATTTCTACGACGTGGCCGTGCGCGTGCCATTGATAATGCGCTGGCCGGGGCGCTTCGAACCGGGCCTGCGCGTGCCTGCGCTGGTGGAACTCATTGATCTCGCGCCTTCATTGCTCGAAGCCGCCGACATCCCCGTGCATCCCGGCATGCAGGGCCGTTCCGTTTTGCCCATCTGCCGCGGTGACAGCGATCCATCGCGCCATCGCGATTTTGTGTTCAGCGAGTATTACAACGCCTGGTCACACAAACATTCGTACGGCACCATGCTGCGCACGCGCACGGAGAAGATTGTCGTCTATCACGGACTCGACCAGGGCGAGTTGTATGATTTAAAAAATGACCCCGATGAATTCGACAACCTCTGGGACAGCCCGGCGCATCGCGACATGAAAGCGCGCCTGCTCAAGCAATGCTTCGACGCCAGTGTCTTCACCATGGATCCCCTGCCCCCTCGTCTCGGTCCGTTTTAGCCAACCAAATTCAAATTCTTTGCCATGGCCTTCAAACTCTGCCTCAACACCAGCACCATCAAGACCACGCCGTTGCTCCAGAAAGTCCACGCCGCTGCCAGGCACGGTTTTGCCGGGATTGAACTTTGGATCAATGACATCTACGAATACATCGGGCGCGGCGGCGAGGTGCGCGACATCGAACTCGCCCTCAAGGACACCGGGCTCATCGTGCCCTGCGTGATCGCCATGCGCGCGTGGGGCGAAGCCATCGACCTCGAATACCCCATCATGCTCGATGAATGCAAACGCCGCATGGAACTGGCTGCGCGGTTGCGCGCTCCTTACATCGTCGCCACGCCCCCCCGCCTACCGTGCGACCTCGCCCAACTCACCAACCGTTACGGCGACCTGCTCCGCCTGGGCCGCGAAGCCGGCATCAAGCCCACGTTCGAATACATCAGCTTCTTCAAGTCCGCGTGGAAATTGAATCACGCGTGGCAGGTCGTGCGCGACGTCAATGAACCCGATGCCACCGTCATCATCGATTCGTTCCACAACTGGAACAGCGGCTCGACGCTGGACGATTTGCGTGCCGTGCCCATCGAGCGCATCAGCCATTACCACATCAACGACGCGCATCCCGCCAAACCGCCCTTGACGCAGACCGACCCCGACCGCGTCATGCTCGGCGAAGGCCAGATTGATTTGAAAGCCGAGATTCAACTCCTGAAGGAAAAAGGCTATCATGGCACCGTCAGTTTGGAACTGTTCAACCAGGACCTCTGGCGCAAAGACCCGAACGAAGTGTTGAAGACCGGCATCGCCCGTATGCATGAACTGTTGGACTGAAAATCGAGTTTCTTTAGTAGCAGCCGACGTGAGGAGGCTCATGCTTTTCTCGCGTTTACGCGGAGGGCGTGATCAAGCCGAGACGCACGACATCATCCAAGCGCGGCAACGGCGCCACCCTCTCCTTGGGGAGAGGGCCGGGGTGAGGGAGACCGCGACATCACAAACCTGTGCGCCCCGAATGCAAACACTGCGGCATGGCAAACCCATCGCCGCTCCCCTCCTGGGAGGGGTTGAGGGTGGGTTTATTGCGAGCCTTGCGCGTCATTTCCTCCCAGCGCGCAAACAGCCCTCCCTCTCCCCTCAACGGGGAGAGGGACCGAGGGTGAGGGGTGGTGCTATCAACGACGCCATTCCCGCCAATACGCACGGCAAACCCATTCCCCCAATTCCAAATCGCAAAACAAAAATCGTAAATGGATTCTGGCTTTGTTTTTCGAACTTCTTTCGCCATTCGTCATTCGTGCTTCCGGTCTTCCTCCTTGCGGGCTGTTCCAAAAAATCCCCCACCACCGGTCCCGTCGAACGCGCCGAACCCGCCGACGGTCAGTTCGAGCTGCGCATCGACCGCCTGAACAACGACCCGACCACCGTCGAAGTCGTCGCCACCCCCGTGCTCGACAACACCTGGCCCAAATCGCTGAACCCGGCCAATGCGGAGCAAATGCAATCGCTCCTGACACTGCACCTCCAGAGTAAGGATGCCCCCGCCCAGGCCCTACCGCCGGTCGCCGGTGAGTACTTGTTTACCGAAGGCCGCCTGCGCCTGCGCCCCCGGCATCCGCTGTTACGCAGCCAATCCTATCGCATTCAATTCAACCCGGCGGTCCTCGGCGGCAACCAGTCTGACGCGCGCCCTATCACCACCGATTATCATGTTCCACCCCCGCCTGCCGCCGCCGCCCCGCGGATCGAGGCCGTTTATCCCTCCGCCGCGATTCTCCCTGCCAATCATCTCAAGTTTTACGTCGTGTTCACCGAGCCGATGGAAACCGGCAACCTCTTCCGCCATTTCAAATTGCTCGACGACCAGGGGCGCGAGGTGCCGGAGCCGTTTCGCGAAACCGAACTCTGGTCGAGCGACGGCAAGCGCCTCACGCTTTGGTTTCATCCCGGCCGGCAGAAGACCGGCGTGAACCTGAACCAGGAACTCGGCCCGGTGTTGACCGAAGGCCGCAACTACACCTTGCGCATCGCCTCGGAGTGGCGTTCGCAATCCGGCGCGACGTTGGAACGAGTTTTTGAAAAGCGCTTCCAAGCCGGGCCGGCGCAGCACGCAAAACTCGACATCAAGGACTGGCAACTAAGCAATCCGGAGCCGCGCCTGACCCGCGCGTTGATGGTGCAATTCCCCTGCTCGCTCGATTGGGCGCTGCTGCACCATCGCCTGTGGGTGGAAACGGCGTCCGGCCAGCGCGTCGCCGGCAGCGTGGCCACGGGCGTCGAGGAACGTTCGTGGCATTTCGAACCCGCCGACCCATGGGAGTCCGGCCATTACCGCCTGGCGGCCGACACCATCCTCGAAGACCTCGCCGGCAACAGCCTCGCGCGCCCGTTCGAGGTCCGCGCCGATGCGCCCGCGCCTTCACCCGCTTCCTCCGTGCTCTACCGCGAATTCACCATTGCCCCCGCCGGCCCAATCGGCGCAAAGTAACCGCGCCCCATGGACGACGAGAAATATTACCAGACCGTGGCCGACGAACTGGCCGGCAACCAGATCAACCAGGCGCTCTGGACCAAGGCCATCGCCAAAAGCATGGGCGATGAGAACAAGACGAAAGCGATTTACATCCAGTTGCGCGTGGAACAATTGATTCAGGACGAACGCCGCGCGCGATTGGAGAACAGCGATCCGGCGGGCGAAGGTTCATCGGCGGAACCAGCCGCGCGCAACTCCGGCCTCTCCCCTGCCCAATGGATCACCGCCGCCGTCCTCATCGTGGTCATCCTGTTCGTCGTGAAGAAAATCGTCCTCCCAAAACTGCAAGGCTACTAGTATTGTGACAATTTAATTAAATTACAAGTAGTGGCGCGATAATTTTTGATCAGCATCCTGCCGGGTGAACTTCCATTCAATCCGACGCTGTTCATTATTGCGGCGTTGTTCCCACGCGAGCAC
>JBFMBT010000164.1:0-14888 GCA_040754875.1 Verrucomicrobiota bacterium | reverse complement strand
CCACGGCGCTCGGGCATACCACGGGGTAAGCGCGACGGGAGTCGTGCCGTCCAAAAACGGAAAGCTACCCACGATCCCGTACGCAACCTCCGCTCCAAAGACATCCACCCGCGTCCCCCCGGGACGCATGACGGATCACGCCTCACGCCTCAACCCCAATCCATCGTTGCCTTCTGCCACATCTCCCTTATCCTGTGGGTGAGCGATGATGTTTGCCGACCTCCATATGCACACCTACTTCTCTGATGGGACGTATTCCCCGGAAGAGCTGGCGGGGCACGGCAAGCGTCACGGCCTGGCCGCCATGTCGCTCACCGACCACGACACCGTCGAAGGCTGCGCCCGCATGGCCGCGGCCTGCGAACGGGAAGGCATCGAATTCATCACCGGCAGCGAGCTGACCGCCGAGTTGGAAGGCATTGAGCTGCACTTGCTTGGGTATTTCATCGACCCGGAACATCCCCGGCTCCTCAGCGAACTGGCCAAGTTCCAGCACGTCCGCCAGGAGCGCATCCGCGAAATGGTCGCCCGCCTGAACGAACTCGGCGTCCCGCTCGCCGCCGAGGCCGTCTTTGCCATTGCCAACTGCCGTTCGCCCGGACGCCCGCACGTGGGCCGCGCGCTGGTTCAAGCCGGCATCTGCACCAGTCTCGACGAGGCGTTCGACCGTTTTCTCAAGCGGGGCCGCCCCGCCTGGGTGCCCAAGTTCCGCATCTCCGCCGCCGAAGCCATCGCCTTGATTCACGAATCCGGCGGTCTGGCCGTCATGGCGCATCCGGGCTTGAACCGCACCGACGACATCATCCCCGCGCTCATCGAAGCCGGCCTGGATGGCATCGAATGTTTCCATTCCAAACATTCCACGGCGACGTCCGAACATTACCTGTTGATGGCCGAGGAAAATGATTTGCTGGTGACCGGCGGTTCGGATTGCCACGGCATGAACAAAGGCAAACCGCTCATCGGCACCATGAAGCTGCCGTACGATTACGTGCAGAAGCTCAAAGATAAAGCGGCCGATCGCAACCGCGCCTCGGCCGAATCCGCTGCGGCGCGGTTGTAACCGCGGCGCATCTTCCGAAGATTCTTACAATGGGGTTATTCCAGAAATTCAAAGAGGGATTGCTTAAAACGCAGTCGAAACTCGTCCACGAAATCAAACGCATCGTCACGGGCTCGCCCAAGCTCACCGGCGCGACGCTGGAGGAATTGGAGGCCGCGCTGCTCGCCGCCGACCTCGGCATGGCCACGACCACGCAGATCATCATGGCCGTGAAGAAGGAATACGAAACGCAAGGCAGCAAGGGCCTCGACGTCTTCGCCATCGCTCGCGCCGAGGTGGAAAATAATCTCGCCTCCAACAAGGCGGGACTTCTGCGCGCGCCGGAAGGGCCGACGGTCGTGTCCATCGTCGGGGTCAACGGCACCGGCAAGACCACCACCTCCGCCAAGCTCGCGAACCTTATCAAAGGCCGCGGTGAGAATGTGGTGCTCGCCGCGTGCGACACGTTCCGCGCCGCCGCCATCGAGCAACTCAAGCTCTGGGGCCAGCGCCTGCACGTGGATGTGATTTCCGGCGCGTATGGCGCTGATGCCGCCGCGGTCGCGCACGATGCCGTCACCGCCGCCAAATCGCGCGGCGCGCATTATCTTTTGGTGGACACCGCCGGCCGGCTGCACACCAAGCACAATCTGATGCAGGAATTGCAGAAATTGCACCGCGTCATCGGCCGGCAGTTGCACGGCGCGCCGCATGAAGTGTTGCTGGTGCTGGACGCTACCACCGGCATGAACGCGCTCACGCAGGCGCGCGAGTTCAACAAGGCCGTGCCGCTCACCGGCCTGGTCATCACCAAGCTCGACGGCACCAGCAAAGGCGGCATGGTCGTCGCCATCCAGAAGGAACTCGGCCTGCCCATCAAATTCATCGGCCTCGGCGAAAAGCCCGATGACTTGCAGCCGTTCGACGCGAAGGAATTCGCGCGCGCGTTGTTCGAGGAATAACGACATTGAACCAGCACGAACAGTTCATGCAACTGGCCCTGCGCCTGGCGCGGCGGGCGTATGGCTGCACGTCGCCGAACCCGATGGTGGGCGCGGTGCTGGTCAAGGGCGACAAAGTCATCGGCCAGGGCTGGCATCGCAGGGCAGGGGAGCCGCACGCGGAAATCGAGGCCTTGCGCGATGCGCAGCGCAAAGGCGATTCTGTTCGCGGCGCGACGCTTTACGTCACGTTGGAACCGTGTTGCACGCACGGTCGCACGCCACCCTGCACCGACGCCCTCCAGGCCGCCGGCATCCGCCGCGTCGTTGTTGCGGCCACAGATCCTAATCCCGCCCACGCAGGCCGCGCGTACCGAATCTTGAAGCGTGCCGGCATCGACGTCACCCATGGCGTCCTCGCGGACGAAGCCACGCAACTCAACGAAGCGTTCAACCACTGGATTGTTCATCGCACGCCGTTCGTCACGTTGAAGTCCGCCATGACACTCGACGGCAAGATCGCCACCGCCTCCGGCGAATCGAAGTGGATCACCGGCGAACCGGCGCGCGCGCAGGGCATGAAATTGCGCCAGGGTTCCGACGCCATCCTCGTTGGCATCAACACCGTCTTGCACGATGACCCATCCCTCACGTTCCGTTCGGCCACGGCTGCAAAACCATCGCCCCGACAACCGCGCCGCATCATTCTCGATTCACTCGCGCGCACGCCGTTGAAAGCGAAGGTCGTTACTGATGATGCGCGCAGCTTGACGACCATCGTCACCACCAAACGCGCCCCGGCGAATCGCCTCGCCGCCCTCGCGCGCCAGGTCGATGTCGTCATCGCGCCGGAGCGCTCGGGCCATATCGACTTGCGCTGGCTCCTTCGCTGGCTCGGCGGCGAGCAGGTGACGAGCGTGTTGGTCGAAGGTGGCGGCGAAGTGGCCGGCTCGTTCATCGAACAACGTCTCGCCCAGCGCATCGCGTTCTTTTACGCGCCGAAGATTTTGGGCGGACGCGATTCGCGCCGCGCTGTCGCTGGCAATGGCGCCACCAGTCAGGCCGAGGTAACCCGTTTGCGCGACGTGGATTGGCAACGCGTCGGAGCGGATTTGCTTTTAACCGCGCGCATCGCATAGGCTCGCACCATGTTTACCGGCATCATCGAGGAAACGGGCACGGTCGAAGGCATCCGTCACACGGACAAATGCATCACCGTGGCCGTGCGGCTGCGCAGCAGCGGCCGAGGATTGCCGATCGGCGGGAGCCTGGCGGTGAATGGTTGCTGCCTGACCGCGGTGAAAATCAAATCCGCGGGGCGCGACAAGATTGTTTCCTTCGACCTGCTACGCGAGACGTGGGAGAAGACCAACTTGCAATTCGCCCGCGAAGGTTCCGCCGTGAATCTGGAACGTTCGCTGCCTGCCAACGGCCGGCTCGACGGCCACTTCGTCACCGGCCACATCGACGGCCTGGGGACCATCGCGCGCTGGGAACGTTCGGGCCAGGACCACGTGCTCGACATCCGCGCGCCGAAGGACGTGTTGCGCTACGTGGTTTACAAAGGCTCCGTCGCCGTGGACGGCATCAGCCTGACCGTGGCCGCCGTGAACAAGGAGAGTTTCCGCATCTGGATCATCCCGCACACTTACGAAGTGACGGCGTTGCGCGAGCGCAAGGCGGGTGACAAGGTCAATCTCGAGGCCGATATTCTTGCCAAATATGTCGAACGTTTCACCGCTTCTGGGGGCCGCTGAACGGGTCCGGTTCCTCTTTGCTCAATTTCGACTTCCCCTCGATGGAGCGCACGCGCATGGCGGGGATGCGGACGACATTGCCGTCGCCGTCCTTGAAGACGTACATGCCGTTTTGCAGGCGCGGCTTGTTGTCGGTGCGAATCCTGGTCGAGTTCGTCAGCGTCACATCGTAATACTTGAACGAACAACCCGCCGCCAGCAGGGCGACGGCCAGCGCGGCGGCGAGTGTCGCCAGCGGGAGGGGAGGTCTCATGGTGTTGGGTGTGAGTGGGAGTTGGTGCGGTTAGCAGGACTTGAACCTGCACGGGTTACCCCACTACCACCTCAAAGTAGCGCGTCTGCCAATTCCGCCATAACCGCAACCAGTTCGCCTAATTGAACCTGTAAACGTCCGCAGCGCAAGTGCAATTTCGGCAATTAGCCGACATTTGCGGTAGATTTTTTCCAGACGAGTCATTAACTTTTCCTCATGCCAGAGAAGACTTTAAAGGAAGTCGGTCGGGACGTACGCGAGCTGTTCGATAAAGGGAATTCGGCGGCGGAACGGAGTAACTGGGATTATGCCCTGGCGATTTACAACCAGGCCCTGATCAAAGAGCCGGGGTTTTTGGAATGCCGCCAGGCCCTGCGCGCCGCGCAAATCAAGAAGCTCGGCGATGCGTCGGGGTTCTTTAAAAAGGTGCTGGGCACCGCGAGCAGTTCGCCCGCGCTGGCCAAGGCGCAGGTTCTGCTGCGCACCAAGCCGGTGGAGGCCCTCGCCGCGGCTGAACAAGTGCTCAACACCGACCCCAACAGCGCCACGGCGCTCAAGCTGCTGGCCGACGCTGCGCTCGTCGTGGATTTGCCCAAGACGGCGGTGTTCGCCATGGAACAGGCCCGGCGCAGCGCGCCGCAGGATCGCGCCATCGCCATGGGCCTGGCCGAGGCTTACAAGGCCGCCAAGGAAATGGGCAAGGCCGAGGGCATTTATGGCGAATTGCTTCGCGCCAACCCCCGCGATGCCGAGGTCGCCAGCCTGTACAAGGACGCTTCCGCGAGCAAAACCCTGAACGAAGGCGGCTACAACAAGCTCGAAGGCGGCCAGGGCTCCTACCGCGACATCCTCAAGGACAAGGAAGAGTCCGTCCTGTTGGAGCAGGAAAAGAAGCAGATGAAGTCCGAGGAGTTCACGCTCAAGCTCATCGACGAAAAGGAAGACAAGCTGCGCGAAGATCCCAGCAACTTCCCGCTGGCGAAGGAAGTTGCCGAGCTTTACGCCTCCATCAAGAACTACGACCGCGCCATCAAGTATTTCAACATGCTGCTCGCCATCGAAGGAATCGGCGACGCGGAAATGGAGAAGAAGGTCACCGAGTGGACGATGCGGCGGTTCGACCGCAACCTGGCGCAACTGGATCCCAACGCGCCGGATTTCGCCGAGCGGGAAGCGCAGCTTAAGTCGGAGAAGGACGCATTCCTGCTGGAGGACACCAAGCGCCGCGCGGAGAAGTATCCAAACGATTTGCAGATCCGTTACGAACTGGGCGTGCTATCCTACAATGCCGGCAAGATTGCCGAGGCCATCCAGGAATTTCAAAAGGCGCAGAACAACGCGCACCGCCGCATCCAGTCCATTACCTACCTGGGACGGTGTTTCGCCAAACGCGGCATGAACGACCTCGCCGTCAAACAGTTCCAGGCGGCCATCAAGGAAAAGCTCACGTTCGATGAGGAAAAGAAGGAGCTGATTTACGAACTGGGCTGTGTCTTCGAGAAGATGGGCAAGAAGGCGGAGGCCATCGAGCAGTTCAAGCAAATCTACGAAACCGACATCGGCTACCGGGACGTCGCCGCCAAGGTCGAAGCCTTCTACTCCGGCGGGGGAGCGTAGCTTGCGGACCGCGGCTGTGTCGAAGACCAGTCGCAGCGTGCGGCCTGCCAACTGTTGCGATGAAACTGATTGGAAGGCACTCTCTGTGGAGCGACGCGAACCCAAAGCGCGCTTTAATCCCAACGCGGGAACAGTAAAACCCTCTCCTCAGGGAGAGGGCAGGGTGAGGGGGACCGCGACATCGCAAACCCATGCGCACCGAATGCAAACCCTGTGATTCCGCGGTCCATTACAGCTGCAGCTCCGCCAGTTGGCCCACTGTGATTAACGCGCGCTCGATTTCCTTGCTCCACGGGTTGCCGCAGTTGATGCGCACGTAATTGCGGAAACGGTCGCGTGCGGTGAAGATCGGCCCCGGCGCGATGCTGATGCCGCGCTTGAGGGCGTCGGTTTGCAGGCGCAGCGAATCGACTTTCTCCGGAAATTCCACCCACAAAATGAATCCGCCTTGCGGACGCGTCACGCGCGTGCCCTTCGGGAAGTGGTGCAGAATCGCATCCATCACGAAACCGAGTTGAGTGGTGTAAGCGCGGCGCAGGCTGCGCAGGTGATGATCGTAGCCGCCGCTTTCCAGAAACTCGGCGATGGATTGTTGCAGCACCAACGGCGTGCTCACGGTGGAGATGAATTTCAACCGCTGCACGCGCTCGGTGAAGCGGCCCGCCGAAATCCAACCCACGCGAAAGCCCGGCGCCAGCGTCTTGCTGAAGGACGAACAGAGCATCACCCAGCCGCCGCGGTCGAACGCCTTCACCGGTTTGGGCCGCTCGCCGTGATGATGCAAGTCGCCGTAAATGTCATCCTCAATGACGGGCAATTCGTGGCGCGCCGCCAGCTTCGCCAGCGCCTGCTTGCGCTCCTCGGGCATGAAGCTGCCGAGCGGATTGTTGTAATTGGCCATCACGAAGCACGCCTTCACATGATGCTTTTCCAGCGCCATCTCGAGCGCTTCCAGCGACATGCCATTGCGCGGGTCGGTCGGAATCTCCACCGCCTTGATCTTCAAACTCTCCATCACCTGCAACATGCCGTAATACGTCGGCGACTCGACCGCCACGGTGTCGCCGGTCGAGGCCACCGCGCGCAGACACAGGTTCAACGCCTCGGCGCAACCGGATGTGACGACCAGGTCCTCCAGCGGAAACACACAGCCGTATTCGAATGCGCGCTGGGTGATCTGCCGCTTCAACGTGTCGCTCCCGCGCAGGATGTTGTATTGGTTGTTCGACGCCGCGCTGCGCCGGGCCACGGCGGACAGGACGCGGCCCAGTTTCGCGTTCGGGAACAAATCGCCCGAGGGGCACGCTGCGCCGAGCGGAACGATGTCCTTGGTGCGCGCCGCTTCGACCAGCTTGGCCACGAGATCACTGACGCCCACCGCCGCGGGCGCGGCGGGCGGAATGGTGATGGTGCATTCCGGCGGCAGCACGCGCGGTTGCGCGCGCACGAAGTAACCGGATTGCGGGCGGGCTTCGATCAAGCCGCGGTTCTCAAGCAGGGTGTACGCTTGCAGCACCGTGGAAACGCTGACACCGCGGCTGGCGGACAGGCGGCGCACCGACGGCACGCGGTCGCCCGGCCGCAGCGCGCCGTTTTTCATCATGGTTTCGACGCCGCCCGCAACTTCCTCATAGAGAAACGTTTCTTGATCGTTCGCTTCCGCATGCATAACCAGAACTCTACGCTTACGGGGTGAAATCGGTATGTACAGTTGGCCAATTAGTTTGGCAGAACAGTTGTGCCAATCAGCAAACTGTTATGCAAACAATTTTACAGCTCTGAATCTGTTATGGTTTCTGGTTTTCACGTATTCTGCGACCATGAAGAAGGCCCAAGTTTGCGTTCGCTCTGTGGATAACACGTTCGGTTTCACGCAGTCGCCGGCCGGCATGGTTGCCTGGCTGGGCGTCGTTCGCGCCGTATGGACGGCGCTGCGGCGCGTTATCCGGGGTTGCCAACGCGCGGCCATCATCATCGAGCCAGCCGAACTTGCTGTGGTTCATGCCGGGCGGCTGACTCTTCTGTCGCAAGGACGAATGACGCGCGTGGGATAGCTTCCTCCGCGCTTTGCCCACAAATTCCATGTCCTTGCGTTCCACTCACAACGCACCGGCCCCGGCGTGGCTGGTGATGGCGGCGTTTGCCTCGGTGTATCTCATCTGGGGCTCGACCTACCTGGGCATCCGCATCGCGATTGAGACCATGCCGCCGTTTCTCATGGGAGCAGTGCGGTTTCTGCTGGCCGGATTGATTCTGTATCCGGTGATGCGTTTATGCGGCGCCAAGCGTCCGGAGCCGGTTCATTGGCGCAGCGCGTTCATCATCGGCGCGTTGATGATTCTCGTGGGCAACGGCGGGGTCACATGGGCCGAGTTGACCGTGCCTTCCGGCGTCGCAGCGCTGATGATTGCGGCGGTTCCGTTCTGGATGGTGTGTATCGAGGCGCTTCGCCCGAACGGCAACCGTCCTGGCGCGAACGCCATCATGGGGCTGGTGCTGGGCTTCGCCGGCGTGAGCGTGTTGATTGGCCCGGGTAGCTTGCGCGGGGCAGGGGAGTTCGGCGTCGGCATCTGGGCCGTGCTGGTGGCGACGCTCGGGTGGTCGCTTGGTTCCATTTATTCGCGACACGCGCCGCAACCGGAGTCGCGTCTGCTCAGCGTGGCGATGCAGATGATCGCGGGCGCGTTGTGCCAGTTCGTGGTGGCGGGCGCGGCGGGCGAGTTCAACGGCTTTCAACTCGCGCAGGTGTCAACGCGTTCGTGGTGGGCTTTCGCTTACCTGACCCTCGTGGGATCCCTCGTCGCCTTTACCGCTTATGTGTGGTTGTTGAAGGTGAGCACGCCCACGCGCGTCTCCTCGTACGCCTACGTCAATCCGCTGATTGCCATCGTCCTCGGAACCACCATCGGTGGCGAGCCGTTCAATTCGCGGTGCGTGCTCGCCGCGGTGTTGATTCTGGGAGCGGTGGTGCTGATCACGACGGCGCCGGTGAGCCTGCCCTGGCGCAAGCCCCGCATCGCCGAGGCGTAGGCGCCCACCGTCGGAGTGCGCCCGTCCCGGGCGCAGCAAGGTGGTTGGTGCGATGCGCCGAAGCGGCTTCACGAACGCGTGTAGGTGCCCGGTTTGGAGTTCACGCTTCAGCGTGCGAGTTGCGCGTCACTCCACAAGCTAAAGCTTGAACTCCATACAAGAGGAGGACACGCGGCCGGTGATACCATGATTACGCCAGCAATTTGTGGACGAGTT
The DNA here is from genome assembly GCA_040754875.1 of Verrucomicrobiota bacterium. Lineage (GTDB taxonomy): Bacteria > Verrucomicrobiota > Verrucomicrobiia > Limisphaerales > JBFMBT01 > JBFMBT01. The sequence continues at coordinate 6,032 of JBFMBT010000164.1, read as the reverse complement.
CGCCTTCGACGTCGGTGAGGCGGAAGTTGCGGCCTTGGAATTTGAAGGTGAGGCGCGTGTGGTCCAAGCCGAGGAGGTGCAAAATCGTGGCGTGGATGTCGTGGACGTGCACGCGGTCTTCGGCGGGGCCGAAGCCGAGTTCGTCCGTCTGGCCGACGATGGCGCCGGGCTTGATGCCGCCGCCGGCGAACCACATGGTGAACGCGTCGATGTGGTGGTTGCGGCCGGTCTTCTCGCGATTCTCGCCCATCGGTGTGCGGCCAAATTCGCCGCCCCAGATGACCAGCGTGTCATCGAGCAAGCCGCGCGATTTCAAGTCCTTCACCAGCGCGGCGCTGCCCTGGTCCACGTCGCGGCAGACTTTTTCGAAGTCTTCCTCGAGGTTTTCGTTGGGGCCGCCGTGGCTGTCCCAATTCGTGTGGTAGAGCTGCACGAAGCGCGTGCCGCGCTCGACGAGCCGCCGCGCCAGCAAACAATTCGTGGCGAAGGACGGCTTGCCCGGCTCGACGCCGTAGAGTTTCAACGTGGCCGGGGATTCGCCCGAAAGATCGATCAATTCCGGCGCGCTCGATTGCATGCGATACGCCATTTCGTAGGAGGAAATGCGTGTGGCGATTTCCTCATCGCCCGTTTCTACGAGGCGCTTCAAGTTCAAATCGCGGATGGCATCCAGCGCGTCGCGCTGGCGCGTGGGCGTGACGCCGCTCGGGCTGGTGAGGTTCAAAATCGGTTCGCCCTGGCCGCGCAAGGGCACGCCCTGATAGGTCGTGGGGAGAAATCCGCTGGCCCAGTTGACCGAGCCGCCGCGCGGGCCGCGCGGGCCGGATTGCAGGACGACGAAGCCCGGCAAATCCCGCGCCTCGCTGCCGATGCCGTAGGTGACCCATGACCCCATGCTCGGCCGGCCGAACTGGCCGGAGCCGGTGTTCATGAAGAGCTTGGCGGGCGCGTGGTTGAACAGTTCGGTGGCGCAGGTCATCACGAACGCGGCGTCATCCGTAATCGTCGAGATGTGCGGGAACAATTCGGACACCCACATGCCGCTCTGGCCGTGCCGCTGGAACTTGCGCCGCGTGCCCAGCAGGTTGCTGCCGTGGCTGCTGTCCATGAACGCAAAGCGTTTGCCTTCGATGTAGGATTGCGGGATCGGCTTGCCGTTGAGCTCGATGAGCTTCGGCTTGTAATCGAACAACTCCAACTGGCTCGGCCCGCCCGCCATGAACAGGTAGATGACATTCTTCGCCTTCGCGCCGAAGTGGCCGGCCTTGGGCGCCAGCGGATTGATGAGCTTCACCCGGGGCGACGCGGCTTGGGCGGCCCGCTCATCCAGCAACGACGCCAGCGCAATCGACCCCAACCCCATCGCGCAACGGCTGAAGAAGTGGCGGCGGGTGAGGTCTTGAAGCGGTGACTGCGGCTGGTTCATGAAATCATTTTGTTAAATCCAAACGGGCCGGGCGGTCCACAATAAAAGTGATGTCTTCGGGCACTTTGGCCGTGCCGCGCCTTTCCGGGCGTTCGGCTCCGCCATCGTCTTTCGCATCGGTTCCAATACTATAGACGATGTAACCATGGGCGCGCAATTGGAAGCGCAGGGGTTTGCCGTCGAACGGATCGATGGGAACAGCGGGCAGAAACTCCGGCACCAGGGAAGCGAGGTCCTTGGGGTAGTCGTTGTGTTTGAGGCGGTAGCGCTCAACGGAAAAAGCAGCCAGGGCGACCCGCGCCTGCGCCCGGTGTTCCGCGTCTCTGTGAACGGACCTTCCAACGCTCGACAGGGTCAGACCCGACAAGAAATAAAAGCCCGCTTTAGCTCGCGCCTCCCCCGCATCCCAGTTGGTGTGGCTTAGGAACCGCTGGGGATCGGGAAGCCGGGCCAACGCAATATTCGTAGCCATCTCGGGCAGATAGAATCCACGTTCGCGCTGGTAAAAGCCGGTGAAACTTACGGCGGACGCGGTGAAGTTTTCGGACGGTGTTGGCGTGGCGCCATTGGCCGAGGTTAGGGCCAACAACCGGGGATTGTCCAATACGCTGACAAAGAACGCGCGCTCTCCGATCAATGCCAGAGACAGGCTGCGTGGGTCATCCACAGCTTCGAACGCCTTGGTCAAAGTCAGCAGTTCTTGATCGTTTGGATGGGCGCGGTTCAACAAGAACTCCGCACATTGGAAAGCCATGGAGTCCACAGCATAGCGGACTAGTTGCGAAATCAGGACTGGTTCGTTTTCCAACGACTGGCCCGCGGCAAGCATGTTAAGAATCGCGCGCACGGACTCCCGCGAATTGCCGTCATGGGCTTGAATGGCCGACTCCATTCGCAGCAAGTTTGCAACCTGCTTCACTCTTGTCAGGTGGGGGAGCAACGTCAAAGTGGCTTGCGACAAGTCAATGGGATAACGACTGTCCGTCATTTCTGCGGCCCGACGAAATGCTGCCAACGCGGCCTGGTTGGATACGAGCGACTCGCGAGCTTCCGCCAACAGGTCATTCGTAAACGATTGTCCGCGGGGCGGCAATTTGAAGCGGTACCAAGGCGCATCCAGATTGGCTCCCTCGGGGGGAATCATCTCATCCGCTCCTTGGATCCAGTACGAGGCCGCGTTCTTCTCAGCCGGAACCTGCTTGTAATACGCATCCAATTCAACGGCATTGGCGGGTTCGCCTGCGTCGCGAATGGCTTTCAAGAGCTTGTCGTTACCGGATGACAGCGCCAGCCGCCAGAGGATGAAGGCGACAATGGGGACAAGTATCACACCCAGCAAAACGAAACGCTTCACCCGTAAGGCGAGTTTGACATCCTCCTCGGCGGTCGGAACTGAATCACTCACGCGTTATCGTTTCATCCAGATTCAGCAGCACGCGCGAGACGGTGGTCCACGCGGCGAGGCGCTTCACATCCAGGCCGGGCTCGGGATTGTGCGGGAGGATGGCGCGGGCCTCGGTTTCGGCACCTTGATAGCTCTGCACCTGCTCGGACAGGAGATCTTCGAGGCGTTGCTTTTCGTCCGGCGAGGGTTTGCGCGCGGTGCAGAGGCGGAAGGCGTAGTCGAGTTTGTCGCGGTCGTTGGCGGGGCCTTCGCGCAGGACGCGCGTCGCCAGATTCTGCGCGAATTCGAAGAAGGCCTGGTCGTTCAACAGCGTGAGCGCCTGCAACGGCGTGTTCGAGCGCACGCGCCGCGTGCACGCGCTGAAGGCGTCCGGCGCGTCGAAGACCATCAAGGCCGGGTGCGGCGTGGCGCGATAGAAGAAGGTGTACATGCCGCGGCGATAACGGTCGTCGCCGGGGCTGGGTTTCCAGTCGCGCTTGACCTGGCCGAGGCCCATGACGCCATCGGGAATGGTGGGGAACACGCTGGGGCCGCCGATTTCATCGGAGAGCAACCCGCTGGCGCTGAGCGCGGTGTCGCGCACGAGTTCGGCATCGAGCCGCAGCCGATTCTGCCGCGCAAGCAGTTTGTTGTTGGCGTCAAGGTTCTGCAAATCTGGGCGTGCCTTGGAGGATTGGCGGTAGGTGGCCGAGGTGGCAATGAGCTGATGAATGTGCTTCAAACTCCAGTTCTTCGCCATGAATTCGGTCGCCAGCCAATCGAGCAATTCCGGATTGCTCGGCGGCAGGCCTTGCGTGCCGAAATCATTCTCGGTCTCGACGATGCCTTTGCCGAAATATTGCTGCCAGATGCGGTTGACCGTCACGCGCGCGATGAGCGGATTGCGTTCATCAACGAGCCACCTGGCGAGGTCGAGCCGGTTGGGGTTTTCCACTTTCGGGAAAGGATGGAGGATGGCCGGCGTGCCGGGCTGCACTTGCTTGTCGCGGCGGGTGAAATCGCCTTTGATGAACACATACGTGTCGCGCGGCGTGGGCAATTCGCGCATGACCATTGTCGTCGTCACGGGCGGCTCGGCGCGCTTCAGCTTGGTGATCTTCGCCTGGCGGCTCTTGTAACCGGAGTCCTGCTCGTGATACGCGGTGAGCAACGTTTTCTTCTCCTTGCCATCGCGTTCGGTCACGGCCTTGGCGAGGATGGCTTGAACGTCGGGTTTCAGCTTCTTGCGCTGCGCCTCGGTGAGTTGTTGTTCCCACTCAGGCAGTTTCTCATCGAGCGCCACCGCGTAGGTCTTCAACTCGTCTTCGAGTTCCTTCACCTGCGCGCGATGCTTTTCCCGCCGCACCAATTCGTCGGGCGTGGCCAGTTCGAGGTTCGGCTCGTCCGCGTTGTTCAGGAAGGCGAACAACTGATAATACTCTTTCTGCGAAATGGGGTCGAACTTGTGGTCGTGGCATTGGGTGCAGGCGATGGTCAGGCCGAGGAACGCCGTGCCCGTGGTGGCGACGCGATCAAAGATGGATTCGATGCGGAACTGTTCCTTGTCGATGCCGCCTTCCTGATTGATCTGCGTGTTGCGATGGAAACCGGTGGCGACCTTCTGTTCGAGCGTCGCGTTCGGCAGCATGTCGCCCGCGAGTTGTTCGATGACGAACTGGTCGAACGGCAGGTCTTTGTTCAGCGCGTGGATGACCCAATCGCGGTATTTCCAGATGGAACGCGGGGCGTCGATGCTGTAGCCGTTGGAATCGGCGTAGCGCGCCACGTCCAGCCAATGGCGCGCCCAGCGTTCGCCAAAATGGGGCGACGCCATCAAGCGCTCCACCAGTTTGTCATACGCATCGCCGCTTTTGTCCGCCAAAAACTCGTCAATCTGCTGAATCGTGGGCGGCAGGCCGGTCAAATCCAGCGACAGGCGGCGGATGAGCGTCACGCGGTCCGCCTGCGGCGACGGCTTGATGCCTTCCTTTTCGAGGCGCGCGAGGATGAAGTTGTCAATCGGATTGCGCACCCAGCCCTGGAGTTTTGTCATCGGCGCTTCCGGGCGCTGGGGCGCCTTGAAGGACCAATGATTTTCCGCGCCGGCGTAAAGCTTCTCGGGCTCCTCGTGCGACGGCGCTTTGGCCCCTTCGTCAATCCAGCGCGCAATCAAATCGATTTGGTCGTCGCTCAAGGCGGGCATCTTGAGCGGCATGCGCTTCATGTCCGGCGCGGTGCCTTTGACGGCTTTAACCAGCAAACTCTCCGCGCCTTTGCCGGGCGTGATGGCCGGGCCGGTGTCGCCGCCTTTGAGCGCATAAGCCGCGGTGTCCAGGCGCAGTTCGCCTTTCTGCTCCGCCGCGCCATGGCATTTGTAACAGGAATGGGCAAGGATGGGTTTGACTTCCTTGAGGTAATCCACGGGTGCAGCCTGGATGGTCACGCCCAACCCGCTGGCGCACAAAATGATGGCGACAATCTGCTTCATCGATAAGGCAATCAAGGTTATATACCGTTGTTTGGCGCGTGATTCAAAAACTTTCTCGACGGCGTGATGCGTGATGCGTTTGAGGGGGGACGCGGCGGGAAAGTTCCAAGCTCAAGGGAAGTTCAAGGTTCGGGGTTCAAAGTTTGGGTTTGCGGGGTCGTGGGTTTGCATTCGGGGCGCATGGGTTTTTCATTATCGGATCGCGGGCATTCTGCCCGCTTACGGCGTGGCCAATCGGCCGGGCGTAAGGCGGTGGCACCGTGGCGGGCACACCGGGTCGTAAGCGCGTCTGGAGAGCGAGGAAAATTTTCCGCGAAGTCCGGTAAAGGGCAGAAAGAGCTTCAAGTTCAAAGCTCAGGGGAAGCACCAAATCCCAAGGTTCAAGGGGTCGAGGACGAGGACGAGGATGAGGACGATTAAGCATCACACGAACCTCCTGTGGTCTGGGTGCCGACGGAGCGCTGCGGCTGGGGACAGCCGCGGTCCGGAATGGTCGTAGCGGAAGGTGAGACTGACTTCCGAGAGGGCGTTCTTTTTCTTTGTGAATAAGGTCGAATATCCTCGAATAAGGTCGAATAAGCTCGAAAAAGGTCGAATAAGCTCGAAAAAGGTCGAATAAGCTCGAAAAGCCTCGAAATGGCGGAGGGATCCGAAGTGAAACACGGTGAGATGGCCGGGCACCCCCCCCGCGAATAAGCGGTAATAACCGGTTATAACCGGTTGTTGCGGCGGGT
>JBFMBT010000163.1:0-14891 GCA_040754875.1 Verrucomicrobiota bacterium | reverse complement strand
CCCTATACCGGCCACTCCCTCCCGTTCCCGCGATTTCCCACTTATTCCCGGCTCATGCAAAAATTTCCACTCCTTTCAACGCATCACGCGTCACGCATCACGTCCTTGCCCTCCGTCATTCGTCATTTCCGCCCGCTTCCGCCCGCTTCCGCCACATACTGCCACATATTTTTTTGCGCACCCCCCATTACTCCATGATTCCACCACTCCATCACTCCCGGCAGCCTGTCCCCCGCCGTTCGGCCAAATTGCTCCGGCGCTCGGCGACGGCTCGGCAGCCGTTGAACATGACCAGCTTTGAACTTGTGACGACGGAGATCGTCGAAGGCATCATCGAAATCCGTCATGGAAAAGCCCCAAAAAGGCCATGTTGCGCGCCGATTTTCTTGTTTCCCTTTTCCCGGTGGCTCACTAAGCTACGCTGCTTTATTTTTGAAAAATCGATAACTATGGCTGCTGACAATACAGTTGTGAAACCGGTCGAGGCTCCTCCGTTGACGCCTCTGAAATTGAAATCCCGACTCGCGCCGGCCCCGGCCAGCGCGCCGAAATACGCCGTCACCATCAAGAACGCCCGCGGCGAGGAAGTCATCCTGGCGGACCCTCGCGCCACGCGCGCGCTGGTCGCGCTCATGGACGTCCACGCGGTCAACGGCGGGGCGGCCTGCCATTGGGGCGGCCCGGCGGCGTTCGCCGAGATCATGGCGGCCATCCATGGCATCGTGTTCGCGGTGAAGGGACGCGCCTGGCATGAGGCGTACAATTTCGTCAACGATGCCGGCCACACGGAGAACGGCATTTATGCGTTGCGCGCCAATTACGGCTTCGACGGCATGACGTTCGATTCGCTGAAAGATTTCCGCAGCATCAAGAGCAAGCTGACGGGCCATGGTGAATCGCATTTGAACCCTGAAGGCGTGCTGCTCAGCAACGGGCCGCTCAGTTCGGCGGTGCCGCAGGCGCAGGGATTGGCGATTGCTGACAAGGTAGCGGGCAACGATCGCGTGACCATCATCACGGTGTCCGACGGCGCGTCGATGGAAGGCGAAGCCAAGGAAGCGTTCGCCGCGATTCCCGGTCTCGCTGCCAAGGGCCGCGTCAATCCGTTCGTCCTGATCATTTCCGACAACGACACGAAGCTTTCAGGCCGCATCACGAAGGATTCGTTCAGCATGTCGCCGACGTTCAACGCCATGGGCGCGCTGGGCTGGGAAGTCATCAAGGTCGAGAAGGGGCATGACTTGCCGGCGGTGTATGACGCCATCGAGCGCGGCATCGCGGCGGCGAAGGCCAATCCGCACAAGCCGGTTTGCCTGCTGGTGAAGACCATCAAGGGCTACGGCGTGAAATCCACCGAGGAAAGTTCCTCGGGCGGCCACGGCTTCCCGCTGGCCAACGGCGAGAAAATTGTCGATTTCGTGAGCGAGATTTACAACGGCCAGCCGCCGAAGGAATTCGCGGACTGGGCGCAGGCGTTGCGCAAGGATTGGGAAGACAAGGAAGCCGCCAAGAAGGCCAAGGCCGCCGCGGCGCCCGCAGCCGCGCCGTCCGTCAAGAAGGACAAGGTGCAGACCGGCCTCGCCAAAGGCGCGATCAAGGCGGCACAGGAAGGTTATCCGGTTTATTCCATTTCATCGGATGTGCAGGGCTCGACGGGCATCAGCCTGTTCCAAAAGAGTTTCCCGGACCGCTTCATCGAAGTGGGCATCGCCGAGGCGAACATGGTCAGCGTCGGCGCGGGCTTCGCGAAGGCGGGCTTTATTCCGATTGTCGATACGTTCGGGCAGTTCGGCGTGACCAAGGGCAACCTGCCGTTGACGATGGCCGCGCTGTCGCAGGCGCCGGTCATCGCGATGTTCTCGCACGTTGGATTTCAGGACGCGGCGGATGGTGCGTCGCATCAGGCGACGACGTATTTCGCCGCCACAAGCGCGATTCCGCACACGGTGGTGATTGCGCCGTCGTGCTCGGACGAAGCCGAGGCGCTCATGCACGAAGCCATCAAACGCCAGGCCGAGGATCGCAAAGCGGGCCGCGATGGCGAAAGTTACCTCTTCTTCGTGGGCCGCGAGAATTACCCCATCTATTGGGTCGAAGGCGCGAAGTATCCGTGGGGCAAGGCGCAGGTCCTGGCGCAAGGCAACGACGTGGTGCTCGTCGGCTCGGGGCCATTGCTGAGCAAGGCGATCGACGCCGGCAAGAAGCTCAAGGAAAAGGGCATCAACGCGACGGTCATCAACAATCCGTTCATCAACCAGGTGGATGTCGAGACGATTGGCTCGGCGGTGAAGGCGTGCTCGGGGCGGTTGGTGACGATTGAGGATCATCAGGTCATCGGCGGCATGGGCGCGCAGATTTCGCATGCGCTGTCCAACGCGGGCATCGCGCACCGCATCAAGACCTTGGGCATCCACGGCGAATTCGGGCAGTCCGCGTATCTGGCCGAGCATCTCTACGAGAAGCACGGATTGACGGCGGCGAAGATGGTTGAAGCTGCGGAAACACTGATGAAATAGCGCTGAATGTCTATCAAACGCTCGTCCGCGCCGTAATTAAGTCGCAAATTGATCCGACACTTTTGCTCTTTCAATGGCGGGGGGATTGTGCGAGGATGGCAGTGTGAGAGTTCAGGCTGCATTGGTGGCGTTGGTTTTGGTGGAATCGGCCGCGGTGAGCGGCTTCGCCCAGAACGTGCAGATGCAGGGCGGCATTCGCGGGGTCACCCGGCGCACGGTGATGCAGCCCGCGCCGTTCGTTTATTTCAATCCTTCCCAAGCAACGCCCGCGCCCCAGCCGTTGCCGGTTGGCCCGGTGCCGGTGGCGGCGGCGCCCCAACGTCCGGCGGCGCCGGTGGTGTATGCGCCGCGGCCGAGTGCGCCGGTGGTGTTGCCGGATCCGGTGAAGGAGGCGGCGCGCAAGGCGGAGACAACGGCAAAGGTGATCGAGTTTCAAATCAAGCGCGCAGAGGAAGGCGCGCCATCGGCGCAGTATGATCTGGCGCAGCGTTATCTGAAAGGTGATGGCGTGCCGAAGGATGAAGCGGAGGCGTTCCGGTGGCTGGCGGCGGCGGCGAAGAACGGCCACACGGTGGCGCAGGCGCGGTTGAAGGATCTTCAAGGGGATGTGCCGCAGGTGGCGAAGACGGAGCCGGGGGATGCGGACAAGGCGAAGTAGGGAGTATTCAGTGGCCAGTATTCAGTGTTCAGTTGGGGGAACGGACAAGATTTGGATCGATTGAATTCCACGAGACAGGGGCGGGTCATAGGAGGGGCGGTTATAGGAATACTTTGCATGGTAATCGCCTTCGTGTTGATGCGCGCGCGTGTGGCGGCGCCTTCCGCGCCGGCGGTCCATGCTCCCGATTACGTGGAGATCACGGTCGAGTTGGATTCCGAATGGCACGCCCGGACGAGGACCAACATGCACCATCGAACGGTGAAGTGTGTGGCCGGCACAAACGACTGGTATATATCCGGGGATTTTTCGAGCAACGCTGATATTGAGTACTGGCTGATCGGCACGAACGTGGCCGAGCGTACGACGATCACCAGCAGCATGTATCTGGCGCAGGCGGAAAAAGTCATCCAGGACAAGCTGGGAAGAACACAGCCGGGCACGCCCGCCATCAGTTATCCCCGCGCGGGAGAGCAGTACACCAAAATCCATCCCGCGCCCCAGGGACAGCCCGCGGGTTCGGGCAGCGCAAACGTCGTCTGGCTGGCGTTTTGTTCGGGAAATTATCTTAAAGGAGATGGCCGCCAGATTCCGATGCCGGTTGGACCGCCTTCCATCGCTTTCGGATACTCGGACAAGACAACGGTTTTTGATGATACTTTTGGACTGCCAAAGACGGTGGATCTTTATGCGACGAACGGCCAACTGGTGTGCGAGTATGAAGTGCTGACGGCGACGAATTTTTGCGGGTGGAATTTTCCGCTGAAGTTTCGAGTGACGCAATATGGGATTCCCGCCCGAGGTGCGGCGAAATTTGGCGCGCGGACCGAAGTGATCGGGGAGGTGACCTCGATCAAGATAGGGCAAAGGCCGATTCTGCCCGATGAGGTTCAAGCGGAATTGAACAAAGCGCGCGCAGAGAAGTAGGTGTAACAGTGCCGCCCCTCCGGGGCTTTGGTTTTTCGAGGGCCGCGGACCCAGCGATAAATCGCTGGGCTATTTTCGGCGTCCCTGGCGGGACTTTGGGAGTGAGTCTCGTCACCTCGGCTGCCACTAAACTATAATCGTCCCACCGTCGGGTGTGTGAAAAGTGTGGAACTCCCCATAAGGTGTTGTGTCCTTATGTCGGTGCTCGTAGCCAATGGATTTGATTCGCTGGATTTCCTCGTCGGAAAAATCGGTCAGGAACAAATTGAAGGTCGCCTTTTGCGCACGATCGTCGCTCTCCTCCAACTGGAAGCGCAAATTGCCCCGTGAAACCCTTGCGCCTCGCTTGTGGTTAAACAGCGGCAACAATTGATCGCTGCCTTCGATGACTTCGAAACCAAAATCTGCCAGGAACTTCTTCATGGCATCGTAATTCGATGTCGTGAAAGCCAGAACTCCACAATCATGGTACCGGAATCCATTCACGTGTGGGCTGGAGTTTGGGTTGGGATTTGTAGAATTCGACGAGGCCCTGCCGGGAAGGGGTGAGATTTTCAGCGGCGATGGCGGCGAGGATGCGGTCCTCGGTCATGATGAAGCGTTCGCGCTTGTAGAGGAGGTAGTCGCCCCGCACGTCGGAGGGGGTCAGATTCATCGTCACAAGATTCGCGCCGGTGCGCAGGCCGCGCCGGTAACCGGCGCCGGGCTCGGCGATGTTAAGCGCGCTGACGGAGGGAATCACCCACTCGGGCCGCATCAAGCGCAGCGCGGCCATGCTGTTCAACACGAGATTGATGTCCGCCGTGGGCGATGAAGACAGCGGGGTTTCGTCGCCGGGAATGAAGGGGCTGACGCTGCAACCATCCAGCGGCAGGTCGTTGGCGAGTTGGAAATTCTCGAGGAGCGCCGCGGTGGAAGCGCCGGGCAGTCCGGCAATGAAACCGGAGCTGACGCGCCAGCCGCGGTCGGCGAGCAGGCGGATGTGTTTGACGCGCTCGGCGAGGTTGCCGGGCGCCTGGTAGCGCGTGTAATCGCGGGCGTTCGCCGTCTCGAACTTGATGATGTAAATGGACGCGCCGGCGTCCTGCAGTTCCGCATACAACGCGGGGTCCAGCGTGCCGAGGCAGACGCTGATGCCGAGGGGCGTTTCGCGTTTGAGCGTACGGATCAACGGCAGGGCGACTTCGCGCGCGGCCACCGGGTCTTCGCCGGCCTGAAGGTTGACGTCGGTGACGCTGGCGGGCCGGTGGTGGATGAGCAGTTCGGCGAGCTGGTCGTGGTGGGCGCGAAAGCGGGTGAGGGAACGGTTGTCGCGGCGCATGCCGCAATAGGCGCAATTCTCGCGGCAATAATTGGAGATTTCCACCACGGCGCGCACGAATACCCGCCGCCCGAACGTCGTCGCCGCGACGGCCGCCGCTTTTTGGTGCCAGACCTCCTGCTGCGCTCCCGTGGCCTGCAACAGGTTGAGGTCTGGATGAAACGCGTCATCCATTAGGGAAATTAAAGCGGGTTGCGTGCCAAGCGCAAACCAAATCCCGATACACGCTTTCGCACGCACACGGGAGTTGCGTCCCAAATGCGTCGCGATAAACTCTCTCCATTCAAACACATCGCATGCTTATGAAGTCTTCATTCCTTTCCCGTCGTCGTTTTCTGGCCACGGCCGCGGTTGCCGTGGCGGCGCCGCAGGTGCTGACCGCGCAGAAGTCGGACAAACAACTGGTCATAGGCACCGGCGAGCATCGCTACGAGGTGCTGCATAACTGGGCGAAATTGCCGGACAAGTATTCGTGGCAGACCACGCACAACGTGGCCGTGGATCGCGAGGGGTTGCTGTATGTCATTCACGAGGGGCGCGAGAATTTGAAGGACCATCCGTCGATATTCGTGTTCGACCAGAAGGGCAAGTTTGTGCGCGCGTTTGGCAATCAATTTCAGGGCGGCGGGCACGGGTTGGAGATTCGCACGGAAGGCAAGGAGCAATTCGTCTGGGTGACCGCTTACCAGCAGGTGAAGACGTTTGCCAAGCTGACGCTCAAGGGCGAGCAGGTCTGGGAAAAGCGCGCGCCGATGGAGTCGGGTGTTTACAAGGAGAACGAGGACACCAAGCCGGAGAAGCGCTGGGGCCGCGACGCGTTCATGCCGACGAATTTCGCGTTTTTGCCGGATGGCGGGTATTACGTGGCGGATGGTTACGGTTCGTGGTTCATCCATCGTTACGACAAGAACGGCAAGTGGCTGGCGAAGTTTGGCGGGCCGGGAAAGGAAAACGGCCAGTTCAACACGCCGCACGGCATCTGGATCGACAACCGCCCCGGGCGCGAGGCGTCGGTGGTGGTGGCGGACCGGGCGAACAAGCGGCTGCAATGGTTTACGTTCGAGGGCAAGCACCTCAAGACACTGGATGGCTTCATCCTGCCGGCGAATCTGGACACGCACAAAGACGTGCTGCTGGTGCCGGACTTGAGCGCGCGCATCACGCTGCTCGACAAGGACGACAAGGTCATCGCGCACCTGGGCGAAGATCCCGATTGGCGCGCGCAGGTGTTGAAGGACGGCATGAAACTGCGCCGCAACGAAACGGGCGAGGGTTGGGTGTCGGGCAAGTTCCTGCATCCGCATGATGCGTGCTTTGACCCGGCGGGGAACATCTTCGTGGCCGAATGGGTGCAGACGGGGCGGATCACGAAGTTGCGGAAGGTGAGTTGAGGGTGCGTTGAAGAGTGATGAGTTGAAGCGTCGAAGAGTGGGGGCATCGCCTGACGAACCCCTGAGGGCGCGGTTTCAGGCGGAGCGCTGCGGCTGGGCGGTGTCACAGCCGCGGTCCGGCAGAAACAGGCCGCTTGACTCTCCCCTTGGGGGAGGGCGTATGGAGTCATCCATAATGAAATAAAACCTATGGAACCTTCATTCTTCAGCATCGGCGAGTTTTCGAAAATCACCGGATTATCCGTCAAGACGCTGCGCTTTTATCACGAGAAAGGGCTGCTGGTCCCGACCGTTGTGGACACCGAATCCGGCTACCGTTATTACGACCACAAGAAGATCGAGAAGGCGCGCGTCATCACGCAACTGCGCGCGCTGGAGTTTTCCCTGGAGGACATCGCGGCGATGTTGCGCCGCTGCGAAGACGAGTCGGACATCCTCGGTTTCCTGGAACGGCACAAGGAGCAAATCGAGCAGGGCATCCGCCATCAGCGGAATATTGCGGCGAACATCGAGCGCATCATTGCGACGGAACGCGAGGCGCAACGGGTGATGGCGGCGGCGGGATATGCCGTGGAGGAGAAAACGCTGGAGCCGATGATAGTGGCGGGCGTGCGGATGCGCGGGAAATACAGCGATTGCGGGAAGGGTTTTTCGCAAATCGGCCGGAAGCTGGGGCGGCATCTGGCGGGGCCGGCGTTGTGCCTGTATTACGATTGCGAGTACCAGGAGGATGACGCGGATTTCGAGCCGTGCATGGCATTGCGCCAGGCAGTGGAGGCGGAGGGGATTTCGGTGCGCACACTGCCGGGAGGACGGTGTGTGACGCTGGTGCACCAGGGACCGTATGAACAATTGGGCCGTTCCTACGCGAAGATTCTGGAACATGTGAAGCGGAAGCAAATTCCCATCACGCTGCCGTCACGCGAGGTGTATCTGAAGGGCCCGGGGATGATTTTCAAGGGTGACCCGAAGAAGTATCTGACGGAGATACAGTTGCCGGTGGGGTAGGGATGGCGAGCAAGCGGACCGGCATACCCGCAGATTGCTTCGAACTTGTGTTCTGTCCGGCGAAATGCAAGTGTTTGGCCCGACCGAGAGACGAGCGGCACCGTGGAGGGAAGGGGAACAGTTCCCACGCTGAATTTGCGATGCACGGCGCACCGTCACGGTGCTGCATGCGAGCAATTCGATCCATTTGGCTGAAGATTGCGGTTTTTGTTGTCGTTGGAGCCTTCTGGCAGGCGTCGGTGCTTCAGGGTGCCGCGCCCGCAGACTTCCAATGGGTCGTCGCCGGCGGCGGAGCCGGGGAGGATGCAGGCCGCGCGCTTGCGATCGATGCTCAGGGGAATGTGATTGTGGCGGGCTATTTTCAAGGGGAAGCGAAGTTCGGTGCGCACACTTTGACAGCGGTTGGGCCGTGGGATTGCTTCATGGTCAAATATAGCCCGGAGGGATCTGTGGTTTGGGTTCGGCAGGACGGCGGATTGGGAGACGACGGTGCGATGGGAGTCGCCGTGGGTCCGGAAGGACATATTTATGTGACCGGTTACTTTGAGGGAACGGCTTCTTTTGGTCCGCACCAGATCACCTCGGCTGGCGAGGCGGACGCCTATCTGGCCAGGTACGATGCCGATGGCAATATTCTTTGGGTTCGCCGGGCCGGTGGTGAGAAGGTTGACCTGGGTTGGGCCCTCGCAGTCGATCCGGCCGGGCACCCGTTCATCGCCGGGTATTTCCGTCGAACCGCCGATTTTGGGTCCATATCGTTGACCTCAGCCGGGGAAACCGATGCGTTTCTCGCCCGCTATGACACCAACGGGGATGTCCTCTGGGCGCGACAGATAGGCGGGGCAAAATTTGATTTCGCCTTCGGGTTGGCCGCGGATCATGGCGGGAACGTTGCTGTGTCCGGCAAATTCCAGGGTGTGGTTACGTTTGGCGACGAAACGTTTGATGCCAGATACGCCCGCGATGGGTTCGTGTGCAAATACACCAACAAAGGAGCATTGGTGTGGACACGACGAATCACCGGCGCGGAATTTCTTGATCCCGAAGACATCTCGGCGAACACCGTATTCATGGACAGCAACGGCGCTGTATTCACTGCTGGCACCTTCTATTTGCGGCTCGACACGCCAAGCAATCTGACGGGCCTGCTTACGGAAACCATGTTTTTCGTAAAATATGATCCTGAGGGAGGATTGATGCGCTTGAATGGCGGGGCGGCCGCGCTGCTGGACTCCAGTTTTGGTATTGCCGCGGACCGCGAGGGCCGGGTGTTTGTAGCCGGTGGAATCTGGCATACTTATCTGGGAGTCTTTGAATCCGGCGGACAGACGACGGTGTTTCGTGGGGGTGGCTTTGACAAAGACACCGGACTGGCCGTGGCAGTGGATGAAGCCGGGAATGTGTACTACACGGGTTTCACCGGAAATGAGGGCTTGTTTGGTTCCACCACGCTGCGAGGCTACGGACAGGAGGACATGTTCCTGGCGAAGATTTCCAAATACGAATGCCGCCCTTGGATCAGCGAAGAACCCCGGAACACGCAGGTGGCATTGAATGGATTGATTTACCTTCGAGCCGGCGTTCGCAACGCCCGCAGTTTTCAGTGGAAGCGCGGCAACACCGCGCTTCCGGGCGCCACCAACGCCACGTTGAGAATTGAACCGGCGCAACTTTCCGATTCCGGGACCTATCGGTTGACTGCCTTCAACGACGCCGGGTATGTGGAAAGCCAGTATGTCTCCGTGAGCGTGGTTCAACCCGGTTCAACGGGGCAGCGCCAGTATGTTTTTAAGAACCACTCCGCCCTGCCGATTCGGGATGGAAACCCGGTGGGGGCGGCCTCGGCGAGAATCACGGTCGCCGGCGTGACCGGAACGGTGAGCAATTTGTCGGTGACGTTGCACGGTCTCGCCCACAGGTCCGCCGGTGATCTGGAATTGCGCTTGGTGGGCCCCCAGGGTCAGACGGTGTGGTTGATGCGGGAGCAGAGTCCGGTATTGGCGGCGAAAGGATCGGAAATTCAATTTGTTGCCAGTGGTTCCCCGGTGCCACAGGGCGGCGCCTTGACACGATTTTCCTATTCCACGGCGCAACATCTTGAACCCGGGAGCGTCTACCTGAGCGGTTTCAACGGCACCAACCCGAACGGAGACTGGCGTTTGTATGTCGACGATGTTCAACCGTTGGACGAGGGCATGCTGGTCAACGGATGGAGCCTGAGTTTTTTCGTGGCCAACACGCCGGACACCGCGCCGCGGATATTGGAACAGCCTGAACCGCGGTCCGTGGTTCAAGGCGAGCGACTGGTGCTCGGGGTCAGTATGACGGGCACGGCACCGTTGGCTTTTCAGTGGCTGAAGGATGGCGTGCCGATTCCGGGAGCAACCGAACCGGCGTTGCTGTTGCAGGAAGTCCAGCCGGGCGATGCCGGCGTTTATTCCGTGCGCGTGGTCAACGGCGTGGGGCAGACCACCAGCACCGGTGCGTATGTGGAAGTGGCGCCAAGTAGTTTGCAACTGACGTCATTGGCGCGAACCGGCGAGGATTTCCATTTTTCCTTTCCCGCATTGGTGGGTGGCGCCTACCGCATCGAAACGTCCACCAACCTCGTTGACTGGATTCCGTTGCGGTCCGCAAGCGGGTTTGGTCAACCCATTTCGCTCTCCGACACGCCTGCGGCCAACACACGCCAATTGTTTTATCGCGTGATTCGAGTTCGGTAAACGTTGCGTTCCTTGCCCGCGGGCAGCGCGCATGTTACCATCCGCGCATCACATGAAAGCCGCGTTCATCCGCCAGACCGGACCTCCCGAAAACATCACTTACGGCGATTTGCCGAAGCCCGAGCCGACCGGACACCAACTCCTGGTGAAAGTCGGCGCCGTGGCGGTCAATCCCATCGACACTTATATCCGCAGCGGCCTGGTGCAGATGAACATTCCGCTGCCGTTCATCGTGGGTTGCGACTTCGCGGGGACCGTCGAAGCGGTGGGGCCGGCGGTGACGCATTACAAGCCGGGCGCGCACGTGTGGGGCAGCAACCAGGGTGTGCTTGGCCGGCAGGGGACCTTTGCCGAATACGTGGTGGTGGATGAATGCTGGGCTTATCCCACGCCGGCGGCGGTGACCGATGAAGTCGTCGCGGCCACGGCATTGGTGGGCATCACGGCGCATCTGGGGTTGTTCCGCGATGTGAAGCTACAGCGTGGCGAAACGATTTTTGTGCACGGCGGCACTGGCGGCGTCGGTTCGATGGTCGTGCAGATGGCGAAGGCGGTTGGCGCGAAGGTCATCACGACCGGCGGCAGCGACGAGAAGGTCGCCGCGTGTCATGCGTTGGGCGCGGACCACGCCATCAATTACAAGTCGCACAATCTCGAAGCGGAGTTGAAGAAGCTCGCGCCCGCGGGCGTGAATGTCTGGTGGGAGACGTTGCGCGAACCGAATTTCGACCTGGCGATTGGCGCGCTGGCGGCACGCGGGCGCATGGTGTTGATGGCCGGGCGCGAGGCGCGTCCGCCGTTTCCGGTGGGGCCGTTTTATGTGAAGGGTTGTTCCTTGCACGGATTTGTCATGTTCATGGCGCGGCCGGATGAACAGCAACATTGCGCCCAAGACATCAACCGCTGGCTTACGGATGGCGCGTTGAAACCGAAGATTGACCGCGTGCTGCCGTTGTCCGAGGCGGCCAAGGCGCATCGTTTGCAGGAGGAAAGCACGGTGGGCAAGTCCGGCGGCGTGGCGGGAAAACTGGTGTTGAAGCCGGGGGCGTGACGCGCAAGGGGACGACGCTACGAAAGAGCAAATGGCCAGATTCAAAGTCGTCCTCATCGAGCACGGGTATGCGTCGTCGGAACACGAGCGGCGCATCATTGCCGCTGCGGGCGGCGAATTCATCGACGCGGAGAAACGGCCGCTGGAGGAGGCGCTGAAGTTGTGCGAGGAGGCGGATGGAATTCTTTTTCGCCGATTGACGATTACGCGCGAACTCATCCGCCGCTTTCGTCGTTGCAAAATCATCCTGCGCTACGGCGTCGGCACGGACAATGTCGATAGCGCCGCCGCCACGGAAGCGGGCATCATTGTGGGCCACGTGCCGGGGTATTGCATCGAGGAGGTTTCCACGCAGGCCGTCGCGTTGCTGCTGGCGTGCGTGCGGCAGGTGGTGACCAATCACAAGAAAATCGAGGCGGGCGGTTTCGATGTGAATCGTTACGACGCCATCCATCGCGTGGCCGGACGCACGCTGGGTCTGGTTGGGCTGGGAAATATCGGCCAATCTGTCGCGCGCAAGCTCGGCAGCGGCTGGGGCCTGCGAATCCTGGCGACCGATCCGTATGTGGAGCCGGCCAAGGCGAAAGCGGCCGGCGCCGAACTGGTGGATTTGGAAACGCTGCTGCGCGAATCAGAATACGTGTCGCTGCACGCGCCGTTGCTGCCGGAGACGAAGCATCTCATCAACGAACGCACGCTCGCGCTCATGAAGCCGGGCGCGATTCTGGTCAACACCGCGCGCGGCGGCGTGGTGGATGGCGGCGCTTTGCTGAAGGCGTTGGATGCCGGCCGCCTGGCCGCGGCGGGCCTGGATGTGTTCGAGGAGGAACCGTTGCCGGCGGATTCACCGTTTCGCCGTCATCCCAGAACGGTGGTGACGGACCACATGGCGTGGTATTCGGTCGAGTCGCAGGTGGAATTGCAGACCATCGCGGCGCAGGAAATTGCGCGCGTTTGTTCCGGTGGCTTGCCGGCGTCATTGATGAATCCCGAGGTGTTGAAAAAACTCGGGCGCTTCAACGAATGGCAGCCGAGCGATGTCGTCCGCTGGCAGTTGAAGCGCATGGAGGCGCTATCCCCCAGCTTGTGATCGTAAGCGGCGGTTCGGAGTCCCGGCTTCAGCCGGCCACAGCGTTGCAATTCGTAAATCTTGAAAGATTTCCGTGGTTGTATTCGTGGCGGGCGCCCAACCGCCTGAAGCCGGGACTCCAAACCTCCGACGTTCGCATTTGAACGGATTTTTCTGTTGTCAGTCCAATGGCTGTAAGCCTAAGAAGGAAGTACTATGAGGACTGCCAACTTGATTAGCATCGTATTCGCATTGGCGCTCCTGGCGGGATCATCCTTGCCGGCGCAAGAAAAGAAACCCGCGGACGCCAAAAGGGAAGCTCCACCGGAGCAATCCATCTTCAAAGATAAGAACCTCGAAGCCGCCGTGCGCAAATATGTGTTTGAAAAGCGCGACACGGACAAACCCATCACCGCGGCGGACGTGGCAAACATCTCCACCATCAAGGCCACTGGCCTGGGCATCAAGGACCTCACCGGTCTGGAAAAATGTTTGAAGCTCGCGTCGCTCGACCTCGCAAAGAACGAAGTGAAGGACATCAGCGCGCTCAAGGGGTTGAACATCCTTCAGCAACTCGATTTGTCCTCGAATCAAATCGCCGACATCGCCCCACTGGCCGAGTGTCCGGCCCTGCAATACGTCGAGTTGTCGAACAACCGGGTGACGACCATCCAGCCGCTGGCCGGCCTGACCAACCTGGCCTCGGTTTACCTGTCGAACAATCAGATCAAGGACATCAGCCCGTTGTTCAAGCTGCCGCGCGTGTCGTCGCTTTACGCGGACCAGAACCAGGTCGTGGACATCACGGGCATCGCGCAACTCAAGCGGCTGACCTCGCTGTCCTTGAGCAAAAACCACATTGTGGACATCGCGCCGCTCAACGGCCTGGACGGCCTCTACTTCCTGTTTTTGGAAGAGAATCTCATCGAAGATCTCACGCCGCTCTACGACATGCTCAAGAAGGATTTCGAGGGCGAGAAGCGGTTCGCGCCTTTTGTGAACGTTTACCTCAAGGGCAACCCGTTGAAGGGCGCATCAAAAAGCGCGCTCAGCAAAATGAAAAACCTCGGCGTCCGCGTGAACAGTTGATCCGGGGCTTCAACTAATCGGACCGCGGCTGTCCCCCCGGCCGCAGCGTGTAAAATGGAACCAACGCAATGGACCGGCTTCGACTTCTTCTCCGTGCGGCAGTAATACCCAAACGCATACGAGTTTGCCGGGGTGCCCGGGGCGGCGACGGCATTGAGCTAAACACGCCTTGCGCGGCGAGCCGCTACCGCTGCCCTGACTGCTGCTTCACGTAGCGCACAATCTGGTCGCGGTCCTCGCCCGCCGCCCACACCACGCGCAGGAAATCCGCCAGATGAATGTTGGCGCCGCGCAAGAACGGCCGATCACCGCCGCACCCATACATCAAATCCGGCGGCATCTCCCCGCGCAGTTTGGCGCGCGCCTTTTCGATGATGCGCGGCAGCCATGCGATGCCATCGAGCTTGTCGTCCTTGGCGGGCAGGCGGTCCATGTCGATGACGGTGTCGGAAAGCCGCCCTTTCTGGACCGTCAGGAAGTACTCGCGCCGCGTGGCGGTCACCAACAGCACATCGTCGTAATGCGGTTCCTCAAACCGGCACCAATCCTCGACGAAATCAAACAACTCCTGCGGTGTGCAGCCAATCGACGCCAGAAATCGCACATCTTCCCCAATGAAAAACGAGCCGGGCTGGCGGTTGCCCTTGCGATACGTTTCCACGGCCCGCTGATAGATTTCCCGAAATTGCGCGGTCCAGTCATAATTACTCATGGGCGGAACGTAATCGAAGAACCTCCGGTTGACCAGCGATGGTTGCCATGTTGCTTGCGGTTTTCCGCGATTTCCTGCGCCCCTCGACAGCTTGCGCGGAGTTGGTTAAACTATTCCCATGCCTGGCGTGGACATGCCATTGGTTGTTCCGGAAGTCGGTCACGAAGAGAAGACGAAGTCGGAGGAGGACCGCGAGCCGGGGTATCTGGTCATTTGCTGGGACGACCCGGTGAACCTGATGGATTACGTGACGCACGTTTTTCAGAAGGTGTTCGGGTGGAACCGGCAGAAGGCCGAATTTCACATGTTGCAAGTGCACAATCAGGGGAAGAGCGTGCTGGCGCGCGACAGTCTCGAGAAGGCCGAGCATTACGTCCACCAGTTGCACCGCTACAGCCTGCACGCGACCATGGAGCGCGATTCGTG
>JBFMBT010000162.1:0-14935 GCA_040754875.1 Verrucomicrobiota bacterium | reverse complement strand
CACTGCCGCCGGAGCGCGGCCTTCAGGCGCCTTCAGGCGCCTTCAACGTTCGCGTGCCAGAAAGGCAACCCTATCGCTACGACGTGAATGACGCTGAAGCGGCGTAAACGCCGCGCTCCGAGCCCATTTCGGTCGGGCTTGCGGGGAACTGCGACGGCTGGCGGCCCACCAGATGGCCGGTGAATTCTCACCGCAGCCCCGCGACGTTGCCCGAGTGCGCCCGCTCGCGCGACGCCATCCGCAACTCATCCGCCAGCGTCTGCGCCAACAATTCGCTGCCTGCGGGCGTGAAATGCACCATGTCGGCGAACAACCCTTCACCGTCTTTCGCCGCGCGAAATGCCGGTGTGGGGTCGAGCAGAATCACGGATGGCTTTTGGGCGGCGAACCGCCGGATGGCGTCCTGATACCGCGCATAACCGGTTTGCCATTCATCCCAGGACCACGGCAGCAGCCGGAACGTCGCGTGCAGTTTCGGCTCCACCTCGCGCACCCGCTCCGCTGGCGTCACCTGCAACAGGGACGGCCACGCGACCACCGCCAGGCGCGCTCCGGCCCTTTCCGTGGTGAGACGAATGGTTTCCAGGTTCCGCAGATACAAATCCAGTGCTTGCTCATTGAAGGCGATGCCGGTGGGCGGACGTTTCGAGGGCTTCGTCCGATAGACGGTATCGGCACGCCAGGAGGCGACGACGCGGTACCAGCAGACCGCCAGGAACCGGCTGCCCGCAATGGTCCGGCGACGCTGCAACCAGTCGTAACCCTGCGGAATTCCCGCCAGCGTAACATTTGGTTTCCACTGCGGTATTTGGGAATAATTCAGATCATTCCAACCCACGAACACAATGACGAGATCCGGCCGATATTTGAGCACCCGCCGCTGCAGCCGAAGCGCAGCCTGAGCCGAAACGTAACCGGGAATGCCCGCGTTGATGATTTCCACTTCGCGCGTTCCATCCCGCGCAAGCAGTTGCTGCAGTTTCACCGGCCACGAAGTCTCCCAAGGAATGTCCAGGTCGAACGCGCAACTGTCGCCGATCACAGCCAGGCGATGGACGCCCGGCCGCTTTGGCACGGGAACCGGGGCGCCCCGCAATCCGTCACCGTTGATCTCCGGGTAGGCATGGGGGCGGTATTCGTAACCCAGCTCGCCATCCAACAACCAAGGCGACGGGCCAAACGGATGCGTCACGCGTGCGGCGACCTCCAACACCAAAAACCCCGCCACGGCGGGCAAGGCGATCGCCGCCACCTTGACGGCGGCACGCCCGGATCTGGCCGCCCAACGTAGCGTCACGCCAAGCAGGAGCAACAAGCCTCCCGCCAAAAAAATGGGCGGCCAATCTCCCAGAATGAGTTGCGCCGGAGTAAAGCCCGCCAAAACTGCGAGCACCAGCAGGATGCCGCCGGCGAGACAAGCAGCAGCACTGGCACTAATGCGCCCGGGGAGCATTCACTTTACATAATGAAATAATTCAATTAATTCAATTGTATTATCTAAAATAATTGATTGGCAATATTTGCGTAGCTCCCGCCAACCGGCGGAGAGCGACCAGTCCCGCCATCACCTATGTTGTTGTCAACGTGACACCGCCGCTTTGGCAGCGGTTAAACATGAGTGATTGGAACATGCAACTGCTCGAACAGGAACTGGCCGCCCACCCTTTTTTGAAGGGAATGAAGCCGGAACACCTCAAGGTGCTGGCCGGCGTGTCGATGCGCAGCGAGTTCACCCGGGACGAACGCATCTTCCGCGAGGGCGAATCGGCCAACCGCTTTTATCTCATCGAACAGGGCAAAGTGGCGTTGGAAAGCGGGGACGAGGACGGCGGCGTGACGACGATCCAGACGATTGGCGCGGGCGATGTGCTGGGGTGGTCGTGGCTGTTTCCGCCGTATTACTGGCACTTTGACGCGCGGGCATTGGAGCCGACGAAGGCGATATTTTTGTATGGCACGCGGTTGCGCGAGCAGTGCGAGGCCGATCCCGCACTGGGCTATGAATTGATGAAGCGGATGGCGGCCATCATCATCACGCGGTTGCAGGCGACG
The DNA here is from genome assembly GCA_040754875.1 of Verrucomicrobiota bacterium. Taxonomy (GTDB): domain Bacteria; phylum Verrucomicrobiota; class Verrucomicrobiia; order Limisphaerales; family JBFMBT01; genus JBFMBT01. The sequence continues at coordinate 12,883 of JBFMBT010000162.1, read as the reverse complement.
CGAAAGCAATTATTGGCCGCCAAAAAAAGTTAGGCGCGCCTGTTTCGAGGCGGCGACCGGCGGAACGGATGTCGAGCAAAGCCGCATAAACATTGGTGATTTCGCACGTTCTGGCGCGCGCGAGGAGGCGCCCGTCCTAAGGGATTCCCTTAGCCCCTGTACTCCAATGCAGCAAAAAATGTTTAGGAGCCGCCCCAATTGTTGCGCCGCCCTCCACCGCCTAAATTGCTCCCATGAAAAACAACTTAGGCAAGGCCGACACCCAAGGCCACCCCGCAAGAAAGAGCCGGACGACCGGCGCGGGCGTGCGCGCGTTGGCCGCCTGAGTTGACCGACCAGAAATGGAGACAACCATGATTGCCACAACCGACAACAACAAGAACCTGGTGGAAGCCTTGATGAACTCGCCCGTGTATCGGGAATACGAGCGCGCGTTCAGCGAAACGACCGGCATGCCCATGACGTTGCGCCCGGTGGAATCGTGGCAACTGGCGCACCACGGCCAGCGCAAGGAAAACCCGTTTTGCGCACTCATGGCGGAAAAGAGCCGTTCCTGCGCCGCGTGCCTCCAGACCCAGCAGCAACTGGCCGACACCGCGACGAACGAGGCGCAGACCATAACCTGCCAGCTCGGCCTGTGCGACACCGCGGTGCCCGTCAAGCTGGGTGACCGCGTCATCGGCCTGCTCCAGACCGGGCAGGTGTTCCGCAAGAAGCCCAGCGAGGCGCAGTTCGAACGCGCCGCCCAGCAGGTCAGCGATTGGGGATTGCAGGTGGACCGCCAGACGCTCCACGACGCTTATTTCAACACCCAGGTCGTCCCGCAGAAACAACACGAGTGCGTCATCAAACTGCTGTCCATCTTTGCCGAGCACCTCTCGATGGTCACCAACCAGATCGTCGTGCAACAGACCAACGCCGAACCGCCGGTCATCACCCGCGCCAAACAGTTCATCCACGATCACCAGGCGGAGGAATTGTCCCTGGGCCGCGTGGCCAAGGCCGTCAACACCAGCAGCTTTTACTTCTGCAAGATGTTCAAGAAGGCGACGGGCCTGAACTTCACGGACTACGTTTCGCGCGTCCGCATTGAGAAGGCCAAGAACCTCCTCCTCAATCCCAACCTGCGGATCAGCGAAATCGCCTACGAAGTGGGTTTCCAATCGCTGACGCACTTCAACCGCGTGTTCAAGCGCATCGTGGGCCAGTCGCCCACCGAATACCGCCAGCACCTCCCGCGGTCCTGAGCCAGCGAGACCAGTGAGTCAAACCTGTCGTACCCGCTTGGCCATCCAAGGCAAATAGACTTTCGCGGGAAGGGCGAGCGCAAGCCCCTCTTCCCGCAGGTGTGAGGTACCCACCACGAGTCCGGCTCCGCAACGGGCCGGACTCTTTGTTTTTTGGGCGAGCGAAACTGCGAACTGGTGCGTCCGGCAGGATTTGAACCTGCAACCTTCTGATCCGAAGTCAGAAGCTCTATCCAATTGAGCTACGGACGCAAACCCTTGAACCACCTGTAAAACAAGGCATTTCCGGCCTGTTTTCAAGCTTTTTAGTGTGCCCGGTTTCGCAGTCTTTGTGTGTCTTTTTGCGTCTTTACACACCTTTTTTACCCCACGTGTGTACATCGCTGTGTACATCGCCGCCCCCTCCGTTTCCGCAATGGACGACACCGGCCTTTCACCGTATTCGGATACGCAGGATGCACCGTCAATTGTCTTTCAGTTTCGCCGATCCTCCCAAGGCAAAGGAGGCAGGCAGCGTCACTGGTCAACCCAAGGAACACAACGTTGTCGCTTTGCGCGAGGGCCCCATGCCGGTTCGAAGGTTAAAGATTGAGGCGGTGGGTGATTTTTGGAAGGGCCTCATCAAACCCAAAATCCGTCTGATGGGACACTGGCTTGAGCAGGCAGGATTCAAGCCGGGCAGTCGCGTCCAAGTCACGTGCGTCTCTCCCGGAGTGATTGAACTGCGTTCTTCGGATAAATGGGACGCGGCGGAGGAATGCTACTGACCATGGACGTGCTGCTTTACCAATTCAACCGGGAGAACGTTATCCGTCAGGATTTCAGCCTGTTCCTGCGGCTGTATGACCCGGCCCGGATCGGTTCGGGCAAGCCGCTCAAACGGCTGATGGGCCGGTTGGAGTTTGCCATCGGCGGCTACGACGATGATCCTCGGGAGGTGTACGAGATTCCCGAAGTGCGCCGGTTCTACGCCGCCTTGCACCGGGCATGGCCTTACTCTCTTTACTTCTGCCACCTGCAAGGGATCGGGCTGGTGACCATGGCGGCGTGCTGCATCGATACGCTGACCTTGATCCGGCATGACGACCACGACTTGCGCGGGGTCAGTTTCGGGGTGGAGCTGGTGTACTGGATTCGGGACGGATTCGAGCCGATGAACCGGCTCTGGCTGCGGGCGGGATTGCCGGAAGGGGAGAACGTGGCGCGCACGCAGGCCATCTTCGACTACTTCAAACTGTCGTAAGGGGGACACGGCGCTCTTTGCTGTGGACGTTTCGCATAATCTTCGGGAGGTGCTGGATGCCGTGAAAGCGACATGGGAGCAACTGCCCTTTGCCCGGAGCAGGGCGTTGAATCAGACGGCCTTGGACGTACAGAAGTTTGAGCATGAGGAGCAGTTGCCGTCGCGGCTGACGATCCGCAATCAGTGGTCCAAACCCCGGAGCAAGTTCGGCATCAACATCCGGTTTGCCCGGAAAGGGGACGGTGAAGCGGAGGTGTACAGCCGCGCGCCGTGGCTGGATTTTCAGGAGCGGGGCGGCACCAAGAAGCCGTCGGGCAAGGTGTTGTTGATCCCGGTGGTGGGTGGGGCCAGGCCAACGCCCACCGCCGTGGTGGATCGGAAGTTGAAGCCCAGGAAAGGCCGGGCGGGGGTTTTCTTCCACCCGAGATTTGACGGGGTGTTCCGGCGGGTGGGCGACCGGCTCAAGCTGCTCTTTGGGAAGGCGACCAGTGCGCGGGTGAAGGCGCGGCTGGATTTCGAGGGTTCGGGCAAACGGAAGGCGCAAGACGTGCTGGAGGGCAATTTTGTCCGCGCCTACGAACAGGCGTTGCGCACGCGGCGCTGATTTACTTCGCGGCCTTGGGTTCCTCGGCCATGGCTTGGAGGATTTTGGCGCGGGCGGCGGGGTCGTGGGCGTGCTGGCCAAGGAGGGACATGAGTTCCTTGCGCTGGTCGAGTCTGGCTTGGAGGTAGTCTTTTAACTCGGGGTGGAGGGCGACGATCTTTTCGAATTCCTTTTGGACCAACTCTTCGCTGATTTTGCCGGCTTCGCCGTGTTGCTCGGGCTTGGCGAACGCCGGGTTGGAGGCTTTGGCAAGGCGATTGCGTAGGGCGGCCAACTCGGGGTCGTTCTGCAATTGAAGCAGGGCTTCTTTGGCCTTGGTTTCCTTGGCATGAGCACCGGCGTCGCGGAGTAACGGTCGCTTGGCTTTGATTTCGCCAAGGGGCTGTTCAACAGAAAGTCGATTCGTCGAAGGCGCAACGTTCTGCGCGTGCACGGATATTAAGCTCAACAGAACCGCTGTCGCTATCGCAAGGTGTGTTTTCATGATTCCATTTACTTGATGGTACTAATCTCTGTCGATAATCAAGACCCAAGCGATGCTATCAAAATCGCTCACAAAGGTTACATATTCAGAGCCCGTTTTCCCAAGACTCGTGCCAGCATACAATTGGCGATTTGCTCTCATAAATTCTTTGAACATAGCTTGCTCTCGAATCACAGGATGGATGTCCCCCGTATCCAGCCCGACAGGCATTACTCTGTTAAGCCTTGGCAACGTAGCGTACTCCAGTTCCCGCAAACACCTTTCGCCCGCATGGATGGTAAGCAAGATTGCCCCGCCAGTTCCAGAAGTTGCAACCGCTGAACTATCAATGCATTTAGGAAATACAACTCCGATTCGCTCTTCAAAGACTTCTGGAGCCGTTCTCCGTTTCATAACTGCAAAAACAGCAACAAGGGCAATCCCCGCCACGATCCCTGCGTATCGCCACCGCCGCATCAAAGATATATAATGGTCGTGATTCATCTACCAAAGGGGCTAAGGTATCCATTTGTCGGAAAGCGGACCTGGTCGTGGCCCATCTGGTTTTGCGCACGTGCAAATACCGCTCTGCCCAATATCAAACGACGCGATAGCGCGCGGTTGTCCATGTTGCGCCCCCCAAGACCAAACGAGCCAGGCAAACGGATTCTTGCGATTGTCATAATCAGCGCCAAGCCAATCAACAACCTCAAGCTTCCCTCGCCATTCATACGCCTCATCGGAGATCCAGTTTACCTCAACCTTATTTAGCCGTAATGTAAATCCTCCTAATCGATAGACAGCACTCAAATAATTTTGCGGCTTGTCCCCCCAGACAGTTTCATTCGAGTAACGCCTCAGGTTAAAATTATTTTTTGGAATTATTACCCGCTCCCAATTGATGCGGAGTTCATTTCGAAATGATTTCGCCTTGCAATGTTCAAACACTATCCGATTAGCTGCGCTGGATGCGTATCGAATGTTTGCTTTCAGCAGCTGTGGATATTGCTGGCGAAACCATTGAGTGTAATATACATCCCCGGCATCAAATTGATCCAAATAAGACGGATCATCCGAATAGACGGTTAAATCCTCCCACCCGTCATCCAGTACCCCATCTGGATCTAAGAACACCATTGAAAGATCGAGACCGTTCCGATCCACAAACAAGATAGAGTTATTAAGAGCAAAGCAATAGAGGTTCTTTCCGCCAAATTCTTCTATTGGGTCCCTGTTTAGCCATCTTCCCGTTGTCGGATTGTAAAACCGGTAACCGTAATATACCAAATCCGTCTCGTCATCGGTGTATTTGGTCGAGAACCCAAACGGGCACAAGTCCATCTTATTCAACAACCCGTCGCGAATGCGCTCCCCGAAGGGGCCGTATTCGTTGCGCGCGCTCACCGCGCCGTCGGTGGCGCGCACCAGGGCCGTGATGTTCCCGTTGCCGTCAAACGCGGCAAAGTGCGTCCCACCGCCACCCTCGAATCCAGCCGCATGATAGCGCACAGCCAGCAGCCCGCCTACGCCGCCCGCGCCCTGTTCGCTGCCGCTCAGGTCGCTACCCCACACGTAGCTGCGCAGCACGTTGGTGCCCTCCAGTTCCGCCACCACGTTCCAACCGTCATAGACAAAGCGCCGGTCCGCCGAGAGCTGGTACAGTTGCGTGCCGTAGTTGTACCAATACGACTTTTTCTGAATCCGCCGCCCGCCCGCGTCATACGCAAACTCCAGCTTCCGCTCCGAACCGACCGGCGCGTAGGCCAGGCTCTGCAGCTTCACCAGCCGGTTTTCCCCGTCCCACGTGTACTGCCAGCGGCCATCGGTCAGGAGATTCCCGTCGGCGTCGTAAGTGTATTGTTCCAACACGCGTGGCACGAACACATGCCCGTTGTTGGTGGTGACCAGATCAGGATTGGGGGCGCTGCCCAGCGCGCCGATGATTTCCACCGGCTGCCACACAGCATCCGCCTTGTTGTCCACCGCCAGTTCGTAACAAAAGTATTGGCCCTGCCGCCACCAGGCGATGTCGCCGTTGACCGACACCGTGGCGTTGACGTCGGCGCTGCCGGTGATGAAGGCGTGGCCCGGCACCGAGCGGGAGGTGTATTGATTCAACGGGTTGGCCCGGTAAACCGACTGGCGCAGGTCCGTGCCGATGCCGCCGTAGGTGACCCGCGTGCGATTGCCGATGTTGTCGAATTTGTAGGTAAAATACTGGCCGACGACCGGCGTGCCGTTGGCCCAATACCTCAGCCCGGAGGTCACCTGCCCCAAGGCGTCGTATTCGTAAATCCAATAAGAGTTGTCCGTGTTGGTGACCACCACGCGCTGGTTGGCCTGATTGTAGCCGTAGGCGTGGGCATCGAGCAGGCCGTAGGGGGCGTTGGTGGACACGACCGACGTCAGGCGTTGGAGATCGTCGTAGGTTCGGGTCGTGGTCATGCGGGTGACGTTGGTCCGGGCAAAGGTAATCTGCCGCACCCGGGAGAGGTTGGTCAAGTAGGCGTACGTGGCCGAGTGGGTGCCGTCGGAAACACTCAACAGCCGCGAAGCGGGGTCGTAGGTGTAGTCGGCGGAGGCCAGCAAGGCGGCTGGGCGTCCAGCACTTTTCAAGCGCAGAGTTCGCCTTGGGCCCCGCGAATCGATGAATACCATCCCGCTCAACCGCGACGACGCCCGGCCATCGTGCGAGCGTCCGGCCGGCGACCGGGTCTGATCTGGCGCCGGGAACCCGCACCGCGCCGCAGCTCATCGGCGCAGCCCATTTCGGTGAGCATGATCACCGGCAAATCGGGGTTCACCGCCTTGATCGAGGCGAGCACACCCACGCCGTTGGGACACCCCACCACGTCATCGAGCACGACCAGGTTCACCGGCATTTCCCGGATCAACCGCAGCGCGTCGGCCTCCGTTTTGGCTGTCGTCGCCGAGTAACCATGGGTGCGGAGCATCGTTGACACGGGATTGGCGATGGCCGGTTCACCGCCGACGATGAGGATATGGGCGCGCATCGAATGAACTTATAGGCGCGCCTCGGCGCATCCGATATGGGGCATGCACCCCAGCCCCTGCGGGCAAGTGGCCCGGGCGCCGCGCTTACACGCGCGGCGGCAATTTCTTTTCCACGCGCACTTTTTCCAACACGGCGTATTTCGGCAGACCCCCTTCCATGGGCAGGCGCAACTGCCCTTCCACCAGTGGCCGCGCGTATTCCAGGAACTTCTCGTTCGGCAGAAAACCGTCCTCGCTGATCCAGTCGCGCGGGATGAAATGTTCCACGTTGGCAATGTCACCCAGCGGCTGCAAATCCGTCGTCCACTGGTATGGATGGCTGCTGGTGCGCACGATCTTGGCCATATAGCCGCTCTTGCCTTCGACCGCCGCGCGCATGGCGGTCTCACCACAGGCCACCGCTTCCTGGACATCCGTTTCGCTGGCGAAGTGGGCGGCCGCGCGTTGCGAATACCCGAGCTTCACCGTGCGCGTCTTGAGGTTCAACTTGCCCTGCACGATTTCCGCCAGCCGGTCCGCCGCGCCGGACAACACCGGATGCCCAAACGCATCCAACCGTGTCTTGTCCGCGCCGATTTCGTCGCCCGCGGCATTCTTCAACCCTTCTCCCACCACCACGATGCAATAACGCAGTTCCGCGATGATCTGGTGCACCCTCGCCAGGAAAGCCGCTTCATCGAACGGAATCTCCGGCAACAGGATGATGTGCGGCGGATCCGTCGGCGCGCGCCTGGCCACCACCGTGCCCGCCGCAATCCAGCCGGCCGCGCGCCCCATCACTTCAATGATGCAGCACGAACCGTCATCCGTCGCCATGCTGCCCACATCCAGGCCGATCTCCATGACCGTCGTGGCGTTGTACTTGATGACCGAACCGTATCCCGGGCAATGGTCCGTGTGCGGCAGATCGTTGTCGATGGTCTTGGGCACGCCCATGACGCGCATCTCGTAGCCGCGTTGCACGGCCTGCTCGTGAATCTTGTGCGCCGTATCCTGGGAATCGTTGCCGCCCGCGTAGAAGAAGTAGCGGATGTTGTGCGCCTGAAAAATCTCGAACAACCGGTCCATGTCCTTGGCCGCCTTCTCCGGTTTCTTCTTGAAATCAAGCTTGTAGCGGCACGTTCCCAAGGCAGCCGCCGGCGTGTGCTTCAACCCTTCGATCGTCTTGGCCTTTTCCTCGTTCAAATCGATCAAGTCCTCGTTGAGGATGCCGAGGATGCCATTGAGCCCGCCGTAAATCTCTTCGATGCATTCGTGCCGGCCCGCTTCCTGGATGACCCCGGCAACACTGGCGTTGATCACTGCGGTGGGCCCGCCCGATTGGGCGACCAGCATGTTTCCAACCAATTCAGCCATAATATCTTGTCTATTGCATGACCGGGGCATGTCCAACCGTTCGCGCCGCCGGTAATTTAACCCCGTTCGTCAAAATCGGACGAGAACGATGCCAACCGATGCCGCATCTGTCAAAGATGATTTCCCGCTCGCGGCGCGGAGGATGACACTCGAACAAGCCCGAAGGCGCGGCGGAGAAATATTTTTTGCATGGGGCAGATGTGGATTTACGTGGATTTGGGCGGACCATGGTAAGTTCCGGGTTCGTGGTTCCTGGTTCGGAGTTTGAGGCCGGTGAGACCGGCGCCCCCCCCGATTGGTGATTTGGGGAACGCCACGCACCACCCGCTGGGATTTGCCGGGCGCCTGCCAAGGGTGTGCGCAGTGCGCGGGCGCGAAGGTGCGCGGACGGATGGCGGCGGGCCGGTCCGTTCTGGACAGTGGCGCTCCCTGGCGCATAGGGATACTGTGGCATGAAGTGATAAATGTGTCAAGTGATGGATCGGAGCCGGTGTGCCATCCGTGGTTAAAACCTCTCCTCACAAAGCGGCACAGAACTGCCGCACTCCGGGAGTGCCCTGAGCTTCGCGAGCGCGAAGCGTCGTGGGGTGCGCGGCGTTTTTCCCCGCGAGCCGAGGCACGTGCGCGAGCAGCCGCATTTACCGTAGCGCCATTCCGGGTCTCAGTTTCATCAATTACTGCCAGACCCGCTGATCGCGGAACCCGCCCCCGCAGCACATTCACTTTGCGATCAGTTTGCGGAACTCGCCGTGTTCGAGAAATTTTGTTGCGCACTCTCGTAATGCACGGTCGAACGCCTCCGGAGCCGCGCTTTCCACATTCATGAAGTCCCGTTGCTCCTGAACATTCTGCCCTTGGATATGTATTTTCACCGCACCCCCATTGTTGGGAACAAGCGTTAATTCCAAGGCAACATCCGCCGTCAACGTTACCTTGCTCCACCCCGCTTTGGTGTCCGCTTCGAAGGTTTGCACAGCGCCCATTACCGTAAGCGACTGGCCAGTTTTCGGCTGGTTGAGCGGCAGCACTTCAAAACCCGACTTGAGTAAAGCATCCACTATGGCGCTACGCGTCAATGAAGGGATATCATCGCGGGTTTCATATTTGAAAGAATGGACGTTGATCGGATTCAACCTGTGCTGCGCCAACTTTGCATTCGCCCTGCCGTCTTCAAAGCTTTCAACGACTACCTTCTGAGGAGTCGTTTTGTCGGCGAGATGCTCAGTTTGGATAATCGGAGTGTAACGGAGATTGACAACTCTCGTGAAAGTGCAGCCGTTAAACAAAAGAAGGCCGGTTATGCCAACCATTAACCGTACGGCAGTAACAATCTCCTTCCGCGACTTTGCGGGTTTCATAATTCTTAATGGCTTTTACCTTTAATTGTTCCCGGCGGAGGTGCTTCCCGCCCCACGTTGATAGTAAACAGTAGCAGCGAAGCGCTGGCAACCTTTAAGTTTGCATAACACATCAAAAGGGGTGTGATTAAAAGTGGGTGAAAAGAAGTCGCGATTTGTTGAAGAATAAAATGTACAAATTTAGCCACATCGCTATTTACAGTGGGGATGAAGAAGAAGAATTCACACCTCAGCGAACAGGAAGAGCAATTGATTCAACGATTGCGGGAACAATAAACGGGTCAGTTCTTGATATTCATTATTTTGTCGCTGCCCGGCGTTGTTTGTACAGGAGGTGCTGGGCGTAGCCCGTGCTCCCCATGTGCAACCGGTCGGCAATCCAACGCACCGCCACCGCCGGCATGAAATGGTTGCTGAGCACCTCCACCGGGCGGTTCAACCGGCGGCACAAGCTTTCTGGCCACCTGCAGAAGATGTTCTCAATTACTTGAACGATTTGGATCCGGAAACGAAGCAGCGCTTTTTTGGAATTAAGAGCACAAGTGGAGAAGGTGCTGAATCAGCGTGAGATATCGGACTCCTGGGCCAAATGTCGCAGAGCGGGTGAGGCGTGTTCCACCAGATTTGATGCGGGGTTAAGTGTTGCCGACTTTTTTCTGAGCGTACTTCGGCGAAATTGGCGTCGCCCCGATTTTGGCGGGCTGACCGGACTGCCATGGAAAGGATTGACCAAAACGCAGATTGAGAAGGACGGGCAGGCAGAGGAGGTGTTCAAGGCGCGCTGGGAGGAATTGGGGGACTGGGAGTGGCGGGGCGCAACAAAGCGCCATCGGACTGGCGCACTCCAAGACGCTGGCGCGCGGTTCAAGTCAAGGGGCAATCACGGCGCGTTGGGATTTTGCCGGGAGGGGATCGTTGCTTTCCCCCAAAGGAAGCCGGCATGGCGTGTGCGCAACCGATACCGGCTTTGACAATGGCGCGCTTTCACCGCACGATTCGCACCATGGACCACTCGCCGCGCTTTGATGATGACACGTATCTCAAAGGCCGCTTGCGCGTCACGGTTTCCGCCGCGGATGGCCAACCCGCGGGTGGTGTCAAGGTCATCGTCCAGGCGTGCGGCTTCCGCTGAGGTGGCACGATAGCCGTCACCGGGCGTGACGGGTGCGTCGAAATGGAGGCGCCTCAGGGCAAGGTCAAAGTCACCGTCCCCGGCCAGTCGGAAGAAGTGTGGGTCGGACTGAACGACACCACCGAAATCGAGTTCACGCTTGCCTCGCGCAAGTGGTGGACGTTCTGGCGCTGAGCCTGCCTACCACTCGATCACTGCGGCGCCCCAGGTCAAGCCGGCGCCGAAGGCCATCAGCAAAATCAAATCGCCGCGCTGGATGCGGCCCGTCTGCACCACTTCATCCAGTGCGATGGCCACCGAGGCGGCCGAGGTGTTTCCGTACTTGTGGAGGTTGACAAACAGTTGCTCCGGCTTGGCGCCCAAACGACTGCTCACCGCGTCGATGATGCGCTGGTTCGCCTGGTGCGGGATGATGCACTTGATGTCCTCGATGCTGATGTCGCAGCGCTTCAACGCGTCCTGCGCGGCGGTGTACATGGCGGTCACCGCGTTCTTGTAGGTTTCCTTGCCGTCCATGCGCAGGAAATGGAGGCGGCGATCCACGGTTTCCTTCGTTGCCGGCAGGCGGCTGCCGCCGGCGGGCATGCAGAGCAACTCGCCCTTGCGTCCGTCCGCGCCCATGCACGCGGTCAGCAATCCATGCGCTTGCGGGCGGTTCTGCAAAATCACCGCGCCCGCGCCGTCGCCAAAGAGCACGCACGTGTTGCGGTCCGACCAGTCGATGATCGAGGAAATCTTTTCCGCGCCGATGACCAGCACGGTGTCATACGTGCGGGACATGATGAATTGCTGGCCGATTTCCAGCGCGTAAATGAAACCGGAACAGGCGGCCTCGACATCAAACGCGGCGGCCTTCGTCGCGCCGATCTTCTGCTGCACCAGGCACGCCGTGGAAGGAAACAGCATGTCCGGCGTGATGGTGGCCACGATGATGAGGTCGATCTGATGCGCCGCCACGCCCGCGCGTTCCATGGCCTTCAACGCCGCGTTGGCGCCGAGGTCGGAGGTAAACTCATGCGCGCCCGCGATACGTCGCTCGCGAATGCCCGTGCGCGAGGTGATCCATTCGTCGGTCGTCTCGACGATTTTCTCAAGGTCGTGGTTGGTGACAATCTTCTCCGGGACATACGCGCCCACGGAGGTGATCGAGCAGGTGCGCCCTTTGAAGTCGTAGGTGCCGCGGGGGTGTTTGAGGATTTTCGATGACTTCGCGTTCATTAAAGTGTTCAGGCAGTGGCGCCGAGGACGTGGTTCGCGTGCTCGACTTCCTGCTGAATAATCTGGCTGATTTTGTGCTGAACTTCCTCGGTGGCAACTCGAATCGCATTCTTGATGGCGAACTCCTTGGCCGAGCCGTGGGCCTTGATGACGTTGCCGTTCAACCCGAGCAACGGCGCGCCGCCATACGCATCCGGATCAATGCGGTTCTTGATGTTCTTGAGCGCCCCGCCGGCAATCATCGCGCCGAGGTGGTTGACGGGGTTGGAAGTCAGCTCGCGTTTGAGCAGGTGCTTGATTGCCTTGCCCAGGCTCTCGCAGGACTTCAGCACAATGTTGCCGACAAAGCCGTCCGTCACCACCACTTCCACGTGGTCCTCGAACAAATCATGCCCTTCGACGTAGCCGATGAAATTCACATTGTCCAACTGGCGGCACAACTGCATGGCCTCGCGCGTCAATTCGTTGCCTTTGATTTCCTCGGTGCCGTTGCTGAGGATGCCCACGCGCGGTTTGTCGCGCCCGAGGATTTCGCGCGAATACACGCTGCCCATCACGGCGAATTGCGCTAGGTGAATGGGCTTGCACTCGGCGTTCGCGCCGGCATCGAGCATGACGAACTCGCGTTCCAACGAAGGCAGCACCGTGGCGATGGCCGCGCGTTCCACGCATTCGAGCGGACGCAACCGGATGGTCGCCGCCGCCATCAATCCGCCGGTGTTGCCGGGAGAAATCGCGGCATCGGCCTGGCCGTCCTTGACCAGGTCCATGGTGCGCAGGATGGAGCAATCCTTCTTCCGGCGGAGGCCTTCCACCGGTTTGTCTTCCATGGTGAGGACTTCGCTGGCGGGATGAATCCGGATGCGCGGATCGGTGCAGCGGCAGGCGGTCAGCGCCGCCTGGATGTCGGCTTCCTTGCCAACCAGCCACAACTCGGTGATTTGCGCGTATTCCGCCAGCGCAAGCTGGGCGCCGGCAATGATGACGCCACAGCCGTGGTCACCACCCATGACATCGACGGCGATGCGCATAAATGAAAAGAGCGCAGAGAATCCGCATCCACTCCGCGCTCCAAAAATTGTGGAATCAGCCCAACGCTTCCACCGTTACCACCTGGCGGCCTTTGTAGTAACCGCAGGCCGGGCACACCCGGTGCGGCACATAGGGGGCGGCGCACTGCGGGCACGTGGACAACTGTGGCAGGGTCAAAACGCTGTTATAAGCCCGGCGCATACGTTGCCGGCTTT
>JBFMBT010000161.1:0-14986 GCA_040754875.1 Verrucomicrobiota bacterium | reverse complement strand
GCCCTGCCCAAGCGCGGCAACAGCATCTCCCTCTCCCCAAGGGAGAGGGCCGGGGTGAGGGGAAAGGAAGCATTATCAAACCTGCGACTTAAGGACTGGTGGTTCATGGGAAGATTCATCACAACCCCACGATCGTTCCCCTTCTGGGAGGGGTCAGGGGTGGGTTCCCCGGCAAATCCAAACGCGTTGATATCACCAACCGCGGCAAACCGTACCACCCTCTCCTGGGGGAGAGGGCCGGGGTGAGGGCGGACAACTGATTCGTAGCAGCCGAGGTGACGAGGCTCTGATTGTCGAGCCACCCACGGCTGCATTCTTCAACGCGCCTTCGAGGATCCAGCGAGCGCCACCTCACCTCCCTCTCCCCAAGGGAGAGGGCCGGAGTGAGGGGGAAGGGAGCATTATCAAACCTGCGATTCCATAATTGGTTCATGGGAAGACCATTCCCCGGACCGCGGCTGTCCCCAGCCGCATCGCGTGGAAAGCAAAGCAACGCTGGGAGGTTCGTTTGACGGTATGTGTGTTTGGCGCCGCACGGAGATGACCCCAAAGTCAGTCCCATGCCTCGGTTGCCTTCCGCGCGCTGCGGCTGGCGACAGCCGCGGTCCGCCAAAAATGGCACGGCACCACTCCACCACTCCATTACTCCAAACCCCGTTCGCTTTTCGGCTTTCGTCTTCATTTCCTTCCTCGTTTGCGCGGCGCGTGCGGCCGTTTCTCAATGCGCTCCAGTTCGCTCAAAATATCCCCCGGCAGATCCAACGGTTGCCGCCGCGCGTTGCCCTCCGCGTGCGAACGATCGTAATGCTCCAGCGCCTCGCACATGCTCGCGCGAATATGTTCCGCCATCAACCGGCGTGCCGTCTCGCGGTCGCCATTCTCGACCGCTTGCAGGATTTGCGAATGAAACCGGTGCGTCTCCTCCAGCACGTCCAGCGTGTGTTCCTGCCGCGGCGTGCCGAAGATGCGCGCCAGCAGCCGCGAATCCGCCACAATCTTCATCATGCGCCCGTTGCCCGACGCGCGAATCAACAGCATGTGAAAGCCCATGTCCGCTGACAGCAACCGCTGCATCAGCGCCGCATCCAGCGCCGTCTTTTTCTGTTCCTGCAAATCCCGTGCGATCAACCGGATCTCCTCGCACAGTTTCTTCAACGTCGAAAGCTCATCCGCCTGCAACCGCCCGGCCGCCTGCGCCACCGCATACGGCTCCAACGCCTCGCGCAATTCGTACAACTCCACCAGATCGCGCCGCTGCAATTGCCGCACCATCGTCCCGTAGCGCGGCACCTGTTCCAGCACGCCCTCGTGTTCCAGCCGGCGGATCGCATCCCGCACCGGCGTGCGGCTGATCCCAATCTCCCGCGCAAGCGACAACTCCGACACCACCCGCCCGCCGGTCAGTTCGCCGGACAAAATCTTCTGCTGAATATGCTCGTAGGCCTGCCGCCTCAAGGAGTCCGCTTTCATGTCATCGCGATGCAAAGGACGCAAATCTGATGCTGCGTCCCATTTGAGATACCACTGGTATCCCAGAAGCACACCAACTCGTCAACCCAATTCAAATCACCTCCTGATCCGCCCGATTCCGCCCCCTTCCGCCCGATAACGGCAACTTGTCCAAAGCCTCCCCAAATCCGCCAGCGCGCGTGTATCCGCCCTGTTTGGAGTTCACGCTTCAGCGTGCGGGTGAGCGTCCTTCCGCAAGCTGAAGCTTGAACTCCAAACTCGAGAAAGCGTCACCCCAAGAAATTCCGCTACGTCCCTCTACGGCTGCTCCTCCTTGGCCGGCGCCGACTTTGCCGTGAACTCCGCCGCCTTGCGCTTCGCCTCGTCAATCTGCTTGAACGTCATTGCATTCTCCAGCAGCGCGCAACCATTCAATGCATTCGTCTGCCCCTTCGTGCTGGCGACGACAAACCATTTGTACGCCTCCACGTAGTTCTTCCCCACACCCGCTCCGCGCATGTACAGGTTCGCCAGATTCATTTGCGCGCCCACGTGCCCCAGTTCCGCCGCCTCGCGCCACCAGCGCCCGGCCTCTTTCAAATCGCGCGTCTTCTCCGGCCCGGCCGCAAAGAAATTTCCCACCGCGAATTGGATGCGCGGATCACCGTGCTCCGCCGCTTTGCGATACCACTTCCGCGCCTCCTCCGGATTCGGAACCATCGCCTCGGCCGCGTGATAAATCAGCGCCAGTTGAAACTGCGCCTCGGCCATGCCCTGGTCCGCGGCCTTGCGCAACCACTTGGCCGCCTCGGGAATGCTTTGCGGCACGCCCGCTCCGGCGGCATACATCTGGCCCAGATTGAACTCCGCCTTCGCCAGCCCTTGTTGCGCCGCCTTGAAATACCATTCGTAGGCCTGCGTCTCGCTTTTCGCCACGCCACGCCCCTGGTCATACATGATTCCCAGTGCGAGTTGTGCCTTGCCATGGCCCTGCCCCGCCGCTTTGCGAAACCATTCCACCGCCATCGCGTCGTCCTTTTCGCCCGCCTCGCCCGTTGCGTAAGCCGCGCCCATCCGATGTTGCGCCTCCATGTGACCCTGGTCCGCGGCCTTGCGCAACCACGTCACGGCCTCGGTGGTGTTTCGTTCCGCGCCCTTGCTGTCCGCCAGCGCCGCGCCCAGTGCGAATTGCGACGCCGCGTCGCCCTGTTCCGCCTTCGTGCGCAACCGGCCCAAGTCCGCGCCACTGGCCGCCACCGTCGCCAGCGCCATTAATCCGAGTACAAAACATCGCCCGCCGAACCTCAATTGCATCCGGGCAAGATAGTCCCTCGCCTCGCGGGAAACAAGCAGCGCCCTCGGGGGTGGTTTGGAGTCCCGGCTTCAGCCGGTCGCGGCGTTTGCAGTTCGAAGTGCGTGGAGGTTTCCTTTGATGGTTTGTGCGGCGACGCCCGACCGTCCCGCCGAGCGGGGCGGGACTCCAAACCCCAGCGCGTCGTCGCCCGCTTTTAATCCCACCCCTCGAATCCGCCTCGATTCGTTCTTGCCGACGTCCCCGCCAGGTCATACCATCAAATAAACCGGTTGTGCCCGACGTCCAATCGAACAGCCATTTATGAAAAAACTCTCCGTCATGATTTTCTCCCTGGCCGGCCTGCTGGCTTTTGGGGCGCAGGCAGCCGACCTCAAGGCCGGCGATGCCGCGCCGGATTTCTCCCTGCAAGGCAGCGACGGCAAAACCCACAAGCTGTCCGCCTACAAGGGCAAACAGGCCGTGGTGCTGGCCTGGTTCCCCAAGGCCTTCACCGGTGGGTGAACGGCGGAATGCAAGTCGCTCCGTGCGAGCGGCTCGGAAATCAAAAAGTTCGATGTGGCGTATTTCACCGCGAGTGTTGACCCGATGGAAGGAGAGAAGGGCAACGCCGCCTTCGCCAAATCGATGGAACTGGATTATCCCATCCTCAGCGACCCGACGAAGGAAACCGCCAAGGCGTATGGCGTGCTGACCGAAAAGGGCTTTGCCGGACGCGTCACCTTCTACATCGGCAAGGACGGCAAGATCCTCCACGTGGACCGGCAGGTGAAGGCCGGCAATCACGGCGCGGACATCGCCGCGAAGCTGAAGGAACTGGGCGTCGCCGCGAAGAAATAGGCCGGCAGGCAAGGATTTACACCGGCGGAGCGGTGAAAGCCGTTCCGCCGGTTTGCTTTTCGCGCGCCCAAAAAATCCCAACTCCGGGCTTGCAATCGAGTTTTCGTTGGCTAGCTTTGCCGTTCCGCCAAAAGACCGGCGGTTGAAAACAGCAGATTAGAACGTAGATTTTTGTATGGCTACAGCAACAGAGTTACGCCGGGGCATGGCGATCAATTACAACGGTGACGTCGCGGTCATCCTCGAATGCCAGCACCGCACGCCGGGCAACTTGCGCGCCTTCGTGCAGGCCACCCTCCGCAGCATCCGCACCGGGAAATCCTCCGACGTGCGCTTCAGCACCAGCGAGCGCATCGAGGTCATCCCGATGATGACCAAGAAGATGGAGTTCAGCTACAAGGACGGCGAGGACTTTGTCTTCACCGACCCGGAAACTTACGAAACGGTCACCCTCACCAAGGAACTGGTGGGCGACGCCGTGAATTACCTGGTCGAGAACGCGCCGGTGACCATGACTTTCGTGGACGACAAGGCGGTGCAAATTGAACTGCCGTCCAGCGTGGTGTTGACGGTGACCGACGCCCCGGAAGGCATCCGCGGCGATTCCGCCAACAACGTGATGAAGCCGGCGACTCTGGAAACGGGCATCAGCGTGCAGGTACCGCTGTTCATCAAGACGGGCGAGAAGCTCAAGATCGACACGCGCACCGGCAAGTACATGGAACGCGCCTGATCGCGCAGCGGCTCGACAATATTGAGCCACGGCTCAGCAACGGCCCGCCCACCGGCGGGCCTTTTTGTTTACGGAGCGGAAGGCGGTTTGGGAGAATCAACTTTGGACGCCTCGTCCTTGGGTTGCTCGACCGAGCAACTGCCCGTCGCTCAACCACGAATGCCGAGCTTCGGCAGCACCCATTTCGAAAGGACGAACCAGGCGGCGATGGCGCCGATGACTATGAGGATTTCTTTCATCGCAATTCAACATCGCCAGCCGTGGCGAAAAGTCAACCTTTGCCCGCCGCCTCGATGGCGCGGGCCATGGAATTGACGCTTTGGAGGATTTCTTTCGCGGCACTTTGATCCGGCACCTTGAGGCCGAAGTGTTTGTCCAGCGCGACCACCAGTTGCAGCGCGTCCACCGAATCCAAGCCGATGCTGCCGGGGCCGAACAGCGGTTGGTCGTCGCCGATTTCGTTCGCCGTGACCTGAAGCATGAGGTTGTCCACCATCAACGTCTTGAGGCGCGCCCTGAGTTCACTGCCGTTTTCCATGTTACAAAATCCCGCCGTCAATTTTCAGCACGGAGCCTGTGATGTAACCGGCCTCCGGACAAGCCAGAAAACGCACGGCGCAGGCAACCTCCTCGGGGCGTCCGAACCGGCGCATGGGGATGCGGTTGAACGCCACCGACCGTTTGTCATGCGGCAGCGAAGCCAGCGCCTCCGTTTCGATATAACCCGGACAAACCGCATTGACCGTGATGCCGATGCGCGCGACTTCCTTGGCCAGCGACTGCGTCAGCGCAATCACGCCCGCCTTGGCGGCGGCGTAATTCGCCTGGCCCGCGGGTGCCAGCAACGCACTCAAGGACGAAATGTTGATGATGCGCCCGTGCTTCTGCACCACCATCGTGGGCAACACCGACTGGCAGCCAAAGAACGTGCCGTCCAGGTTGCTGGCCAGGACGTCGTCCCACGATTCGCGCGGCAGATTGGCGACCAGGCTGTCCGCGTGACGTCCGGCGTTGTTCACCAGCACGTCGATGCGCTGGTGGGTGTGGACGATCTTGTCGATGGTGGCGCGCCAGGCCTCGGACTTGGTGACATCGAGTTCAATGCATTGGCAGCGCCCGGGAAATTCCGCGGCGAGGGCGTCGGCGAGGTTGCGTTTGTTGCGCACGCCGAGCCAGACGATGTTTTCGGGGGATTCATTGAGAAAGGCGCGGGCAATGGCCTGCCCGAGTCCGCCGTTGCCGCCGGTCACCAAAATCACGCGCGCGCTCATGCTGGTTGGTCTGCCCGCCGGAGATGCGCGCCAATGGCCTGCTGATTGCAGCCCACCACGCTGACGGTCGCGGCAGCGGCGAGATTGTGCCGCAGCGCGTCGATGGCCGCAACACATTGCCACGCGGCCGCGGCAACGAACGCCTCGCCCAGGATTGCCTTGGGCGCGAGACGCGGCCCGGGCCAGTCACGCCAGAGGTGGCGCTCGACCTTGTCCGCGCGCGGGGCGGCTTGCGTGCCGTCGCACAACAGATGGTCCGGTTGCGGCGGCGGCAATTGATCGCGCATGCGCTGGGCGGCATCCGCGCGGCCTTGCGTTTCCAAAAAGGGATGCGCGTCGGTGATGGAATGCAGCGCCACGTCACCTTCGCCACGGCACAGATAAACCGCGCCCGCGCCTTCCGCCGGCACCACGCTGCGATGAAACAACCGGATCGCATCCGCCGGCAGCCAGTCAATTTCCTCGGAGCCGACGACCAGGCAGCCTTCGACACGCCCCTGCAGCAGCCAATCCGCGGCAACCGCCAGCCCTTGCAGAAACATCCCGTGGTCGCCCACCAGCGTGTAATTGAGCGACGACGCGCCGAGCAACGTCGCCAGATGGCTTGAGGGCGCGTTGAAGACCGTTTCTGGAAACACCAGCGGGCTGGCCTGCGCGGGGTTCTTCCAGACCTCGTCGTAAAAGCGGCGCGAGTAATTGACGCAGCCGGTCAGCACGCACAACACGACGCCGAGGCGAAAATCGGTTTCGTTCAGGCGATGCGCATCGTCGCCCAGCGCCTCGAGCGCCGCGCCCACGGCATAATGCGTGATGGGACTGCTGCGGCGCAGGCGCGGATGCGTCATGAACGCGGGCCGCGGTTGCGGCGCGGGCACGGTGCGCGCGGCCAGCGGACGTTCCCAGCCCGGGCGCTGGAGATCCTTCGCCGGCACCGGCGTCCCGGACCGCAGCGCTTCGGACAACGGTCCCACACCCCAGCCCGCCGGCGACACCGCGCCAATTCCTTTGACGCCGACGCGGGTCATGACCACCTCCGCAGGATGAGCGACGCGTTGGAGCCGCCGAAGC
Source organism: Verrucomicrobiota bacterium (assembly GCA_040754875.1). GTDB lineage: Bacteria > Verrucomicrobiota > Verrucomicrobiia > Limisphaerales > JBFMBT01 > JBFMBT01. The sequence continues at coordinate 8,313 of JBFMBT010000161.1, read as the reverse complement.
CGAAGGAATTGGTGAGCACATGTTCCAACTTCGCCGCGCGCGGTTCAGTCGGGACGGGAAACGCGCAGGCCGCATCACGCGCCTCCAAGGTTGTTTCCGGCGGAATCCATTGTTCGCGCAACGCCATCAAGCTCACAACCGTTTCGACCGCGCCTGCCGCGCCAAGCAAATGCCCGATGTTCGCCTTGGTGGACGTGACGGGCAACGTCTTCGCGTGCGCGCCGGCCCACTCGTTGATGGCGGCGGCTTCGGCGCTGTCGTTCAACGGCGTGCCGGTGCCGTGCGCATTAAGATAATCGATTTGCTCCGGTGAAACCCCCGCGTCGCGGCAGGCCATGGACATCGCCGCCCGCGCTGCGCGCCCTTCGGGATGCGGCTGCGTGAGGTGATGCACATCGATGGACGCGCCGTAGCCGGCAACTTCTCCCAGGATGCTGGCGCCGCGCCGGCGCGCGACGTCGAGGCTTTCCAACGCCAGCACCGCCGCGCCTTCGCCCAACCCCAGGCCGTCGCGACGCGCGTCGAACGGGCGGCATTGCGTCGGCGAAAGCGCCTGAAGCGAATCGAACCCGGCGAACACCATGTGGCTGAGCGCGTCGTAACCGCAGGCCAGCGCGCGTTCGGCGCGACCGTGGCGCACGAGGTCGAAGGCGTGGCCCACAGCATTGGCGCCGGAGGCGCAGGCATTGGCGATGATGGTGGCGGAACCGCTGACACCGAGCGCGTCGGCGAGATCCAGCGCCTGTTGCTGCGCCTGGTAATTCGTCACGCGTGTGGCTTGCTGTTGATGCGACAACGGATTTTCCACCGCGTGACGAAAATACGCTTCACCCAGGGGCATCCCGCCGCTGGTGGTGCCGAACACCATGGGAAATACCGAGCCGATTTCCCAGCCGCATTGTTGCCACGCCTCCAGCGCGGCCAGCAACAACATGCGCCCCGCGCGGTCCATGCGGTTCAAGCGCCGCGGGCTCAGGGCCGTGGCGGGCGGGTCTTCCGGCAAATCCACTTCCGCCGCCACCTGGACACGCTGGCGCGACGCGTCGAAGACAGAAACGGGCCGGAACGCCGTGCGGCCCGTGCGGAAGCCGTCGGCATTGGCTCTCCATCCCTGGCCGAGCGCCGTGATGATCCCTGCGCCGGTGATGACGACCCTGGCCGTTGATGTTGTTGAGGAGGGCGGAAACAACACGCTTTTTAAATACAATAGCCGCCGGACAATACGAAGGCAAACCGCCCAAAGTCAAACCCGGAGGCGCGGCGAAACGGCATGCCTCACGCCAAGGACGCCAAGTGCGCAAAGGTCTTTGAACCCCGCGGTCGGTTCGGAGTCCCGCCTTCATCCGGCCGCAGCGTGGCAATTTCAAAAACCTTTGAAACTCCCCAGCGCATCCTTCGACCTTTGAAATGCATCCCCAAACCTGGCGTTCCCCGCGACTTTTCGCCAACGTCCTCGTTCCCGGTAACGTGGCTCCCTGAACTTCAACCTTTCCTTCGTTCTTTGGGCTTCATCACTCGTCATTTCCCCCCGCCCTTCGCCCCTTCCAACGCCGCATCGTCCAGATCCAGTCGATACAAAATCTGGTTGTAATCGTAGCGCGCGGTGGGTTCGGGTTTATTGGCGAATTGCTGGGTGTAGGTGCCTTCGAAAATCAGGATCGGTGAGTCCGGCGGCGTGAACTCGGGATGCAGGCGCGGGTTGTAAAACGTGTAGTTTTCGTGCGTGAGGACTTTGACGGCCTTGCCCCAGGGGCCGGTGGGCGCGTCGGCCTCGGCATACCAGAGTTCGCCGAACACGGAGGGTTTGCCGAAGTTTTCCATGAACACGGTGACCCAGCGTTTGCGAAAGGCGTTCCACGCAATGGAGCCCGTGTGCGGTTTCACGGGCTTGCCGTCGCTGGCGGACACGAGGCTTTCCTGTGGCTTGAGGTGTTCCCATTTCGACGAATCCTGCCACGCCTCGAACGTCGCGGCGCAACGCAGCCGCGGCAGCGGGTTGCCGAAATAAACCCATTCGCGGCCCTGGTTGTCCTTCCAGAACGCGGGATGACCATCGGGCACGGGCGGTTGTTTGGGCGCGGCGTCGGACTTGGTCCAGAGCACGCGATGTTGCTCGAAGGATTCCGTTTGGTCGTTCCACACGCAGAGGCCGCATTCGTAGGCTTCCATCATGCCGCGGACCTTGATGTAAGTGCCGACCAGCCGGGGCGCGCCGGATTTGTCCGGCAGGCTGACATACGCGCTCACCCACGTGGGCCCGGCGCCGGGCATCTTGGCGACGCCGCGAGGCTTGCCGTGCGCATCGGTGAAGTAATCGAACTGGAGGCGCAACGGCGGTTCGAACGACTTGAGCGGCTGCACCGCGGTGGTGGCGCTGGTCATGTCGAAGATGCCCAGCGGATAATGCGGCAGCACGGTGTCGCCCCAGGCCCAGAACAGCTTGCCGCGATGCACGGCATTCTGGACGCTGTCGCAACCGAGGATCGCCGAATCGCGCCAGTCCAGTTCGCGCCCGAGCTTCTGGCTCTCGGCGAAGAGCCCGCCGCCCGTGAGGCGGCCCAGGCGTTTGGCGATGATGGTGCGCGTGACTTCCACCTTGAGCGTCTTGCCCGGCTCCGGTTTGAGGCGCACGCCGCGCTGGCCGAAACCGTCCTTGGGCGCTTCGTAGCCGTGGCCGACGACACTGAACCACGTCTCGCGCCCCATGAGTTCGGGCAGGTCGAAGGCGATGACGCCGGCGTTGTCGCTGACGAAACGCGCGTGATGTGTGGTGCGCAATTCCACCAGCGGCACCGGCCAGCCACTGCCTTTCTCGACGACCTCAATGCGGCAGGGCTCGCTGGCGGCGGCCCGCATTGTCCAGGCGAACAACAGAATGAAAATGGTCAATCGCACGGGAGCGCAATATGCAAGGGGAACGCGCCGGAGACAAACCAGAAAGCAACCGCCCCCATCAACTTCCATTTTGTAGCAGCCGAGGTGACGAGGCTCTGATTGACGCATGGCCCACGACTGCATTCTCCATTGCGCCTCCGAACATTCAACACGCGCAGCATCGCCTCCCCTCTCCCGGGGGAGAGGGCCAGGGTGAGGGCGAAGGAACCTTCATTCAGCCCACGCTGTCCACGCGGCAGAACGCGCCCACCAGTCACCGCCCCAGAAACTTATCCCGCCCCGCCACCAGCGCAGCCATCTTGCGGTCCGCCACGCTGCGGCTGAGCATCCAGAAACCGCAATCGGGATGGACCCACTTGATGCGCGCCGCGCCCAGCACCTTCACCGCCTTCTCAATGCGCTGCGCCACCAGGTCCGCCGATTCCACTTCGTTGTCCTTGATGTCGATGACGCCGACGCCGAGCGCGATGTCCTTGCGCAGGTCCTTGAAGATGGGGAGTTCATCATACCCGCGCCGCGCAAATTCGAGCACGAGGTGATCGACCTTCAGGTTGTTCAGGAACTTGAGCAGATGTTTCCAAAAGCCTTTCTGGATGGATTGCCCGCCGTAATTGCCGAAGCACAGGTGCAGGCCGCGCTCGCCCTTCACGGCTTCGAGCACGTAATTGATCGGCTCATGCGCCCAGCTCGCGTCCTCGGGATGGCCGGTGAGGTTGGCTTCATCGACCTGCACCACCGGCGCGTCAATCTCGGCGATTTGCGCGCGCAACACGGCGGCCAGTGCCATGTTGAGGTCGCGCAAGGTGCGGTAATGCTCGTTCACCAGTGTCTTGGAAAGCATGTAGGGCGCGGTGACGGTGAATTTCATCGGCGTGCGCGTGAGATTCTTCACGGCATTCCACGACGCGGGCAGGTTCAGCGTGCCTTCGGTGATGGCGCCGCGCACCACGCCCGCCGGTTGCGTGCGGAACTTCATGCCGGCGGTGCGGCGGAAGGCGGCCAGTTCATCGCGCGACAAGGTGCTTTCGATGCCGCCGACCTGGCGCACGAAGTAATCGATCATGCCGTTGGTCTCGGGATGATTCACGTCGAAGCGCGACAGCTCGCCGTCGGAGATGACATCGATGCCGGCCAGTTCCTGCGTCTTGATGACGGCGAGGATGGCGTCGCGCAGGTTGGGCGTGGACGGGGCGACCGGCAGCCACGAGGGAATCGGGTAGCTGCCGACAACGGTGGTGCGAATGCTGGGCGCGGGCATGGTAATGATTGCTGGGGCTGGCTTAGCCGGACAGGGGGCGTGGTGTCAACGCGGGAGTTATTTTGCCGTTATCGGGCGGAAGCGGGCGGAAGCGGCAGTTTGATGCAAAAAGAGCAAATAATAGTTTGCAGAGTTTGCAGTTTTTGCAGACGGGCTGACAGAAAGCTGGGAGGCCAGAAAAATCAGGAAGCAGGTTCGTTCCCGCGCAGGGAAAAACCGCACGAAAGATTTGACCACCCTCACCCTCGGTCCCTCCCCCGTTGAGGGAGAGGAGGCACGCGCGATGCGTTCGGAAGGAATTGTGTCGTGGGCCGGGCGACATGCTCGGAGAGAACGTTGAAGCTGACTCGGCGCGATGGTTGCAAAAGGCGCGCTGCGGCTGGGGACAGCCGCGGTCCGAACGGGGCGGCGGACACGCATAGGCGCTGGGAATTTCTCTACCCGGGTGCTCCGCCATGCGGCCAAGCGAGCAGGATGCTCGCGGTCCGGGGATCAGGCCCGCTGGCGTTTCCAGTGGGTGATCTTCTTGCGGAGGCTGGCGGCGGTGAGCCAGTACCAGCGCTCGTATTTGCGCAAGGCCAGCGAACGGGCGGCCGGGTCGTCGCGCAAGGTGGCGGCGGCGGGGTCGGGCGCGGCGGCTTTTTGCAGCACGGCGTTGAGGCGCGTGCCGGGCAGGTCGCCATCGAGCGCGGCAAGTTCGCGCACGGCGAAGCCGGTCTTGAGCGCGAGCCGCTTCAGCGTGTTCGGCGAAAAACAATAGTGATGCGCCACATGGAAGAAGTGCGAGAGACGCGAACCGGGCGCTTCGATGTTCGGCACTTCGACGACGAACAGGCCGCCGGGCTTGAGCAACCCGCGCAGCGTTTCCAGCACGTCGGTGGGGCTGGTGGTGTGTTCGAGCACGTGGTTCATCACCACCAGGTCGAAGCCTTCCTTCGGCAAATCCGGCGCGATTTCATGCAACAGCCCGGAGCGGACATCGAGGCCCTTGCGCTCGCGGGCGAATTGCGCGTGGCCGCGATGCGGCTCGATGCCGATGAACGTGCCCTGGCCGTCCAGCGACGTTTTGAGATGCGAGAGCAGCGCGCCCACGCTGCAACCGACCTCGAGGATGGCCATGCCCGGCTGGAGCAGCGGCTGCAATTGCTTGAGCAACGGTTTGATCTTGGGCACGCGCCGGCGGAAGAACTTTTCATCCGGCATCGACTGGTTCTTGTACGCGCCCCAGTAATCATCGTGGTAAAAGGACTCGTTCTCCTTTTCCGAGAGGCGCGGGTTCGTATAGACCAGCCCGCAGCCCTCGCAGATGACGGTATTGAGGCGCGAGCCGTGCCGGCCCTGGCGCGCGAAAATGTGGTACTGCGGACTGCCGCAAAGGTCGCACGACTGGGCGGTATCTGTGGACGCCGGTTGCATCAAAGGCGGAATCAAAGCCCATCGGCACAGGGCGGACAAACCTATTTTCTCGCCGCCCCAGCCGCGCCAGCCCAGGGTTACCCGCCCTAATGGGCGACCCTTTACGCTTTTACAACCCTGACCCGGGCCGGTTCTGGTCCATGGACACCTTCGAGGGCTTCCGAACCGCCTCCGTAAAACGAAAACGGGTCAGTTCTTGATATTGACATATTTTAGGAGGTTGTTACCCTGTCCGCCATGGCCCGCAAATTGCGCGTGGAATATCCGCCAGAAGGGCTTAGGCCCTAAAGCCTATGAGAGAGAATGGTTTTGTCACACTTTGGCTCGGACAATCAAGTTCGGCAGGCGCGCTGAATGAGTATGTTCAACTCCAGTACTCCGATGACGGAGAATTGATTCCATCACAATTGATGAGAGATTTCGGCATTCCGAGCTATGATGAAGATTTCCGTGAGGCAGAGCGATTGGGTTGTCTGGAGCGCTCCATTCGTGCACTGCTTCGTGGTTTTTCTTACGATGCTCAAATAATAGAGAAGTTCGCGGCGATATGTGGGGAGCAGATAGCCTTTGATGCTAACGCCGTCGTGCTTCTCTACAACTTTCGGATTGAGAATCCGCAAGTCATATCTGCGGGAACGGACGCGGTGCAACTGCGGTACATGGGTGTGACAGACTATTACCTTGGATGATGCGTGTGCCAAGACGGGTCGGCAGGTGCATGCCCTGTGCCTCAGAAAACGGGTCGAAAACGGGTCAGTTCTTGATATTGACATATTATAGCGGGTTTGTTACCCTGTCCGCCATGGCCCGCAAATTGCGCGTGGAATATCCGGGGGCGATTTATCACGTCATGAACCGTGGCGACCGCCGCGAGCCCATCTTCCATGATGACCAGGACCGGCGGACGTTCATCGACACCCTGGATGAGGCGTGCGCCAAGACCGGCTGGCAGGTGCATGCCCTGTGCCTCATGCCCAATCACTTTCATCTGGTGGTTGAGACGCCCCAAGGCAACCTCGTCGCGGGCATGAAATGGTTCCTGGGCACCTACACCGGGCGGTTCAACCGGCGGCACAAACTCTCCGGCCACCTGTTTGGCGGGCGCTACAAGGCGTTGATCGTCGATGGCAGCGGCACCGGTTACCTGCGCACCGTGTGCGAGTATGTGCACCTGAATCCGGCGCGAGCCAGGCTGGTCGGCCCCAAGCAGCGCCTGAGCGCGTATCGGTGGAGCAGCCTGGTGTGGTATCTGTCGCCGCCGCGCAAACGGCCGGCCTGGCTGCGGGTGGACCGCGTGCTGGGGGACCTGGGCATTCCCAAGGACAGCGCGGCCGGACGCAGGCACTTCGGGAATCTGATGGAACGGCGGCGCTTGGAGGCCGACGGACAGGAGTATGCAGGCATCCGGCGGGGTTGGTGTCTGGGGGACCAGGCGTTTCGGAAGGAGTTGCTGGCGCAGATGGGCGAGCGGGTGGGGCCGGAACACTTTGGCCCGGAACGGCAGGAAAGCGCGGAGGAGAAGGCCGAGCGGTTGGTGCGGGCGGAATTGAAGCGGCGGAAATGGACGGAAGGGGACCTGGAGACGCGGCGCAAGGGGGACCAGGGCAAGGTGGCGATCGCGGTGAGGCTGCGCCAGGAAACGACGGTGCCGGTGCGTTGGATTGCCGACCGGTTGCACATGGGCAGCACGGGCTACACCCAGCACCTCCTGTATAAACAGCGCCGGGCAGCGACAAAATAATGAATATCAAGAACCGACCCCTCACACGATTTCTGATTAAGAACGGGTTGACGGATCCGGAGTCACATGCGGCGTTCTTTGGACTTCTCCAAAACGCGGAACGAATTGGCGACAAGGGCCTCGGGTTGGCGGGCTATCTCGAATTGTCGGGGAAAGAAAGGGTTCTGGCGCTCGCTTTAAATCCAAATTCTCCTGATTGGGTGATTCGTCATGAGTTACATCATTTCGCGCGGGAGGCGGTATTTATGACAAAGCATGGCAGAAGCTTGTTTATGGAAGAAGTGAATACACGTGCGGCGCTACCTTAGGAGGACGAATGGCTTTCGGAGAATTTAACTCGCGAGTCGCGCTTTTTTTCTTGGCGCTAACGATCATCACAATCGTGTTGTGTGTATACGTCCGTTGGAGTCTGTGGTTGATTGTTTTAGTTCCCGTCGCGCTTTTTTCTATGTACGGATCGTTCATGGCTTTTCAGGGCTTGAGATTGGTGATGTGGATTTGGGGAAATTTCATTAAAAGAAAGCGTAAATAATGCAGATCCGGGAGCGCATATGAAATTAACAATAAGCCGCCAAAAAGCGATGTTGATCACGACAATAATAATCGGAATTGCGGCCTTCGCCAGAGCTGAATCCGGCGTATTCATCCCCGTTCGCGACGCGCTGCCAAGCCCGCCCATAACCAACCTAATCGAAATCAAAACGCACAGCGGTAGCAGCCCATTGGATTCCAAAGCTGAAAAGAGCAGCGCGAAAGCTCAACCTTCCGGTGGGCGCAGTTCGGCGAACCGGCCCCCTGACAAAAGTATGCTAGGTTCGCGACGCAACTCGAAAAGCACAGAGGTTAGCCGTGGCAATAATCCAAAGGTTGGTAAAAGGGGTCAGGTCTTGATATTCATATATTTTAGCGGATTGTCCCCTGTCCGCCATGGCCCGCAAACTGCGTGTGGAATATCCGGGGGCGATTTATCACGTGATGGAGTCGAAGAAAGACATGGCGCGTG
>JBFMBT010000160.1:0-15078 GCA_040754875.1 Verrucomicrobiota bacterium | reverse complement strand
AAAAACGGAAAGCTACCCACGATCCCGTACGCAACCTCCGCTCCAAAGACATCCACCCGCGTCCCCCCAAGACGCATCACGGATCACGCATCACGCCTGGCAACTTTGCACTTTGAAGTTTGGGCATTGAACCATAGGTTAACCGCATGTTCGATTCACTGAGCGGCAAGCTCCAGAACGTCTTCAAGAATCTGCGCGGGCTCGGAAAGATTTCCGAGACCAACGTCAGCGATTCGTTGCGGGACGTGCGCATGGCCTTGCTGGATGCGGATGTCAATTTCAAGGTCGCGCGCGATTTCATCGAGAGCGTCAAGTCGAAAGCCGTTGGGCAGCAGGTCATTCAGAGCATTCATCCCGGCCAGCAGATCATCAAAATCATCCACGATGAACTGGTGCAGTTGCTCGGCTCGACCAACGCGGGGCTGAACATCAGCGGCGACCCGGCGTGCCTGATGATGGTGGGCTTGCATGGCTCGGGCAAAACGACGTCCAGCGGCAAGCTGGCGCGGCTGCTGGAAAAGCAGGGGCGCGCGCCGTTGCTGGTGGCGGCGGATGTATATCGGCCGGCGGCGATGGACCAGCTCGAAACGCTTGGCAAACAGCTCAACCTGCCGGTGTTGGTGAAACGCGGCGAGACGGATGTGTTGAAGATTGCGCGCGAGGCGCTGGCGTTTGCCAAGGCGAACGAACGCGATACGTTGATTTTCGACACGGCGGGCCGGTTGCAGATTGACGAGCCGTTGGTGCAGGAACTGGTGCGGTTGCGCGACCTGGTGAAGCCGCAGGAGATTCTGTTGGTGCTCGATGCGGCGACGGGCCAGGAGGCGGTGAATGTGGCGACGCATTTCGACAAGGCGCTCAACATCACCGGCGCGATTCTCACCAAGCTGGACGGCGATGCGCGCGGCGGCGCGGCGTTGAGCCTCAAGGCGGTCACGGGCAAGCCCATCAAGTTCGCGGGCGTGGGCGAGAAGCTCGATGACTTCGAGCCGTTTCATCCGGAGCGCATGGCGACGCGCATCCTGGGCATGGGCGACGTGGTCAGCCTGGTCGAGCGCGCGGCGGAAGCGGTGGATGAGGAGGACGCCAAGCGGCTGGAGGAAAAGATGCGCCGCGGCCAGTTCAACCTGGAGGACTTTCTCGAGCAGTTGCGGCAGATGAAAAAGATGGGCTCGCTGGAAAGCATCATCGGGATGTTGCCGGGCGGCGGCGAGATGATCAAAGGCGCGGACTTGCAGAAGAGCGAGAAGGATTTTCGCCGGATGGAAGGCATGATTTGCGCGATGACGCCGCAGGAGCGGAGGCATCCGCAGATCTTGAACGCGAAGCGGCGGGTGCGCATCGCCAAGGGCAGCGGCGTGAACGTGGCGGAGTTGAACAGCATGTTGCGGCGGTTCGGCCAGATGCAGGACATGATGAAAAAGATGGGGAAGTTCCAGAAAATGATGGCCAAGATGGGCGGGAAGATGCCGCCGCCGGGAAGGATTTAGGAGTAGAAAGGGTTTTAGAACAATATGCAGAGACTCTGCTTAGGGCTGTTACTCATCACACTTACGTTCCAATCCGCATGCATCACACGGCGTGCTCAATTCGCCAACTTCGAAACTGGCGAGGTGCTAATTGGGAAGTTTACGGACGGAATGGGTACGAACGGCAAAGCCACAGTTTCAATGCCGGACGGTGAAATCCTCCAAGGCGACTATTCTGCGATTCGCGATCAGGAAGCATTCAGCTTCGGGTCGGCATTTGCCACCGGCACGAGTAGTTCGGGCCAGATAATCTCGGCATCAGGTCAGGGAACGGTGTATTCGGTTGGTGGGTCGGGCCGGGCGTACGCCATACTGAAGAGCACGAAACCTGGATCGACCCTCATGATGGAGATAATCGTGAGCTACGGCGTATTGAGCGGTCACGGTTTTGGCGAAGCTCGCACAAATGATGGGCGAAGTTACAAAGTGACTTTTTAGGACGCGAAAACAAAACTGTTGTTTTGAATCTCCCCGCACATAACAACCCGATAGCCGCGACGACGCGTTATTGCGCGGTGTTTGGGCATCCGATCAAGCATTCGGCGTCGCCGGCGATGCAGAACGCGGGGATTGCGGAGTTGGGGTTGAACTGGCGTTACCTGGCGTTCGATGTGCATCCCGATGATTTGCGCGACGCCATCGCCGGCGCGAAGGCGATGGGTTACCTCGGCATCAATCTCACCGTGCCGCACAAGTTGCTGGCGTTTGGCATGGTGGATGAACTGGACGAAACGGCGCAGCAATGGGGCGCGGTGAACACCATCCGGTTCGAGGGCAAGACGCCGGAAGGCGAGTGGAAGCCGCTGGCGCAAATCGAGCCGGACCAGGTGGGCGATGTGCGGACGCGCGGGTTCAACACCGATGCCGATGCCATCACGCAGTCGATTCACGAGGATTTGAGCCTGAAACTGGCGGGCGCGAAGGTGCTGTTGTTGGGCGCGGGCGGGGCAGGGCGGGTGGCGGCGTTGAAACTGGCGGCCGATGGCGTGGGCGCGCTGTTCCTGGTGAATCGCACCGCCAGCAAGGCCGAGGAAGTGGCGGCAACGATCCGCGAGCGCTTCCCGAAGGTGCCCGTGACGGTGGGGTATCCGCAGGGCGGCGGGACAGTGGATTTGCTGGTGAACGCAACGTCACTCGGGCTGAAGGCCGACGATGCGCTGCCGCTGGAGGTGACGCAGTTTCCGGTGCGCAACGCCGCGCATGTGTATGACATGATTTATCGGCCGGCGGAGACGCCGTTGTTGAAACTGGCGAAGGCCGCGCGGTGCAAAACGGCCAACGGATTGGGAATGCTTTTGTATCAGGGCGCGCGCGCGCTGGAAATATGGTCTGGCAAAACCGCCCCGGTCGGGGTAATGCGACAGGCTCTGGAACACAATGTCTATGGCTGAACCGCGGGCAAACGACGGCAAACACGCGCTGAACGGCACGGCCGGCGCGCCAATCCGGCACTTCAACCCAACCCTGCATGTTTGACAAGGAAGCCTGGGCGCTGGTCCCATTTGATTTCTGGGCGCTGACGTTCTTTGTGTACGGCTGCATCTTCGGCAGCCTGCTCAACGTCATCATTTACCGCGTCCCCCTCGGGCAAAGCATCGTGTCGCCGCGCTCGCATTGTCCCAAATGCCAGAAACTGATTCCGTGGTACTACAACATCCCGATCATTTCGTGGCTTCAGTTGAAGGGACGCTGCGCGTTTTGCGGCACGCCCATTTCCATCCGCTACTTCCTCGTCGAGTTCCTGACCGGCGTGGTCTATATGACGTCCTGGGTTTCGTTCGGCGACCAGTCGGCGATGCTCGCCATCATCTACTGCGTGCTGTTCTCGGGCTTCATCGTGGCGACGTTCATTGATTTCGAGCATTTCATCATTCCCGACGAAATCACGTTTGGCGGCATGGTGGTGGGCTTTCTCGCGGCGGCGGCGTTTCCGGTGTTGCACGGCGCGGCGTCGCGGCCGGATTCGATCAAGGAAAGCGCCATCGGCATGGCGGTGGGCGGCGGGCTCGTGTATGCGATTTTGCGCGGCGGGAAATTGTTGTTTGGCCGCAAGACCCTGGAAATGGAGCATGATTCCAAATTGATTTTCACGGAAACCGATTTGCATCTGCCGGGCCAGGTGGTGCCGTTTGAAGACATCTTTTACCGCAAATCGGACACGATCGTTTTCCACGCGAAGAAGCTCGAACTGGTGGATCGGTGTTACAAGGATGTGTTGGTGCGCCTGCGCCCGGACACGCTGGAGGTGGACGACGAGAAGATGAACCCCGAGGACGTGCCGCACATGGAAGCGGTGACGGACAAGGTGGTGCTGCCGCAGGAAGCGATGGGGTTGGGCGACGTGAAGTTCATGGCGGCAATCGGCGCGTTCATCGGGTGGCCGGGCGTGGTGTTTTCGCTTATGGTCAGTTCGATCATCGGTTCGATTGTCGGCGTGAGCCTGGTGCTCATGCGCAAACAGGAATGGTCGAGCCGCCTGCCCTACGGGCCGTATATCGCCATTGCGGCGACGATCTGGGTGTTCAAGCAGGCGGAGATCATGGCGTGGTGGCGCGGGGCCACGGAGCCGCCGATGTAGAGTGGTTCTCGCGCACCAACGCGCGAAGTGAGGAGTCAGACGATGGACCGGCGCGCGTTCATCATTGGGTTGATTTTGTGGGGCCTGCTGCTCGCGGCGGGCGGCAAGTGGTCAACCAACCCCTATTTTCGCGCGCCCGGCCCGCAATTCGAGAAAATCACCCGCGAAGAAACCGAGAAGGCGTTTCGCTTTCGTCTCGCGTCGTTGAAGAACACCGGTGGCGCGCTCAGCAGTTACGCGCGGCGCATCGAACAGGAAGAAACGGCGCCACCGCCGCCATTTGATTATGGCGATTGGGTCTGGCGCGAGTGCCGCAACCGGCTGGTTCTATTCTTCCTCGTGTGGTTCGCGTGTGGCTTCCTTATCCACTGGCTGATGTTCCGCATCTTTCAGGGGAAGACGGAGATTGGAGATGTTGAGGCGTGAAGAGTGAATCACTCGCCGCATTGCGCCTTGTGCCGCAAGGCATGGTCTATCAGCACGAGTGCGGTCATCGCTTCCACCATCGGCACGGCGCGGGGAAGGACGCAGGGGTCGTGGCGGCCACGGCCTTTGAGGGTCGTGTTCTTGAAATGGACGTCCACCGTGTCCTGTTCGTGCATGACCGTGGCCACCGGCTTGAAGGCGACGCGGAAGTAGATTGTTTCGCCGTTGGAGATGCCGCCTTGAATGCCGCCGGAGCGATTGGTCATGGTGTGGACTTTCCCGCCCTTCATGCGGAACGGGTCGTTGTGCTGAAGGCCGGTCAACGTGATGCCGCCGAAGCCCGAACCCACATCAAACCCTTTGGATGCGGGCAAACTCAACATCGCCTTGGCGAGGTCCGCTTCAAGCCGGTCGAACACCGGTTCGCCCCAGCCCGGCGGCACGCCGCGCGCCGCGCCCTCGACGATGCCGCCGACACTGTCGCCCGCGCGCCGCATCTTTTCGATGAGGCGGATCATGCGTTGGGCGGTGGCCTGGTCAGGGCAACGGACAATGTTGGATTCGATGTCCTTGAGCTTGACCTTCTCGGGATCGACGTCAGCGACGAGGCGTTGGACCTGCTTGACGTAGGCAAGCACTTCGACGCCGAAGCGCTCGCGCAACAGTTTTTTGGCAATCGCTCCGGCGGCGACGCGTCCGATGGTTTCGCGCGCGCTGGTGCGGCCGCCGCCCTGCCAGTTGCGGATGCCGAACTTGGCCTGATACGTGTAATCGGCATGGGACGGGCGGAACTTCGTCGCCATTTCGCTGTAGGCCTCGGGGCGCATGTCCTCATTCTTGACCCACATGCTGATGGGCGTGCCCAAAGTCTTGCCTTCAAAGGTGCCGGAAAGAATCTGGACGCGGTCGCCTTCCTTGCGGGGCGTGACGATGCTCGACTGACCGGGCCGGCGGCGGTCAAGGTCGGGCTGAATGTCCGCCTCGGTGAGGGCAAGGCGCGGCGGGCAGCCGTCCACGACGACGCCGACGCCGCCGCCGTGGGATTCACCCCAGGTGGTGATGCGAAACAGGTGACCAAACGTGTTGCCCATGGGCGATAGAGTGCGCGAAAAGCGGGGCGAGGTCAAATCACGGTAGGTTAACGCGGGCAAGGACGGCATTGGCTGGCGAGGCTTTTCCGGTTTTGCGCCGGGCAATTTTCGCGAAAGCAAGAGGCTTGTTTTTTGGCATGGGCCGAGTACACTAGAGCTATGAAGAAAGACGTGGTGCCTGTCACAATCCGTGGAATTCTTCCCACGAACAGTGGTCACGCGATATTTGTGGGAAACGACGACAAGGTATTCGTCATTCAAGTGGAGAGCAGCATGGGGGCGGTCATCAGCATGTTCCTGCGCGATGTTCCGAAGGAGCGGCCGTTGACGCACGATTTGATGCTCAACGTGTTGAACGGATTTGGCATCACGGTCGAGCGCATCGTCATCAACGAATTGAAGAACTCGACGTATTTTGCGCGGTTGATTTTGCAGCAGCAAAACGAGCTGGGGCGCAAGATTGTGGAGATTGACGCGCGGCCCAGCGATTGTCTGGCGCTGGCTTCGGCCCAGCGCCGGCCGATTTTCGTGTCCGCCAAGCTCTTCGAGTCGGTGGAGGACATGTCGGGCATCCTCGAACGCATCAACGAAAACGGCGGCGAGACAGAACCCTGACCAATGCCCCCCGCCGCGAGTTCCCCAGCGCCCGTTGCGCTCATCTGTGGAGAGGATGAGTTCGCCGTCAAACAAAAGGCCCGCCAGCTTTTCCAAAAATGGTGCCAGGAAGTCGGCGGCATGGATCACGAGCAGATCGATGCCGCGGCGGGCAACAGCGGCGAGGCGTTGCGCGCGGTGGCGAAATTGCGCGAGGCGTTGCAAACCCTTCCCTTCTTCGGCGGCGGCAAGGTGGTCTGGTTTCAGAATTGCAGCTTCCTCGGCACGGACCGCACTTCGTCAGCGGCGGCGGTGGGTGCGGCAATGACCGATCTGGCGCAGGAACTCAAGGCGTTCGACTGGCGCGACGTGCGGCTGGTGATCAGCGCGGGTGAAGTGGACAAGCGGAAGTCATTTTTCAAGACACTGGACAAAATCGGCCGCGTGGAAGTGTGCGCCGGCCTGTCGATGGACGACAAGGAATGGGTCAGCAAGGCGGAGGACATCGCGGAGCGGCAGTTGAAGACGCTCGGCAAGGAGATTGCGCCGGAGGCGCTGGCGAAA
Organism: Verrucomicrobiota bacterium; assembly: GCA_040754875.1. Taxonomy (GTDB): domain Bacteria; phylum Verrucomicrobiota; class Verrucomicrobiia; order Limisphaerales; family JBFMBT01; genus JBFMBT01. The sequence goes on along the minus strand of JBFMBT010000160.1, from coordinate 8,296 downwards.
CTGGTGAACCTGGTGGGGCCGAATTCGCGGCAACTGGTCAGCGAAGCGGAGAAACTCGCCACTTACGCCGGTGAGCGCGAGTCCATCACGGGCCGGGACGTCGAGGCGATTGTCACGCGCAACAAACTGGCGCGCGCCTTTGGCCTGGGCGAAGCGCTGGGCGAACGCGATTTGCCGAAGGTGTTGAAGCGGCTGGACGAGGAACTTTGGGACATGAAGACCGATCGCGACAAATCGGCGATTGGCTTGTTGTACGGGTTGATATCGAAGGTGCGGACGATGATTTTCGTCAAAGAGATGGTGCGATTGAAATGGATCAAACCGGAGAGAGAATATTTCCGGTTCAAGACGCAATTGGAACGCGTGCCAACGGATGGGTTGCCGAAGGACCGGCGGTTGAACCCGCTGGCGATACATCCGTTTGTGCTGCATCAGGCGGCGCAGCATGCGCAAAACTACACACTTGAGGAATTGATTGCCGCGATGGACCGGCTGCTGTTGTGCAATGCGCAACTGGTCGGGAGCCGGCTGGACGAGGCGTTGTTGTTGCAGCAGACGTTGACACAGATTGTTGCGCGTCCCGCTGGAACTGCGGCCAAAGCGGCGTAAACTATCGGGAGGAACGAGATTCCTTGACCTTCGGTCGTTCCGCTTGAACCTTAGCACAGGTATTGGAAGTTGTTCATGAGTATTCCGTCGGCCAGCATTCAGGTGTCCGCAGCGGACGCGGTGGCGTGCATCAAGATTTCGGGGCGCGCGAATTTCAATTCGAGCGTCGATTTCAAGACGCTGGTGACGGAGTTGCGCGAACGGGGGACAAAGAAATTCATTCTGGACCTCACGGACTGCCTGCTCATGGACAGTACGTTTCTGGGAGTGCTGACCGGCTTCGGGTTGAAGCTCGCGGAATCCGGCGCGCCACCGACGACGATCGAGTTGCTCAATCCGAGCCGCAAGATCAGCGACCTGCTGGAGAACCTGGGCGTGAATTATTTGTTTCATGCGAGCACGGGGCCGAACCCGTTCACCGCCTTCGACAAGGCGCCGGAGACCGGCGCGGACAAGGCGGAAGTGACGCGCACCTGTTTGGAGGCGCACAAGACTTTGATGGCGGTGAATCCCGACAATGTGCCCAAGTTCAAGGATGTGACGAGATTTCTGGCCGAAGATTTGAAGCGGATTGAAGGAGAGCAGGGGGGCAAACCGGCCGGTTCTTGAGGTGAAGCGGATTTATTCCGGGGTGATTCGGCACAACTTGTTCCAAGGCAAGGATTCTCCCCAAAAAAGGCTATGGAAGATTGCCGCCCTTGCAGGGACGATATAGGATGCCGATTGCAATTTCCGTTGAGCCACGTCGCACGCGCGCATCTCCTCGCTTGCCTTGCTCAACCAAGCATATCGATTTGTGACCATGCCGAACGCATCAGGCAGCAGAATAAGGTTTCATGCGGGTGTGATGTTGGTGTGCGTGGCGTTCTTGGGGACGAATTATCGTGTCCAGTCGGGCGCGCACTTCAAGGAATCCGCCCTGTTAGTGCCGGTGTCGGGCAAAGCGGGTTTCACACAGATGACTCCGGCCGACGTCGGCGTCCAATTCAGCGGGTCGGTTGCTCTCCAGAAACGCAGACATACCCAGTTTGTGGACAACGCGGGACTGGCTGCGGGGGATGTCGATGGCGACGGTTTGTGCGATTTGTTTTTCTGCGGGATGAACACGACGAACGTTCTTTACCGCAATCTTGGCAACTGGCGGTTCGAGGACATCACGGCCAGGGCCGGCTTGGTGGCGCAGGCGCCGAAGTCCAGCGGCGCGGTGTTCGCCGATGTCGATGGCGACGGAGACCTTGACCTGCTGCTGGTGTCATTGGGGGCGAAGAACGCACTCTATCTGAACGATGGCAAGGGACATTTCACGGAAGCCAACGTGCCGTGGCGGCAGTCGGATATCGCTGGTGACACTTCGGCGGCGCTGGCGGACGTGGACGGCGATGGCGACCTCGATCTGTACACGACGAGTTATCTGAAAACAATCACGCAGGATGCGATATCGCTCGATGAATTCGACAGGCGTGCCGTGCCGGAATTGCAGAAGTTGATGGCGGGCGGAAAACCTTCGGCGGAGTTTCTGGCTCGTTACACGGTGATAACCAATTTCGTCGATGGGCAACCACAGTTGACCGTCGAGGAAAATGGGTTTCCGGACACGCTCTATCTCAACGATGGCAAGGGGAACTTCAAGGCGGTCACGGATGCAGACAAGCGATTCTACGATGAAGAGGGCAGGCCGGTTTCGTTGCCGGCGGATTGGGGGCTGGCCGCGCAGTTCCGGGATGTCAATGGCGACGGCGCGCCGGACATTTATGTCTGCAATGACTTTTGGACGCCGGATCGCTTCTGGTTGAACGATGGCGCGGGTTATTTTCGCATGGCGCCGAAGCTGGCGGTGCGGCGCATCAGTTCGTCCACAATGGGTGTGGATTTTGCGGACATCAACCGCGACGGGCACCTGGATTTCTTCAGCGTGGACATGTTGAGCCGCGACCACACGCGCCGCAAAACCCAGATGGGCGTGATGCGTCCCACGCCGGTGAGCATCGGGCGGATCGATGACCGTCCGCAGATCATGCAGAACACGCTGTTCCTGAATCGCGGCGACGGCACGTTTGCGGAGATCGCGCAGTTCGCCGGCGTCAAGGCTTCCGAGTGGTCGTGGTCGCCGGTGTTCCTGGATGTGGACCTCGATGGCTACGAGGACCTGCTCATCACCACGGGGATGATTCGCGATTACATGGATGCCGACGCAGCGAACAAGATCGGGCAGATGATTGAAAAGCAAGGCGAGCTGACGCCGGAACAATTTCTCGCGCGCGAGGCGCTGTTTCCGACGCTGGCGACGCCGAACTTCATCTTCCGCAACAAGGGGAATTTGCAATTTGACGATGTGAGCGGGCAGTGGGGTTTCCGGACGGCGGCGGTGAGCGGGGGGATGGCGCTGGCGGACCTGGACAACGACGGCGATTTGGACGTGGTGATCAACAACACCGGGTCGGCGCCGGAACTGTATCGCAACGAGAGCAATGCCCCGCGCGTGGCGGTGCGGTTGAAAGGCAACGCGCCGAACACCCAGGGCATTGGCGCCAAGCTCAAGCTGGTGGGCGGTCCGGTGGAACAAACCACCGAGGTGATTGCCGGGGGCGTGTATGCCTCGGGCAGCGACCCCCTGCGCGTGTTTGCGGCCGGCCAAGGAGCCATGCGTCTGGAAGTGACGTGGCGCAACGGCAGGAAGAGCGTGGTCGAAGACGTGAAGGCCAACCGCCTGTATGTGATTGACGAAAGGGGTTCCGAAGCCACGAAACCAACTCCGCCGCACCTGCCCGAACCCTATTACGTCGATGAGAGCTATAAGCTCAGACATCGCCATGGCGAACGAGCCTTTGACGATTTTGTCCGGCAACCCCTGCTGCCCAACCGGCTGAGCCAGTTGGGACCGGGCGTGGCGTGGGTGGACGCCGATGGCGACGGCGATGAAGACCTGGTCATCGGCAGCGGCAACGGCGGCAAACTGACCCTGCTCAAGAACGACGGGCAAGGCGGGTTCAAAGGCTACGAAACACCGGCGTTGACCTCCGACACCACCGGCTTGGTGGCGTGGCCGCAGGGGAGCAAAACGGCGCGCCTGCTGGTGGGCATCTCCAACTTTGAAGAGCCCATGGGCGCGTTGTCCTCCGTGCAGGCCTTCGGCTTGGGCGCCAGTTGGGCCGTGGGCGAGACGGTGCCACTGGCCGAGCCGATGGTCGGCCCCCTGAGTTTGGGCGACGTGGACGGGGACGGAGATTTGGACCTGTTCGTGGGCGGACGAACGGTGCCGGGGAAATACCCCGAACCGGCCGGCTCGCGCCTCTATCGCAATGACAACGGCCAATGGCAACTGGCCCAGGACTGGCCGCAGCTGGGGTTGGTGAGCGGGTCGGTGCTGGGCGACCTCGATGGCGACGGAGACATGGACTTGGTGCTGGCGTGCGAATGGGGCCCCGTGCGCGTGTTCCGCAATGACCGCGGCCAGTTCAGCGAAGCCACCCGCGAACTGGGCTTGAGCGGTTACCCCGGGTGGTGGAACGGCGTGACCTTGGGAGATATCGATGGCGACGGGCGATTGGACATCGTGGCCAGCAACTGGGGCCGCAACAGCAAGTATGAACACGCCTACAACGTGCTGGAGCCGTTGAAGATTTATTACGGCGACTTTGATGGCAACGGCAGCGTGGACATCGTGGAAGCCCACTTCGACAAACGGATGGGCAAGCTGGTGCCCGAACGGGGTTTGAGCTGTTCGTCGCGGGCGATGCCATTCATCCGGGAACGCACGCCGACCTATCTGGCCTTTGGGAGCTGCGGGCTGGAGGAGATCTACGGGGAGAAACTCAAAGGGGCTCGGGTGGTGGAAGCCAACACCCTGGAGCACATGGTGTTTCTGAACCGGGGGAAGAGCTTTCAAGCGCAACCGCTGCCGGTGCAGGCGCAACTGGCGCCGGGCCTTGGGGTGAACGTGGGGGATTATGACGGGGACGGAGTGGAAGATGTGTTCCTGAGCCAGAACTTCTTTGCGGTGCAGATTGAAACCCCGCGCAATGACGGAGGGCGGGGGATGTGGCTGCGGGGCGACGGGAAGGGCAACCTCGTGGCTGTACCGGGACAAGAGAGCGGAATCAAGGTGTATGGGGAACAACGAGGCAGCGCGTTGTGTGACTTTGATGCGGACGGACGGGTGGACCTGGTGGTGAGCCAGAACGGGGCGGAGACCAAGCTGTATCGGAACGTGGGAGGCAAGCCGGGGATACGCGTAAGATTGGCAGGAGGGGCGGAGAATCCGGGCGGGATTGGGGCGGTGATGCGGTTGGAATATGCGGATGGGAAGAAAGGCCCCGTGCGAGCCATCTTGGCGGGCAGTGGCTATTGGTCGCAGGACTCGGCGGTGCAAGTGTTGGGCAAGGCCGGGGAGCCGGAGAACTTGTGGGTCCGCTGGCCCGGTGGCAAGGAAACCCGCACCAAGATCCCGGCGGGCAGCAAAGAATTGGTCGTCAACCCGGGCGGCGAACTGAGAGCGAGCCGGTAACGTATGCGTCGTTTGTGCACATGGCTGTTTGGTATGCTCACCGCGGGCGTGGCGGTCGCCAACGCATCGACAGTCGAGCGCCACGCGCTATCGGTTCCGAAACAAGGCAAAACCGGTTTCACTCAACTGCCGTCACGTTCGGTAGGAATCCATTTTACGCCCACGCCGGAGAACGCGCGGATTCCCTCGCCCTATCACGTGAAAAATCCGGGTCTTGCTGCTGGCGATGTCGATGGTGACGGTCGATGCGACTTGTTCATCTGCCGACTGAACGGTCCCGCGAGCTTGTATCGCAACCTGGGAGGATGGAAATTCGAAGACGCAACGCAAGCGTCCGGATTGGCCGCCGTGACCAACGGGTTTTACGGCGCATCCTTCTCCGATGTGGATGGGGACGGCGACCTGGATTTGGTGGCGGTTTCCTTGTCTGGCCAGAGCGCGCTGCTGATGAACGATGGCAAGGGGCATTTCACCGAAAACGCAAAGATGCCGTGGCGGCGCACCAACTCGGGCGGCGATACCTCGCTGGCGCTGGCGGACATCGATGGCGACGGCGACCTCGACCTTTACGTGGCCAGCTACGCGCAGAACACGTTGAAGTCCCAGATGCCGCCCCAGCAATTCCGCGAAATGGTGGAAAGCGAACGCCAGCGCCTCAAGGCCGGCGTGCGGCCCACGCAATATTTTCTGCAACACTTTCTTGTGCTGACGATGTGGAACGGGAACGAAGCAACTTACCAAATCGAGGAGCGCGGCGTTCAGGATATGCTGTATGTTAATGACGGAAAGGGAAACTTCACGCCGATCACCGAAGCGGACGGCCGCTTCTTCGATGAGGACGGCAAACCGATGACGCTTCCCGCGGACTGGGGACTGGCTGCGACGTTTCGGGATGTTGATGGCGACGGCGATCCCGATTTGTATGTGTGCAATGACTTCCTGACGCCGGACCGCTTCTGGATCAACGACGGCAACGGGCGGTTTCACGCGATCTCAAAACTGGCGTTGCGGCGCACCACGCGCTTTTCGATGGGCGTGGATTTTGCGGACATCAACCGCGACGGGCACTTGGATTTCTTCAGCGTGGACATGCTGAGCCGCGACCATACGCGTCGCAAAACGCAGATGGGCGAAATGCAACCCACGCCGATTGTGCTGGGGATGATCGATGACCGTCCGCAGATCATGCAGAACACGCTCCAGTTGAATCGGGGCGACGGCACATTTGCGGAGCTCGCGCAATTCGCGGGCATCAAGGCCTCCGAGTGGTCTTGGTCGCCTATCTTCCTGGACGTGGACCTTGATGGTTATGAGGACCTGCTCGTCACGACCGGCATGGAGCGCGATTACATGGATTCGGACACCATCAAGAGGGTCGAACAGATGGGGCCGCTCACCCCGGCGCAACGGCGTGAAATGGACAAGCTGTATCCGAACCTGAACACCGGCAATTTCATCTTCCGCAACAAAGGGAATCTGCAATTTGAAGATGTGAGCAGTCAGTGGGGCTTTCGGACGGCGGCGGTGTCTGGGGGGATGGCGCTGGCGGATCTGGACAACGACGGGGACCTGGACGCGGTGATCAACAACACCGACATCGAACCGGAGGTGTATCGTAACGACACGATTGCTCCGCGTGTGGCCGTGCGTTTGAGGGGCCGCGCGTCGAACACGCAAGGCATCGGTGCGAGAATCAAACTGGTCGGCGGCCCGGTGGAACAGACGACCGAGGTGATTGCCGGGGGCGTGTATGCCTCGGGTTGCGATTCGTTGCGCGTGTTTGCGGCGGGCAAAGGTCCGATGCGCCTGGAGGTAGCGTGGCGCGATGGGAAGAAAAGCGTGGTGACAGACGTGAAACCGGATGAACTTTACGTGATTGATGAAAGTGGCGCACAACCGGCGCCGTTGCAACCCACGCGCGGGGCCAGGCCGTTGTTTGTCGATGAAAGTGCGCGGCTCAACCACAAGCATACCGAGGCGCCTTTCGACGATTTCGTGCGGCAATCGCTGTTGCCGAACCGTCTCAGCCAGCTTGGGCCGGGCCTGGCGTGGTTCGATGTGGATAACGACGGCGATGAGGACCTGATTGTCGCGAGTGGACGCGGGGGCAACCTGGCGGTGATGGTGAACGACGGCAAAGGGAGCTTCGCGCGTCACGATAGTCCGCAGGTGTTGATTGATCAGACTACGGTGCTTGGTTGGGCCCGCCCGGACGGCAAGCGTTCGCTGGTGGTCGGGCTTTCGAATTTTGAAAGCGGCGACGGCGAATTGCCTGCGGCCCAGGGTTTCGAATTCAGCCGGGACTCGCGCTGGAACCTGGAGTCCGGGTTGCCGGGACACACGTCCAGCACTGGCCCGATGAGTTTGGGCGACGTGGACGGGGACGGAGATTTGGACCTGTTTGTGGGCGGGCGAACCGTGCCGGGGAAATACCCCGAACCGGCTGGCTCGCGGCTCTATCGCAATGACAACGGAAAATGGCAACTGGCGCAGGAATGGCCGCAGATGGGTTTGGTGAGCGGGTCGGTGCTGGGCGACCTCGATGGAGACGGAGACATGGACTTGGTGCTGGCGTGCGAATGGGGCCCCGTGCGCGTGTTCCGCAATGACCGCGGCCAGTTCAGCGAAGCCACCCGCGAACTGGGCTTGAGCGGATACACCGGGTGGTGGAACGGCGTGACCTTGGGGGATCTCGATGGGGATGGACGCCTGGACATCGTGGCCAGCAACTGGGGACGCAACAGCAAGTATGAACACGCCTACAACGTGCTCGAACCGTTGAAAATCTATTACGGCGACTTTGATGGCAACGGGAGCGTGGACATCGTGGAAGCCCACTTCGACAAACGCATGGGCAAACTGGTGCCCGAACGGGGTTTGAGCTGTTCGTCGCGGGCGATGCCATTCATCCGGGAACGCACGCCGACCTATCTGGCCTTCGGGAGCTGCGGGCTGGAAGAGATATACGGGGACAAACTGAAAGGGGCCCGCGTGGTGGAAGCCAACACCCTGGAGCACATGGTGTTTCTGAACCGGGGCAAGAGCTTTCAAGCGCAGCCGCTGCCGGTGCAGGCGCAACTGGCGCCGGGCTTTGGGGTGAACGTGGGGGATTACGACGGGGACGGAGTGGAAGATGTGTTCCTGAGCCAGAACTTCTTTGCGGTACAGATTGAGACCCCGCGC